>CBFGLU010000012.1:0-22947 GCA_965649685.1 uncultured bacterium | reverse complement strand
GAGCAGAGGACTTCTAAGCCTAAGGTCGTTGGTTCAAGTCCAACCCGGGGTACCATATGCACCCGTAGCTCAGCTGGATAGAGCGTTGGTTTCCGGTACCAAAGGCCAGAGGTTCGAATCCTCTCGGGTGTACCAATCGATTTTTTTCTTATCACGCCATGTCCGCATTCGAACATAACGTCCCTCACCTTTCAGAAGATACCTTTAACGTGGCTGCTTGGAATGTTCTGCTTGACCTGACGCATGGCGACAAGGTCATGCCGCAGCGTGACCGACTTGGTAATCTAGCGAAACGACTCATTACATTAGAGCGAGATATCGGCTTCCTTGATGCGGTGAACCTATCCGAAGCCCAAGAAAGCGAGATCGGCAACCACGGTCGCCTGATCGCAAGCATGCTTAGCTACCCAGAAGGGTATTGGGTAAAACACTCGCGCAAGAAAGCCGGTGAACACATTGGTATGTTCGGCGATAAGGTCACGAACGCGCAGGCTATCGACCTGCAACACGGAAAACAGGCAATATTGACCCGGGTCGGTGGTGTGGCCATAGTCGGTGCGCATCTTAAGTTCCAGCTGCATGGTCCGGAGCGATCACTCCAAATGGCCACTCTCCTACAACACATCTCCCAGGAAGACCAGGCCGTAGTCATGGGTGACTTCAACTCACTTCCCTGGCAAGAACCGCGCAAAATGCTTGAGGCAGAGGGATTCACTTCCGTGTTCGAGCTAACGAACCAGCGACGCCTCGCCACTGTCCCTTCCCCCGAATATCGCGCGATGCCTAACCCTAAGCGTCGACTGGGCATCCTTGCAGGTAGAATGGTTGGGATACGCATGAATGTCGATGACATCTACGTACGGAACCTCTCGGTTCATGCCGCCGGCTTCTTTTCCGGTGACAGCGACCATCTTGGTGTATGGGCTACGCTTTCGTCATAAATAGGCGGACGGGCCACAATGGTTTATAGTTAAACCATGACCATATTACTAATCATTCATATCACTCTCATGGTACTTTCGGTGACCGCCACTTCCCTTATGGTTATGATGGCGGTATTTGGTTATGGTACGCCAGCCCGATTCGTACGTATAAACTTTGCCGGAACCATGGTAGGTATCGGTTGCGGGACGCTTCTTTTGCTTACACAGCCGCTCGACTTACGGTGTATGATTCTTGTCGGTTACCTATTCGCATTCGGACTGGCATACTCATTCGTACGTCGCAAGACAGTCGCTCTTTCGGCCACACAGTAACAACCACTAGTCTGAAATGTTTGAGCTGGCTAATTTATCAGCTTCTTCTTTCGAACCCAAGATGTCTGAGACTTGCTGTTGAGTGATCACGATCGTCGATCCCGGCATAGCCTGGCCAGACAGCATTTGCTTGGCAACCGTATTCTCGACAGCACGTTGAACGACTCGACGCATCGGTCGTGCACCGAGTCGCGGGTCGTAGCCTTTTTCAACTAACAGTTCCTTGGCCGCCTGCTCGACATCAACCTTTACCTTTTGTACTTCAAGCGTCTTGTTCACACCTTTCACCATCAGATCGACGACTTGAATAAGCTCTGGTTTCTCAAGAGGTCGGAAGGTAACGATCTCATCAAAACGGTTTAAGAATTCGGGCTTAAACTGATTGCTATTAATGAGTTCGTCAATGAATTGCTGCTCAAACTGGTCCATGTTATGACCCCGCTCGATATACTCGCGGATCCGATCAGCACCGGCATTACTGGTCGCGATGACGATCGCGTCACGGAAGCTGACCTCACGGTTCTTGATATCGCGTAAAATGCCCTCGTCAAGCAGCTGAAGCAAGGTAGTCAGGACGTTCGGATGGGCCTTCTCGATCTCATCAAGCAGCACCACGCTGAAAGGCTGCTTCATCGCCTGAGCGGTCAGGCTGGTCGGATCGTCGGCGCCGTCGGCAATCAGACGTGAGACATCCTCGTTGCGAACATATTCGTTCAAATCAAGACGAATCATACGATCCTCACCCCCGAAGTAGACGTCTGCCAGCGCTTTGGCGAGTTCGGTCTTTCCTACCCCGGTCGGACCAAGGAACAGGAACGTTCCAATCGGCCTGTCCTGGTTGCGTACACCGGCGCGGGCCCGCCGAAGTGCATCACTGACCACCGTGACGGCACGGGTTTGATTGATCATCCGCTCATGAATAAGGCTCTCAAGATTCAGGAGCTTCTCCCGTTCGTCCCCGTCGGAGGCGGTGGCTACCTTGATATCCATCGTCCGTTCAATCGCTTGCTGAACCGAATTCATCGTCACCAATCCGTTCTCGGCATAACCCGCCGCTGCTTCGAGCAGCTTCAACGCCCGGCCTGGCATCGCCAAGTCATGCACGTAACGCTCACTTAATCGGTACGCCTCAGCTAACGATTGGTACGTATACGTCACGTTGCGTGTGAATTCATATACGATCAGTTGATCCTGCATCACAGCGGTTGTTTCCTCTTGCGTAGCAGGGGAGATGTTGATTCGGTTCAGTGCGTTGACCAGCGCAACATTCCGCTGAGAAATCTGCAGATATCTCTGTTCGTCCATCGCTAAGATTAAGCGAAGTCTGCCGGCTTCGATGATCGGCAGCAATACGTTAGATAGATCGACCGAACCGACGCCTTCCTCAAAGAACAGTTGGGCATCGTCAAGACAAAGGATGATGTTCTTGGCGGCATACGCCTCCGAGAAGATGCGCATGATAAGGTTCTCTATCTCGCCCCTACCAGGAGCTGCCGACAGAAGCGAAGACGCATCCATCATCACTACCTGGCGGAATTTCAAATCGGCTGGTAGCTTAGCGGTCGCGTCGAGCAGCTTTTCCGCAAGCGCGTGCACTACCGTCGTCTTACCTACGCCGGTCGCACCAACTAGTGCGATGCTCTGTCTTCCTCGTGTTGAGAACGTGCCTAAGAGCTGATCAAGCGCGTCGGTGTGAGATTCCAGCTCAACGTTAAGAAGCCCGCCATTCGCAATCTGCTGACTGATGTTCTGCCCGAACCGGCTCAGCAGGGGAGTGTAACCGAATGCCCAATCACGAGCTACGCCGCCGGTCCGTTTCGGCTTTGCGTGACGGGCGACCAAGTCATCAAGATGATGTTGCCATTCGATTCCGTGAATGATGTCATCAAGTGCAAGATGATTATGGGCCAGAATTGCATCATGATCAGGAAACGCTTTGACGAGGGCATGTATGAGCATGCCGGCCGTCAAACGATCAAAGCCCAGCTCATCACGTAGCTCCATCGCCTCATGCCAGATCGAAGTAGTTTCACCTTGGTCGGAAGAAGCTATCTGTAATAGGAAGTTCGGTGTGATTCCAAAACGAGCTCCAAAAAACTGCCCTCCCCTTACCTGACCGATTGCGCTGGCAATATCTTGTGGCGAGGGGTGCAGCGGTAGTCGGGCCAGGATATCGCTTTCCAGTACCGCATCAACCTGCTCATTCGAATTATCAATCGGTATCGACACAAGTTCACCGTCGTGCCATTTGACCAGCACGAAAGGCCATGCCGCCAGTGATGCGATCAGCCAGCCAAGCGAGATACCCGAAGCTACCATGCCAATTCCCGTCACGACTATGGCAGCGGACAGTACGAGTAGCAGTCGACGGTTCGTGCCGCCCAGATGTCGACCAAGCCTACTTTTTGCCGCTCTCGGCGAACGATATTCAAACCTTACCGCCATGCTGGCACCCATCCTGACAACATCATGATGAAGCCAATAAACGGCAGGAAGGGAATCATACCCCAAAGAATCACTATCATCAGCCCAACCACTGTCTGCGCCGTAAGCCAAACCAGGCCAGACACGATCAAAATTGCCCGTACCACCGATCCGACGATACGTGATACTAACCTGTCGCCAAATGCCCGTAACTGCACCCCTATAGGGCCTCGGACTTGACCAGCCGAAATCTGCTTATAGGGCGAGAATAGGGTGCGCGCGAGGAGTCCGATGGAAAAATAATCGTAGGATGCCTCAAGGCGCTCCCGCAGACTCAACAGGCACCGCTTCCAGCCGGAGCCGTACCACCACGAGAGTGCCCACACGATAACCATATGCATATTGTACCGTACTTTCACTCGTGAGCTTAGGGTATAATGAAGCATATGCCGAAACCTCTTGTCACACTGTTCGGAAAGGCTGTCCGATCGGCTGCACGTCTGCGCGGCGGCGGCTCGGCCCTGCCCGGCTTATTTGTGGAGCGACTCGATAAGACCTTCATCAGTGACACTTTGGCGCAGCTGCCTCAAGGCGTCGTTCTGATAAGCGGCACCAACGGCAAGACCACGACGACGAAGATGGTCGTCGAGTTGCTGCAAGGCCAGGGCTTGAAAGTTTTCACGAACCGCACCGGGAGCAACTTCACTCGCGGCGTTGCGGCAGCTTTGCTCGGCGACATCAACCTGAAGGGTGAGCTGAACGCCGATATCGCCGTACTCGAATTGGATGAGGCCCATGCCGTCCAGTTCGTACGACACATCAAGCCTACCCATAGTCTGCTCTTGAACGTCATGCGTGACCAACTTGATCGTTTCGGTGAGATTGACTACACTGCAAAGCTGCTCCAAACAGTGGCAGAGTCGACCTCGGATACGATAGTCATCAACCGTGAAGACCCACGTCTGCTCCTTGTCTCGAAAAGCCTTCCGTCGGAACAGGTCCGTTATTTCGGCCTCGACCCTGAAATCCGTCACCGTTTCCCGAGTGATGACGATATGCGCGGTGGCGCCAGCACTACTACTGATACGCTTCCAAAGGCGACCGCCGTGCTGGACACGCTTGACGGACATACCGCCACGTTTACGCTTAACGGCAAGCGATTGACCGTCACGTTAAAACTCGAAGGTATCTATAACGTATTTAACGCCGTTGCAGCGGCAGGTCTTGTCGCTGAAGTCATGGATGAACGGCTTTCAACCGACAAGTTGGTTGCAAGTCTTGAACGTATCACACCAGCCTTTGGACGTGGCGAGAAACTCATGGTCGGCGGCCAGCCACTCGAACTGGTACTGGTTAAGAACCCTGGTGGTTTTCGCCTTGGCCTGTCATCGTTCGACCCACGCGACTACGCCACCATGATCGCCATTAATGATAATTACGCCGATGGTCGCGACATGAGCTGGCTGTGGGACGTCGATTTCGAAAGCCTGGCTCCAGCGATCTCCCACGTCACGGGTGTTCGAGCCTATGACATGGCCCTACGATTGCAATACGATGAGATTGAGATCGGGTCGGTCGAACCCAAGCTTACCTCGGCATTACGTGATTTCATCGATAAGAATGCCAGTATGCCCAAGCGTATTTATTGCACCTACACCGCCATGCTCGCCTTACGTCGTGAGCTCGGCAAGATCACTAGTGTTGAGGTAGTTTCATGAAACCTACGCTCCATATCCTCCAGCTTTATCCTCGTGACATGAATATTTATGGTGACTGGGGTAACGTGTTGACGGTGATGCGCCGCGCCCAGTGGCATGGCTATGAAGCCGTACTGCATGAGTATAATCCCGGCGACGCGTTTCCAAACGAAGTCGACCTCATCATAGGCGGCGGTGGTCAGGACGCTGGTCAGGATATCATCCAGCACGACCTTCTGAAGATCGGGCCCAAGCTGCATGAACTTACCAATGCCGATACTCCCATGCTGGTCATCTGCGGCTTATACCAGTTGTTTGGCAAGTTCTTCCGCACGAAGGATGGCCACGAAATCAAAGGTATCGGTATCTTCAACCTCGAAACGCATGGCGGCCCGGAACGTATGATCGGCAATATCCTCACCAGAAGTCCGGAGTTCGGCGATATCATCGGTTATGAAAACCATAGTGGGCAGTCTTTCCTTGGCGACGGTGTTCAGCCGCTCGGTAAGGTCATCAAGGGCGCCGGCAACAATGGCCAGGACGAATCGGAAGGCGCACGTTACCGCTTCGTCATCGGTAGCTACCTGCACGGATCGCTATTACCGAAGAATCCTGCCCTCGCCGATTGGCTGATCGAGAAAGCTGCCATTAAGAAATACGGCGACTTCTCTCCAAGCGTCATCGACGACCGGTTCGCCACGCGTGCGCGACAAGTAGCAAGCAACCGGCCGCGCTAGGCCTTGTGACTCTTCAGTTCTTCTAGTACTTGCTCGCCATGGCCAAGCGGTGTTACACGGCCCCATACCTTCACCACGACGCCTTCAGGATTGATCAGGAACGTCTTCCGTAAGATACCTTCGCGGCCAAACATTTTCTTACCCCATGCACCATAGGCATCAATAACGGCACCTTCGGAGTCAGACAGCAGGACGAAGTTCAGTTTGTACTTTGCCTTGAACTTCTCGTGCACCGATGGCTCATCCTTACTGATACCCACCACTTCCGCGCCTGCTTCCAGCAGATCATCGCGAGCATCACGCAGACTACACGCTTCCGTGGTACAGCCAGGCGTATCGTCCTTCGGATAAAAGTAGAGCACAAGCCATTTTCCTCGGAAATCCTGTAGCGAAACCTGCTCGCCGTTCGAGCTTGTCAACGTGAAATCTGGTGCTGGGTAGGGTGCTTGTTTCATACCTCTATTGTACCACTGGAAATATTATGAGGTTTGGACTATAATCATGCAGGTATCACCTTAACGGGGTGTGGCGCAGTTGGCTAGCGCGCGCGGTTTGGGACCGTGAGGTCGAAGGTTCGAGTCCTTTCACCCCGACCAGGAAAAACGTCGAGCATCCGCTCGACGTTTTTCTTATTTATCGTCAAAACCACCGACAGTCGGCTTATCCTCGACCCGTTATAATAGAAAGAAGAAATGGTGGTTCGTAAGTTTATTCAGGGCCGAATCAGGTCTTTCACGCGGTGGCGTACGCACAACGCGTTCAAGTTATTTGTGGCAACCATACTTCTATTGGCCGGCTCGTTCGCGTATGCTGACTACATGAGCAATCATCGGCTCAGTGCCGATCCTTCAACCTATAGGCCGCTACTGAACCTAATCGCTCAGGTAGAAAGTAGCGACAACTACAACGCGTATTTCGGTAATTCCCGAAATTCCAAGGTTACCTTCACCGATATGCCGATTGCCGATGTCATGAAATGGCAACAGGAATATATAGCGAAGGGTAGTCCAAGTAGCGCCGTAGGGCGTTATCAAATTATCAATACGACACTGAATGACCTGGTGAACGAACTGAACATCGACCCGGAGAAGCAGCGCTTTGATCAGGACACCCAAGATGTGATGGCCGCTACATTACTGGAACGACGAGGCGTCCAGCAGTATGTCAACCAGGAGCTTTCAAAGGAAGAGTTTGCCGCCAATCTGGCGAAAGAATGGGCCGCGCTGCCGAAGGTCATCGGTAAGAATCCCCATGCCAGTTACTATGCTGACGACGGGCTCAATAAGTCCCGGGTAAAGCCAGATGCGGTCTTGAAAGCGATCGAGCCGATCGAACCACGGAAGCAATACTAACCGCTACGTTCATTCCTGTGCCTGGCACTCTTGATGACAAGCCTTAGCGATGACGTATCCGTCGTTCTAGTTGAATATCTGCTTTGCTACTTCCACCTTATTTATTTCGAAACGTTGGCCGCGTTTGTTGCGCACGAAATCCTGGCAGTCCGGATCATTCAGGGTAATGTTGACCGTTTCACGAGTAAGGCCAGTCAGGTTGGCAAGCGTCTGTTGCGTGACGGGAAAGTTAATCCGGTACCATTCACCTTTTATGATGCTTCGGGTCGCATGCTGATCGCTCAAGTAGTAGAGCGCTTGTAAGATTTTCTGTTTAGCCGTACTTTTTTCCATGCTTTTCAGCCGCAGGACAACATGATCCATCTCGGTCGCATACCACCGTAATGTATCAGCTGCGAACTGAGAGGACGTGTTTAATTTTTCACGAAACTGCGCGAGCGGTACCAACAGGACGTCTGTCTTGCAAAGCGTGGCGTAGTACGCGTCGACGGCTGGCTTATCTTCAAACGAATAGAATAATGGCGCGATACTTCCTTCGCCACCGATATGCAATATCTTCTCGTTACCGTCGCTATCGATGTCGTAGAATTTTATCGCACCGCTCTTTACGAACGCTACTTGGGTTGGCTGATCGCCATCATAAATAATCGTCTGATTGGCAGCGTACGTCCGCTCGGTCGCATCAGGAAAGTGATGGATGATAGCTTGTGGTGTGAAGATGTTCACATTCGTATTGTGTCACAGATAACATCTTTTGAGTAGAAGGCCTCATACTATACCAATGACGTAGCTTACAGACACCGTCATGGAACGATTCTATACTTTAAGTGCTATTGTATAGCACTTAAACATAACAAGGGGGAGTATGAAGAAGAGAGATCGCCAAGATCGATTAGCATTTATCGAACGCCTTGAAAAGAAACATTCGGAAAAGATTCGGAATCAACGACTATACAAGCAACAACGCTTCGTTCAGCAGTCACTACGAACCGTGCGCGGCATGCGCCTGTCGGATGGCGATTTGGACTATGAGGTAACTGACCTGACGCTCCATAGCGGACATCGTCTGGCGTACTAGCGCATCTCCAATACCACGGACCCTGCCAGTTACCTGGCAGGGTCTTTCGTTTATAGTTAACTCGTGGAACTAGGTATTATCACACTTCATGCTCTTCAGGTTCACTTTCAGCAAATTCTTCGATCATTTTCGCGCAGAAAACTTCGAGATCGTCAGGCTTTCGACTTGTCACCAATCGCTGATCTACGACCACCTCGTGATCAACCCATTCACCTCCAGCATTAATAATGTCCGTTTTCAGGCTCGGCCAAGATGTTAGCCTACGATCACGGACCACATCGGCTTCAACCAGCAGCCAAGGTGCGTGACAGATGGCGGCAACGGGTTTATGTTGGTCAAAAAAATGGCGAACGAAAATGACGGCCGTCTCATCCATACGTAGCTTATCTGGATTCTTTACTCCACCAGGTAGCAACAAGGCCTCAAACTCCGACGCATCCACTTCTTCAATCGACTCATCGACATCAATGGTGGTATCGTTCTCGCCCGTGATGACATCGCCACCGTCCGAGATAATCGTAACGATCGCACCTTCCGCACGTAACGCGTCGAGGGGTTGCGTCAATTCCAAATCCTCAAAGCCGTCGGTTGCCAGCAATGCGATGTGCTTACCTTCCAATCGCGTGTCATCCATAGGACCTCCTTATCTGAGACTTATGATACGAATTGAATCTGTGATTTTCCTGAGAACGGACTGAGTTCGAGATACGTATTAACTTTCCGTAAAGGGCTGTACGACCTGAAGGTTGCTGCGCAAGAAGCGTTTAATGATTTTGTATTCGTCGACGTCAAAATTAGGTGCTTGGTCTTCATAGATATGCTCGCCCTCGGCATTCAGGAAGCCTCGAATTATCCAGTTATCAATGACGACCCGCTCTCCTTCCTGGTTGACCGGCACGGCTACCGAAGACTTGAACGGCCAAGTTGCAACCTTTGAATGCTCAAGAGCAACCTCGAAGCGACGATTGTATGTCGAGGGAGCCTCTTTACCGACGCAGGCGCCTTTGCAGCGACCAAGTTGATACGAAAAACAGGCGCCTGCCGTCTTTTCAATGCCCATCAACTTAGGACATAACTGAAACGTACGCGTAAGCTCCAGCAACCTCGTTTTGGCCTTTGTTCGCGTCTCGTAAATCCCGTACACGCTGGAAAGATCCGTTTCTGGATCGATAGAGCCGGATCGCACCTCGAGGGTCGCATAGCTCGCCACCTCACTTTTGACCAACAACGCGTACAGACTAGTGCGCCGCAGCTGACGGTTGAACAAAGGCTGCAACTGTTTGACCAACCTAGATTCCAGTACGAGCGCTCCGAGTTCGCTGCCCGTATGAATGGTCTCGACATGATGCACCTGTTGCGATATTTTCAGTTCCTTCGAGCTCGTATCGCGGAAATGCGAAAGGATTCGACTACGTAGCGTTACGCTCTTGCCTACATAAAGCGGCTGGCCATGTTCATCCTTGAAAATATACACGCCCGGCAAATCACCAATCCCATCCAGCTCGGCCATGTCCAGGTTTGGGGGCAAATACTGCGACTTAAGCTGCCTGGCGACCGCTTCGGCAAACCGCTCCTGTCCGTGCTCGTCAAACGCCAACTCGGTAAAATATTTGATCGCACGCGCGTCCGCCAATGCCCTGTGACGGTCAAGGACGGGAATCTCATGTCGATCAATCAGTTTCGCCAAGCTATGGCCCTTATGTTGCGCGTAGAGCGCCCGCGACAGACGTACCGTACAGAATAGGCGAGGAGAGAACTCAATGCCGACACGAGCAAATTCAGCCTTTAAGAATGAGTAGTCGAAGCGGACGTTATGTGCGACGAATATCGCGTCTTCACATAATTCCAACAATTCATCGGCCACCTGATCGAACGTCGGTGCATCGGCGATATCCGCCTGCGTGATACCTGTCAGGCGCGTGATAGCGACTGGGATATGCGCTTGCGGATTTATCAGTGTCGAGAATTCTTTGGTCGTACCATTCTCGTGACGTATCGCGGCTACCTCTAACACACGGCTGGTGCGGTAACTTCCTCATGTGGTCTCGATGTCGACGTATACGACTGGATAGTTAAACATGCTCTTCTTATTATACTACCCGCCTCTGGTATGATGAGAGCATGAACCTGGTCATGCTACGCAGACGACTCGCTACCGGCTTTCGTACATTCGGCTATCTCATGAGTATTCTCATTTGGTTATGGATTGCCATCATCGCCGCGCCGCCCCTTCTTGAAAGTGGCAGACTGGACGTCTTCCTGCCGACAGCTACGCCGGTGGAGCCACCCGCACCTACAAATTCCTCCTCCGATGGCATTTCACCCATCATCAGCCTGACGGTCGGCGTCATCACCCTTCTGATGATTGCGTTGACGGCAGTTGTGCTATGGCGTCTCCCCCGAACGGTGGTAACAAAAGGTGATAGGCTGACGGAAACGATGGCCAACACCATCCTACCTGTCATTACCCACCACCAAAAGCTTCCCGCCAGGCGCCGTCGGCAGCTCGGCAGACGTCTCGTCGGAGTGGTACAGATCGCAGCCGTGGTGATACCACTCTTTATCGTGTTTATGCTACCGGTTCCGGCCGGTCTCACTCAACCTATCATAACGATGACCGGCACCGTTCTAAGCGGTGCCGGCGTGGCTTCATTTATCCTGGCTTACGGCCTGGACGTACCGATGAAGAAACCTACTTCGCGAACTCGATCGCGCGGGTCTCGCGAATAACATTCACCTTGATCGTACCAGGATACTGCATGGTACTTTCGATCTTGTTGGCGATATCACGAGCAAGCTTGATACTTGAAAGGTCATCGATTTTCTCTGGGCGTACGATAACCCGTACCTCACGACCTGCCGAAATAGCATAGGCCTTGTCGATTCCTTCGAAACTGGTCGCGACATTTTCAAGGTCACGCATACGCTCGGCGAAATTCTCGGCACTGATGTTACGCGCACCCGGCCGAGCCGCACTGGCAGCGTCAACAACCCGCACGACCAATGCCTCCGGCGTAGTCGCTTCGATATCGTCATGGTGTGCTTCAATCGCATGAACGATGTCATCGCTCATGCCGTACTTGCGGGCCAGTTCGGCACCAATGTGATGGTGCTTGCCTTCGATCTTGTGCGTAACCGCCTTGCCTACGTCATGCAGCAAGGTTGCGATCTTGACCGTACGGACGTTGGCACCGATTTCTTCGGCAATCATGCCGGCAATATGCGCCATCTCGGTCGAATGAAGCAGCACGTTCTGTCCATAGCTGGTGCGGAACTTCAATTCACCGAGTAACCGCAGCATTTCCTTTGGAATACCAACGACACCAACTTCACGGGCGGCATCTTCACCTGCCCGATCGATTTCCTTATCGATCTGCTTCTGCGCCTTAGCGACCACCTCTTCAATACGACCCGGGTGAATACGGCCGTCTTTCATCAGCAGTTCGAGGCTCAGGCGGGCAACCTGGCGACGGACAGGATCGAAGCTGCTCATGACAATCATACCTGGCGTGTCATCGACTAAGATATCGACACCGGTCGCGCGTTGCAGCGCCTGGATGTTACGTCCTTCCTTGCCAATGATGCGACCCTTCATCTCGTCGTCGGTCAGCTTGATGGCAGTGACGGTACGTTCAGCAGTTACCTCAGAGCTCATCCGTTCCATCGCCGTAACCAGGATGGTCGCGGCACGCTCTTCGGCATCCTGCATCGCATCGCTTTGAAGTTTGTTTACTAACCCGACCAGCTCGTGCTTGATGTCACGTTCGGTCATCTGCATCAGCTTATCGGCCGCATCAGCCTTCTTAAGGCCTGCGATTTTCTCAAGCTTTTCCTGCTGCCGGGTACGGATCTGTCGGATCTCATCCTTCAGCTCCTCAACCTCATTTTCCTGCGTGCGCAGTCTCTCGGCGCGCTTATCAAGCTCATCCAGTTTGCGATCAAGCGTCGATTCGCGGTCAGCCAAGCGGTTCTCGGTCTTCTTCCATTCCTTGCGACGCTCATTCTCAATTTCCAGCGCCTCATCCTTTGCTTTCAGTACGATGTCGCTGGCCTTGCTCTTGGCGGCAGCCAGTTCTTTAGTCGCCTGACTCTTACCGCGAGCGGTGCGTTGACGGTCGTAAGCGACGCTACCGCCCACGCCGAATATTGCCCCCACGACCAACGCGATGATGGCTTCTATCATAGACGTATCCTTTCTGTATCACGGCGCTTCTAGCTCCGATGCCCTCATGAAAAGATGTATACGGTTTCAGACTGATGGAATGGAACGCGCGTGGTTTTCAGTGATGGTTCGGGAAGAAAGCGCCAGGAATCAATGTTTTCAAACAGCTTTGGCAAAAACTACGAAAGCTACTCATATTGTAGCGTCCTGGTGCGTCTGGTCGCAAGCCGATTATTTACGCGGTGTCGTAATATTGGCCGAACCGCCGTATTCCGGCATGACCAGGTGATCATCTTCACCACGATCAAGTCGTGTCATAGCGTTAGCCTGCCAATCATCACCGCTCGTGCCCACTATCGGTACGTGCAGGGTATCGGCCAACGTATTCAAGACTGTCAGACCGATCCGTAGCCCCGTGAAGCTACCCGGTCCTTTCATGGCTCCGATGTCGGTGATGTCCTGAAGTGTCGCGCCATGTTCAGCCAACCGCTGGGTCAGATACCCAAGCAGACCGTTGGCCAACGTGCGGTCGGCCTGCCACTCATAGTCGTGACGGCCCTGTTCGGTCATAAGTGTCACACGACAGACTGGGGTCGAAGTATCAAGCAACAACCGCACGGCCGATTCCTTCCAGAAGTTTTGTCGACACGGGACCGGTAGCCGTCAGCTCCAAAAGTCGATCATCATCGCTCAGCGCCTGAAACGAAATACGCAGATGATCGGCCGGTATGACACCCCGCACGGCATCGGCCCACTCAACCATCACCGTCATCTTCGGATCGTCGATGGCTTCGGCAAGTTCATCCGACATAATACCGGCATCCTGGAGCCGATAGAAATCGTAATGCGCGAGCCGTACATCATCGGCCTCATAGGTCCGACTGATGGTAAAGGTGGGGCTTTGAATCGTCTCGTCGATTCCCATGCCGCGGGCGACTCCTTTGGTCAGGGTCGTCTTCCCTGCTCCGACATCACCAACCAGCTCGATGAACTCACCGCCCTTAACCAGGCTGCCGATCACTTCGCCAAACGCGAGCATGTCCTCAACGCCAACAATATTTCGTCGCATATCTCTCAAACTATACCAAAGTAGGCGTGTCTGGTGAATTGTCGATGGCTAGCGTATAGTAGAGCGTAAGCATTATGCGCATTTCTGACGTCACCATCGAAACCCTGCTTCAGAAGGCCGGCAAAGCCACGCCCGAACAGATTGATGAGCTGAAAAAATCAGCCGAACGTTCACGGCGTCCGTTGCAAACCCTCGCGATTCAGAACAAGCTGATCGGCGAAGCCCAGCTTACCAAGCTGTTCGCCGATTACGCCGGCATCCCATTCGTCGAGATTGATCCGCGCGACATCCCTTCCGACGTTCTGAACCGGATTCCTGAACGTATCGCGACCCAATACCGTGCCGTCCTGTTCAAAATCGATGAAGATGGCATGCAGCACCTAGCGATGGATGACCCGGACGATGTCCAGGCGATCGACTTCATCCAGAAGGAGATTGGCGAGAACACCGTCATCTACATCGCGACCCGCGAGAACATCCTGGCCTGTCTTGAGAACTACCGTGGCGATGTCAACGAACAGCTTAACGACGTCATCGACATTCAGCGTGAAGACGACGGCAGCGACCAGCAGGTAACTGATGCCGACATCGGCGAGGACTCACCGGTCGCACAGACCATCAACCTGCTGCTTGAGTATGCCATCCGCTCCAGCGCCAGTGACATTCACATCGAACCGCGCGAAGGTTACGTGCAGATCCGATACCGTATCGACGGTGTCTTGAAGGAAGTCAACCGTTTGCCGCGCAATGTCATGGGAGCGTTGATCAGCCGCATCAAGATCCTTTCTAACCTGAAGATCGACGAACGCCGTGTACCTCAAGACGGCCGATTCAAGATCAAGGTCGGTGGCAAGCAATATGCCTTACGTGTCAGCACGTTGCCTATCACAGATGGTGAGAAGGTCGTCATGCGTATCCTGGATGAAAGCAACCAGGCCGTCACCCTTGAGAGTCTTGGGTATTGGGGCCACTCGCTAAAAGTAGTGACGAGCGCCATGACCGAACCGAATGGTATCATCCTTGTCACGGGACCAACCGGTAGTGGTAAGTCGACCAGTCTGTTCAGCATTCTCAGTATCTTGAACACGCCCGACGTGAACATATCGACGATTGAGGATCCGGTCGAATATAAGATTACCGGCGTCAATCAAACGCAGACCAATCCGAAGGCGGGCATGACATTCGCCAGCGGCCTTCGAGCCTTACTGCGTCAAGATCCGAACATCATCATGGTCGGTGAGATCCGTGACGGCGAAACCGCCAACTTAGGCGTGCAGGCAGCCCTGACCGGCCACTTGGTGTTCTCGACCCTGCACACCAACAACGCCGCCACTAGCCTGCCGCGTCTGCTTGACATGGGCATCGAACCGTTCCTGATCGCCAGTACTGTCCGTGCCGTCGTCGGCCAGCGGCTGGTGCGTCGTCTCTGTATGACATGTCGTAAGAGTCAACCAGCAGCACCGGAGGACGTAGCCGCGCTTAAGCAGACCTTCATGCTGGATGATGCCGGTATCGCCCATCTGCATGAGCTTGAAACCCAAGCGAAGGAACAAGGCGTTGGTGCGGATGCAGAACTCAGCAGTAGCGCCTCATCCATCACTACTATCTGGAAATCAAATCCGGAAGGCTGCGATGAATGTAACCATACCGGCTACAAAGGACGTATCGGTATCTACGAAGTGCTCGGTAACTCATTAGCCGTCCAGAAGCTGATTATCTCAAGTGGTACAAGCAACCAGATTCAGGCGCAAGCCATCTCCGAAGGAATGATCACCATGCAAACCGATGGCCTGATCAAGGCGCTACGTGGTCAGACGACAATCGAGGAAGTGTTGCGAGTAACGAAGGAATAAGATGCCAACTTTTACCTACACCGCTGTCACCGATAAAGGAGAACGCCTCACCGGTACCGCCGAGGCCAGTGATCGAAGTGTCGTCGTCAAGAACCTGACGGAAAAAGGCCTCAAACCCCTCAGCGTCAAGGAAGGCGGGGGTAAAAAAGGAAGTTCGTTCAACCTTCTCGGTGGCAATAAAGTCAAAAGTGATGCCCTTGTCATCTTCACGCGTGAACTGAGCGCCATGGTGGGCGCTGGCGTACCTCTTCTTCGCGCCCTGAACTCTCTCTACGACCATGCCGAAAGCGCGGCGCTTAAGAAAATCCTGGCCGGTGTGATCAAGGACATTGAAGGTGGAGATCAGCTCGGAGATGCGCTCGCCAAATACCCGCAGACCTTTAGCGACGTATACATCAACATGGTTCGCGCCGGTGAAGCGGCTGGTATCCTCGATGATATCCTGAAACGACTCGCATTCCAGCAGGAGAAGAACGCGACAATCCGTAAGAAGATCAAGAGTGCCATGACCTATCCGATGGTGCTAATATTCATCACTATCATGGCCTTCTTCGGCCTGATGCTGTTCGTCATTCCGCAGATTGGCAAGATTCTCACCGATCTTGGTGGCGAAGATGCCCAGCTACCGATTCTGACGCAGGTCATGCTTGGCATCAGTCAGGGTATGATCAGTTACTGGTTTATCATTTTCCCGCTCATCGGTGCCGGCGTATTCTTCCTGTTGCGTTACCTACGTACACCGACCGGCAAGACCATGCTTCACAACGTCGTCCTTCGACTGCCAGGCATCAAGTCGATCGTGATGAAAGTGGCGGTCGCGCGGTTCTCGCGTACCTTTTCTGCGCTTATCGGCGCGGGCGTCCCCGTGCTTGAAGCGCTCGACGTGACGGCACGTGCGGTTGGTAACGTCGTGTACGAGCAAGCCCTGCTTGATGCCGCCAAAGCGGTCGAGAACGGCGACACCCTGTCGTCCGTCGTCGAAAAGAACAAGCTCTTTCCCGCGATCGTACCTCAGATGCTTGCCGTAGGTGAAGAAACAGGCCAGACGGATACGGTTCTCGTGAAAGTTGCCGATTTCTACGAAGAAGAGGTAGACGTTGCCATCGAGGGACTCAGCTCCATCATCGAGCCGGTCATGATCGTCTTCATGGGTAGTATGGTGGGTGTCATCGCCGCCAGTGTCATGATGCCGATCGCCAGCCTGTCGCAGAACATCAAATAGGGTTACTACCCCTGTTAATACGGCATGGCAATTACCATACCGCTCATGTATACTAAGAACTAACGTTGAACGTGGGCATTATCAGAGGTGGCAAAACTATTTTATAAAGACAAACCAATCATCGGACTCGACATCAGCCAGACGGGCATGAAGGTCATGTCTGTCGACCCCAAAAAATGGCTTGTCACCGGCTACGGCTCAATCGATCTTGACCCTTCGAAGGTCCAGCAATCCCTCGATAGCGGCGATAGCTACCTGAGTAAAAACATGCACGATCTGCTGACCAAGAACCTAGTCGGTCATCTCGCCAGTCCACATGCCGTGCTCGGGGTGCCTGCCGGTCGCACGTTCACCCGTACCTTCACGATACCTGCCAATACCGAGAAGAACCTGAAAGAGGCGGTCGAGTTAGAAGTTGAACAGTATATCCCCATTCCGATGTCAACGCTTTACGTCGATTATGAGATCATCGAACGTACCAAGGATGAACTGACGGTCCTGATGTGTGCCGTTCCACGGACGGTGGTCGACTCCTGTATCGCGATCGCGGAAGAAGCTGGCCTACGCGTCACCATGGTCGAATCGAGCGTCAGCGCCGTCGCTCGGCTGCTCGAGGCAACGGAAGAAGGTCATCTGCCGACCGTCATCGTCGATATCGGTCCGGCCAGCACCGACATCGCCATCCTGGATCGCTCCATCCGAATCGCCGGATCTCTAAGCATCGGTGGCAATACCTTCACGCTTGATATCGCCAAAAAGCTGAAAGTTCCACTTGAAAATGCCCACCAATTAAAGGTGCTCAACGGATTGAGTGCGGGTAGCCGTCAGCAAAAGATCAGTGCTGCGCTTAAACCAAGCCTGGAGCGTATCGTCGCCGAGACACGACGAGTGATGCGCTACTACGATGAACGAATCGTGAACCACCGTAAGCTCGAGCAGGTCTTGGTCGTAGGTGGCGGAGCGAACGTACCTGGTATCGGTGAGTACTTCACGAACGAACTTGTCATGCCTGCCCGCGTCGCAAGCCCGTGGCAGCAGCTCGATTTCGGTAAGCTGCCCCAACCGGCCAAACATTTTCGGCCACGCTACATCACCGTGGCCGGCCTGGCCAGCGTGAAGCCGGAGGACATCTGGTCATGATAAATCTGCTCCCGGATGAACACAAGCAGCAGATCCGTGCCGGTCGCACGAACGTACTCTTAGTTCGATACATCGCCATGCTCGCATCTGCCGTCATTATCTTGGGCGGCCTGGTAGGTGGTGCCTACTTGGTCCTTAACACCACCCGTGATAGCGCGCAGGAGAAAGTTGCCGATAACGATACGCAGGTCGGTGAGTACCGCGCCGTCCGCGACGAGGCCGAGCGGTTCCGGTCCGATCTTGCGACGGCAAAGAATATCCTTGATAACGAGATTACGTATTCAAAATTGATTTATAAGATCGCCGATGCGGTACCCTCTGGCGTAGTTCTAGACAGCCTGGAGCTTGATTCGGCCAAGCTCGGTTCAAGTGCCACCATGAGTGCGAGTGCCACTGATTACAGCGCGGCTGTTGCCTTGAAGGAAGCCTTCATTCGAGACAATGCCCTGTTTACCGACGTCAGCTTCGAGACCATCAGTAACGGCGATGGCGGCAGCACCCGCTACCCGATCAAAGTGAGCCTTAGCGTCACCATCCGTAAGGAGGCCCTATGAACGGTAATGCCATGACGGCCACCAGGCTGCGCCTGCTGCTGATCATCAGCATGGTCGTGCTCGCGGTCGCCTCTTCGGCAGCGTTCTACTTCATCCAGCAACGCTTGGCAGCGTACGCAAACGAGATCAGTATGCTCAACGCGACCGCAAAATCGGGCAACAGTGACCTTCAGACGCTCAGGTCACTCGATGCGCGTTTAGATGAGGAACGCGATGCGATTACCAAAGCCCGCTCGATCGTAGCGGACAGTCAGCAGTACCTCTATCAAGACCAGATCGTCACTGACATTGCCCGGATAGCTGGTGACAGTGGTGTCGTGGTAACCCAATTCGATTTCTCCGGTGGGACCACTGGCGGCACCGCTACGCCAACCACGCCACAGCCGTCGGACACGACCGCGCCTGGATCATCCGCGACCGGTACGAGCTCTCTTAAGAGCGAAACCGTTAACGTCACCATTAAGAGCCCTGTTTCATATAATTCGCTAATGAATTTCATCAAGGCGATTGAAACCAATCCTACCAAGATGCAGATTGCCACCATTTCCATGACCGCAGATGCGGCAAACCCCAGTCAGGTAAGTCCTCAATCATTTACTATTAAGGTGTACGTACGATAATGAACAACTCGATCGATTTCCATAGCATTCAAGAAAGCATCACAACTTTCTTCCGACGGTTCCACACTATCTTGTTCTTCCTCCTCGTCAGCGTAGGACTCTTCGTCGCGATCCTGACCCTGCTTCAGATTATCGAAGTCTCGTCGAGCGTAGGCAATAATCAGCAGAATACTCTGAGTAGCGATTTCGACACCGAGACCATCACGCGGCTCAACGGCCTTGGCAATCGCAGCCCTAGCCAGCCAGGCAACCGGCCAAGCCCGTTTATTGAGCCGTAGCGAAAGAACGTATACTATAAGCGTATGCTGCTTCCACTGGAACGATTAACCAATACCCCTATCATGAGTTTGCAGACCGGCGCCCAGCTGGCCCACATCAAACGGGTCCTGGTTGATCCCCGCGATTTGACGGTGGTAGCGTATGAACTAGAAGGACCCACGCTGGTTGAACATCCATCGTTCCTGCGTCCGGTCGACGTACGTGAGCTTAGCAGCCTAGGGCTGATCGTCGACAGCAGTGATGAGTTCGTCGGTCTTGATGACGTCATCAAGATACGGCAAGTTCATGATTTCAAGTTCGATGTAGTAGGCCTTGATGTCATCGACGATAAAAAGCATCGTCTCGGTAAAGTCCAATCCTTTAACCTCGATGCCAGCAGCTTCGCGCTTGAGCAGCTCGTCGTCCGTCGACCCCTACTCAAAAGTTTCAGCGAGTCCGAGCTTCTCATTCATCGTTCGCAGATCATCGAAGTCAGTGATGAGCGTGTCTTAGTGCGATCGACTTCCACCCGTGAACCGTTGCGTCAGTCGCTCCGAGAGTATGCTAATCCTTTCCGATCATCATCGACACAACCTGAGTCAATCGATCGTCACTCAGTCTGATCAAATTCGACGAGGGCAGTTTTGACGTCATCGTACGAGAAGCCTTGGCGCACCAAGTACTGCATCAACTTTTGCCTGTCGGCATAGCGGCTGGCTTTCTTCTCAATCATCTTCCGGAGTTCGCTCGTATCTGTACGAGTTGATTCTTCAAGGTTCGCTTCAATGATGCTCGACTCTACACCCTTGGCTCTCAGCTCCTGCACCAGCTTTCGTCGGCTGGCACCCTTACGAAGATGCCGATTCTCAATCCAGAACCGGGCGAACCGTTCATCGTCGATATAGCCCTTCTCAAGCAACCGGTCGAACACTCGATCCGCCTGCTCGGGTGCGACGCCTGGACGTTCATATACGGCGCCGTCTTTCCTTCGCACGCGGCTCGGTCTTGTCTTTCGCCATAAATAATCACGCACTTCCCGGGCGCTGTGCGGTCGCATAAGACAGTATTCCAACGTCTTGGCATACAACTTACCGAACTGACTTTCGACTTCGAATGCCTGAACCTCCGATTCCTCGTACACGTTACCGCGCTTGATGCCCAGTTCGGTCAGTTGAACGATGTCGAGAGAAAAGCGGTACTTGCCATCAACCGATACGTTCACACGATCGGAATTCTTGACTTGGACTGAGATGTCGGTGATACGCACCGCTGTCTCGATGCGCAGGAAGTCTAGCCTTCCTGCTCGGCAACTTTCTCGCGGACAGTCGTTTCGATTTCCGACATGACTTCCGAGTTCTCTTTCAGATAGTTCTTAGCCGCTTCCCGACCTTGGCCGATTTTGCCATCCTTATAATCGAACCATGCGCCGGATTTGCCGACCACGCCGTGCAATACGGCCAGGTCAAGCACATCACCGCTACGCGAAATACCTTCGTTGTACATGATATCGAACTCGGCAATACGGAACGGCGGTGCGATCTTGTTCTTCACGATCTTGACCTTCGTACGGTTACCTATGATATCTTCCCCTACTTTCAGCTGCCCGATACGGCGGATGTCGATACGGACGCTGGCGTAGAACTTCAGCGCGTTTCCACCAGTGGTAGTCTCAGGGTTTCCGAACATGACGCCGATTTTCATGCGGATCTGGTTGATGAAGATGACCGTCGCCTTCGACTTGTTAATGATACCTGTCAGCTTACGTAGCGCCTGGCTCATCAGGCGGGCCTGAAGGCCCATGTGGCTGTCGCCCATGTCTCCGTCGATCTCTGCTTGCGGTACCAGCGCGGCGACCGAGTCGACCACAATCAGATCGACCGCGTTCGAGCGCACCAGTGTCTCAGCGATCTCAAGCGCCTGCTCACCATTATCAGGCTGACTGACCAACAGGTTGTCGGTATCGACGCCAAGTTTCTTAGCATACGCAGGGTCTAGTGCATGTTCGGCATCGATGAATGCGGCAGTACCACCTTGACGCTGGATTTCGGCGATCGCATGGAGCGTCAACGTCGTCTTACCGGAACTTTCCGGGCCATAGATCTCGATGATACGACCCTTTGGATACCCGCCGCCAAGAGCGATATCAAGACTGAGTGCGCCACTCGGCAGCAATTCCACGTCAACCTTCTTTGCCTCACCCAGCTTCATGATCGAACCGTCACCGAATTGCTTGGTGATCTGGTCCATTGCAAGACCGAGAGCTTTTAGCTTACCGTCTTGGTCTGGTTTATCTGCGGATACTGCGGGTTTTTCTGCCTTTTTCGCCATGTTATCTGTCCCTCCGTTACTACTTCTCCTATCCATTATACGTTCGGTCGGTTGAATTTGCTATAATGGCCCTAGATGAACCAACGTGGCTTTACCGTGATCGAACTATTAGCGCTGACGCTTCTCCTCATCGTCATCGGCGCCGTATTCTGGACTCAAAAAAATAACATTGAAATTGCGAATCGTGACGATAAGCGCAAAGTGGCCGTGAATGCCATGCACTACAGCCTGGAAGAAGTCTTTTACCCGACTAACAAGTACTATCCAAAAACGTTGAACGCCTCTACCCTACCATCGGTCGATGCCGCCTTATTCAAGGATCCAAACGGCGTAGAGCTCGGTAAGTCCGATTCCGACTACCGCTACGAAGGCAAGGGCTGCACCGATGACAAATGTACCGGCTATAGTCTGCGTGCGCTACTTGAGAATGAAGCTGACTATACCAAGCAGAACCGCAATCGCAATTAGCGAAGTTTCCGACTAACTCTCGTAGGGATCGACCGGTCGGCCGTTCTTAAAGGCTTCAATAGCATTATTCAGCGTCGCCACCTGGTCACGAGGGTTTGCGACATACGCGAACCGATACGTGGTTTCTTCGCCTTCAGTACTCAGACGAATGGTGCCGTAGTTTAGCATGGTCTGCAGGATGCCATGCTGCTTGAAGCTGGCATCTTCGATGCTACCAAGGCTGACCGTCTGCTCGTGTCGGGAGAACAGACTTTGCTGAATTTCCTGAATGACGCTCTCGTTGGTCATATAGAACTGGTTCTGCAGATACACCCAAACAGCGATAAGTCCTCCCATGCCGACCAACAGCATGACCAGCAGAACCGGTAGAAGGAGCGCGCCGAAGCTCGGCAATGGTACTCCACTCGCCGACGGATCACTCGGATAAAATACCAATAGCGCGGAAAGTACCGATAGCACCACGACAGTCGCCGATACGGGCATCATCAGGCCGATCGGATGACGCTTGATGTCGAGTACGACGAACTCTGCCTCACTCAGATTCAAATGAGGATAACGAGCCGCCGATTCATCATGACGTCGCTTAACTTCGTCGCTCAGTGGTAACGGTTCTGGCTCGACCGCACGGGTAGCGTGAACGACCTTCGGTTCGTTGGCGTACTGCGTTCGCAACTTGGGATCATAGCCGTGTCCCGGAGCAGCGTCCGGTGCCGCGGTGACATGAGAACC
>CBFGLU010000011.1:0-23228 GCA_965649685.1 uncultured bacterium | reverse complement strand
CCTGGCATTCGGGGGTTCGAATCCCTCCGCCCCAGCCATGAAAAATGACGCAGCATTCGCTGGGTCATTTTTCATAACTACTGGTTCGGGATTTGAGGCAGGGTTCGACGATTGTCAAATGTTTCATTCGCACAATCGTTAGCCGATGGTGGCGCTAGGATGGCGCTATCATCGAAGCGTTCATCCTTCGCTCCAGCCAAGCATAAGCATCATTAAAGTAAGTGCCGGATAATTCCGACACTTACTAAATTTTTATACTAAGCTTCGATTGCAATTTGCTTTGGTTTCGGTAGCTCTTTGAATTGTACTGTTATTTTAAGAACGCCGTCTTTCATTTTTGCTTTGATCGAATTTTCGTCAGCTGCTTCTGGTAAACGGATACTGCGATAAAAGCTAGACGAGCTTTCACGAACAATGTACTTTTTATCTTTATCTTTTTCTTTTTCGTGTCGCTCAGCACGGACCACTAAGTTGCCTTTATCGACGTTAATAGTAACGTCCTTCTGATCAAAGTTAGGCAAGTGAGCTTCAACATGAAGTTCTTTGTCGTCCTTGGAAGTGTAGACATCGGTTGTAGGCATTTGCATTGATTTGATCGGCGAAAACCAATCATCTGAGAAAAATTGCTTCTGTAAGGCTTGGATTTCCGCAAACGGATCAAATTTGATTAAGCTACTCATAGTAACCTCCTTCCATTTGATTTTGTTGTTAGCGAAAAGGTTAAACCCTTTCTATTTCCGTTATAGCAAAGCTGGCACTCGCATGTCAAGAGTGCTAATTAAGGATTCACATCCCAGCCATGAAAAATGATGCAGCATTCGCTGGTCTTCTTTCATGATTAGACATACATATTAATCTTTCTTGAGTAAGCCTAACGGTAGCTATATCACCTCCTGTCTGGGAGGAGTAAAATAGATATACAACCAATCGTAAGGAGGTAGTGCGATGGCAGACTTAAAAACGGAGTATAGGCGAAACGACACGTTCCTGAAGCGATGGGCGGCGTTGTTCATTCTGATAGCGTTTTTCCTCCTGAGTTGGCTGGGACAGTTCACGTTCCAGCTGCAGGTAGAGGCACAGCAGGCCGAACAGCACGGCCAACAATTCAGTATGCAAGAGTTCATGCCGCAGTTCTGGGCATCTACGTTCGAGAACTGGCAGTCTGAATGGCTACAGCTTGCCACTCAGGCCGTACTGATCGCTGCGTTGGCCGATTATGTATTCCGAACCGGTAACCGCGACCATTACAAGACTCAGCTGATGATAGAAGACCTTCAAAAAGAAATCAAAACGTTGAAAAAACGCTGATCACGACTCTAGCCGCGGATGTAATTTCGCGAGTGCGATTGCGCCCAATCCCAGCACCACACCCAGCCCGAGTGTCACCAACCGTATGACGATGGTCAGGGCCACGGCGGCAGGGAAGGCCGCACCAAGCACCACCAGAATTCCGACTGAGCCTTGTTCGTTCACTCCGATGCCGCCAGGCAGGAACGTCACGTTCTGTAACACCATAGGCAGGGCATAGGCGATGATACTTTCGGTGAACGTCAGGCTTATTCCCATATCGTTACCGATAAGAAATATGAGAGTGGCCGCGATGAGTGTCGACACCATGCCGCTCAGCAGGAGCACGGCCATGTTCCAGCCGCTCAGAAGCTTACGGTTACGATGAATGAATTTCATGAATTTCGTTCGGGCCAAGCTGACGAAGGGGAGCTTATTCAGTAGCCGTCGGCTGTGCTCGGCGGTCCGACGGGTACGTATCAACACAAGGATCACCAGATATAGCAGGGCCAGCACCAGCACTACCAGCACCTGCTGCTGCAGGATCAAGGCGCTGACGAGCGCCAACAACACCAGGCCGATGTTCTCGGTGAATGATTGGACGAAAACGACAGGTACGCCTTTCGAGAGCGGAACGTTAACCTGCTTCTTAAGCGTCAACGTACGGAACGCCTCACCACCGGGCAGTAAAGAAACCGGCTGGGCCTCAAAATACGCCACCATGGTGCGACGGAACGAGCGAGGCTCACCGAGCAGATTCAGCATGTAATGATAGCGGATGATCCGTGCCAGATAGTACGCCACTCCAAGCCCGGAGATAAGAAGATAGTTCAAGGGAGTGAGCTGGCGTAGGTACGGCCCGACTTCAGACCATGGCACGAATGCCGCACCGATAGTAAGCAGTACCAAGCCGATAGCAAGCGGTACGTACCGCACTAATGTTCTCATGCGCCTCATTATACGCTGTCGCCCGGTTGGCTTATACTATGAATATGAAAGCGGAGCTTATCATCAATCCCAGGTCTCGAGGCGCACGCGAGGCATTGAAGTCCGTGACCGAGGAGTTCAAAGCGCATGGCATCGATATTAGCCGCACCACGAAGCTCCGTAAGCACGACCTGCTGTCCGATGTCGTCCGCGACGCCTTAGCCCGGAAACCAAAGCTGCTGATAGTAGGTGGCGGAGACGGCACGATCAGCGATGTGGTCGACCATCTGGCCGGCAGCGACGTGACGTTGGCATTGCTGCCACTCGGCACCACCAATAACTTCGCGCGCAGCCTGAATATCCCCCTTACGCTACCTGAAGCGATTGAAACGGCAGCGACGGCACGGGCTAAACGAGTAGATTTAGGCTGTATCGATGATGATTTCTTCACAAATGTCGCGGGCATCGGCTTGTCGGCACGTATCGCCGACAATGTCACGAATTCGATCAAGCGTCGTTTCGGACGCGCCGCGTATGCGCTGGTAGGATTGATGAGTTTCATCGGGCATAAGCCTTTTCGTGTCACCATCTGTGATATGGCAGGCGGCCTGCAGGTCCACTTGGAGACCCATCAGCTTATCATCGCCAACGGCCGTTATCATGGCGGGCGCCTGGTAGCATCGGATGCCGGTGTCGATAACCGCGAACTCATCGTCTTCGCGCTTGGCGGTCGCTCCAAGCTAAGCTTCGCAAAGCACCTGCTTGATTTCTATGTCGGCAAACGTAAGAAAGTGGCACATTCCTCATATATGATCGGCCGTGATTTCGAAATCATCACCGACTCTCCCCAGCCCGTCGAGCTGGACGGGGAGGTGAAGCTTACGACTCCACTGCACGCCACCATCAAACCGAAAGCCGTACGTATCCGCTTTCCTTCACTCCATTGATGACCCAAGCATAAGCGCGTATACTTGATATGGCTATGTGCGTACTGGGCCCGTAATACGGCACTTTCCACCCACAAGCTACCTTCACATCAGCGCCCTTTTCTAGGAAGGCCGCTACATATTCACTTTTTCGAAGGTCGTAAAAAGAATGATCCTGAACGGTCGGTCGTTCCTTTCGATTTTCGTTTTTACTCCAAAATCCGTTCGCTAATTATCAAGTTAGCTTCCATGCGTACCGACAGATGCGCCTGGAACTGGGAGTAGAATATGCGAAACACAATCATTAACAAACAGGTACAAGTCACGGCCGTCGGGTTCAAGAAGAACATGGCGGCGTACCCACGCCAGATGGAGTTCGAAGGCAAGACGTACGATTTTATCGACGCCGGCCTGAGCTGTCTGGTGCGTCGTGGCAGCCGCCTGAGTCAGATCCTGACCCTGAGCGACGGCCACCAGCAGTTTCGACTGCGAAGTGACAATCATGGCGGTCTCTGGACTCTGCTTTCCGTAAGCTACTAGTCCATAGCCCGAGGAAAATTCCCGTGTATGCGGGTTTTTTCTTTTTTTGTAGTATTTTCAGCGTATTCTCAGATACACTACCTACACTTGATAGCAGGAGGAGAGCGCATGAAGGGAACTGACGTCAACGGATTACGAGCGATCTTCTTCAACGGTACGCTGAAACGCTCACCCGAAACGAGCAATACCGAAGGGCTACTGCGGGCCAGTATGAAGCTGATGGAGGAGCAGGGTGTTCACACCGAGCTCATCCGGACCATCGATCACGATATCGCTACCGGTGTTTATCCTGATATGCGCGAGCAGGGTTGGAGTAACGACGAATGGCCGGCGTTGTTCGAAAAGGTGAAACAAGCCGACATAGTGGTCGTGTGCGGACCTATCTGGTTGGGCGACAACAGTTCCCAGACCAAGAAGTTGATCGAGCGTCTATACGCCAATTCAGCCGATCTGAACGATAAAGGCCAGTACATCTATTACGGTAAGGTCGGCGGTGCCATCATCACCGGTAACGAGGACGGCGTGAAGCATTGCGCCATGAACGTGCTCTACAGCCTGCAGCATATCGGCTTCACCATCCCGCCCGCGGCAGATGCCGGCTGGATCGGAGCGATCGGCCCGGGGCCGAGCTACCTTGATGAAGGTTCGGGTGGTCCCGAAAGCGACTTCACGAACCGCAACATCACGTTCATGACCTACAACCTGATGCATCTTGCGAGACTTCTGAAAGAGAGCGGCGGCGTGCCGGCGGAAGGCAACCTGCCGAACGTATGGAAGAAAGGGGACCACTTCGGCTACGAGAATCCTGAATATCGTTAACGAAAGGAGGGTGTGATGCCATATCGATCACGTAGTGAGCTACCGGAAAGCGTCAGGAACGTCCTGCCGGTCCATGCGCAGGATATCTACAAGGAGGCGTTCAACAGTGCGTATGACCAGTACGATGAACCGGAAGAGCGTCGTGGCGATGCCGACCAGGAAGAGACGGCGCACAAGGTAGCCTGGAGTGCGGTCAAGAAGAGCTATGCCAAAGGTGACGATGGCAAATGGCACAAGAAATAGGAAGGAGTCCTCTTGTCTGAGTTAATTGATCCTACATCTAAGTACCCGAAGCTCGATATTCCTGAGCAACGTCAGGCGGAACCAGGGCTGGACGCCGAGCTGAAACCGAAGGCGGATCACGGCGCCGATAGCTACGTCGGTCATGGTCGCCTGAAGGGCAGGAAAGCGTTGATCACTGGTGGCGATTCCGGCATCGGTCGCGCCGTAGCCATCGCGTACGCCCGCGAGGGTGCCGACGTAGCGATAAGTTTCCTTCCAGCCGAACGCAAAGACGCGGAGGAGGTCGAACGAATCATCACTGACAGTGGTCAAAAAGCCGTCTTGATAGAAGGCGACCTGACGGAAGAATCGTTCTGTACGCGCCTGGCCGAGACCGCGCACGATCAACTGGGTGGACTTGACCTGTTGGTCAATAATGCCGGTAAGCAGCTATACGTCGATGACCTTTCACGACTGAAGACCGAACAACTTGTCGAGACGTTCACGGTGAACGTCTTTGCCATGTTCTGGCTTACGAAGGCGGCACTGAAGTATCTGCCGACCGGTGCCTCAGTCATCAATACCACCTCCATTCAAGCCTATAAACCGTCCGAAGGCCTGCTGGATTACGCCGCGACGAAAGCGGCGATCGCCAACTTCACGAAAGGGCTGGCCGCCCAGCTGATACCGAAAGGAATTCGGGTGAACGCCGTGGCGCCAGGTCCGATTTGGACGCCGCTGCAACCAAGCTATGGCCAACCGATGGAAAAGTTGGTTGAATTTGGCACGCAGTCACCGATGGGACGGGCCGGTCAGCCTGCGGAATTGGCCGGCGCATACGTGTTCCTTGCCAGCGAAGAAGCCTCCTACGTGACGGGTGAGATTATCGCTGTCACGGGCGGGATGCCGATTTCGTAATGACGCCAGCTTCGGTTATGACATGATCAAGCGCGACGTCGTGAGTTTCCGTCGGTACGACTGTCACGCGCTGCATCTCGTAGGCAAGCCCTACGGTTAATGCCTGCGGCTGCGTCTCAAGGAAACGATCATACCAACCGCCACCGAGTCCCAGGCGATTGCAGTCGTTATCGAACGCGACAAGCGGAACGATGATGGCGTCGTAATTGTCAGACGGCAGCATAGCCGTGCGCGAGACGTCACCGATCGTCAGTTCGACATGTGGCCATTCGTTGCCGATATACTCTACCAACCATGACGTGTCGACCTCACGCCACTCTTCACGCGAACGATACACATGTAATCGGCTGACGGCTTCCCATTCGATCAGACTCTGCAAACGGTTCGCAATCTGATCAGACCATTCCGTAGCCTGCGACATACTGAGCGTACGTCGTGATTCGATGATTTGACGTCGAAGAGTCGCTTTATCCATACTATCTAGTATAGACCTCGACAAATTATTTTTCTTATGCTATAATGGTATGGTAAAGGCGATGCATATCGCTGGATGAATACCGAAAACTTTCTACCGTTTCTGGCCGTTCATCACCCCACATGAACGAAAAAGAAAGGTATTCATGTCTTATAACACTTCTTCGCGCGCCCGTCGTGCGACCAAACCTGCTGGCCGTCCCCAGTTCCGCCGCTCAGGTGGCGCAAAAAAAGGCGCCCGCAAACAATTCATTCACCCGAGCAAGTTCGTCAACCGCACGCCTGTTGAGCAACAGGTAGTCGAATACGAGCCGACGCATCGTTTCAGCGACTTCGCGTTAGCCGAGGCCCTAAAGCGTAATCTTAACCATATCGGTTTTGAAAAGCCAAGCGCGATCCAAGACCAAGCCATCCCGTTGCTCCTTGAGCGAAAGGACGTCATCGGTCTGGCGAACACCGGTACCGGTAAGACGGCGGCCTTCCTGCTGCCTATCTTGACGCATCTGGCGGCAAAGCCCGAGCGTAGCAGCGTCCTGATTATGGCGCCGACCCGCGAGCTGGCGCAGCAGATTGATGCCGAAGCCAAGCGCTTCTCACGCGACATGCGTCTGTTCTCGACCGTCGTCGTCGGTGGCACGAACATCGAGCGACAGATCCGTGAACTGAAGCGCCAACCGCACATCATCATCGGCACCCCAGGTCGTTTGAATGACCTGCTTGACCGAGGCGTCCTGCGTCTCGACGGCATCCGTCACTTCGTACTCGACGAGGCCGACCGTATGCTCGATATGGGCTTCATCGGTGATATCCGCAAGGTCGCCGCTCAGTTGCCTGATCAGCGCCAGACCTTATGCTTCAGCGCAACCATTACGCCGACCATCCAGACTTTGATTCATGACTTCATGCATGACCCTGAGACCGTATCGGTACGTACCAGCGAGACCAGTGACCATGTCGTGCAGGACGTCATCGAGGCATCGGACAAGCAGCACAAGCAGGACATCCTGCAGGGACTACTGAACAAGGATGAGTTCGATAAGGTATTGGTATTCGGCGAAACCAAGTTCGGCGTACAACGACTTGCTGACAGCCTGACAAAAGAAGGTATCGCTTCAGAAGCCATCCACGGCAACAAATCTCAAAGCCAGCGCCAACGCGCGCTGAACGCGTTCAAGTCGAACAAGGTCAAAGTACTGGTGGCTACCGACGTGGCTGCTCGTGGTCTTGATATTCCGAACGTATCGCATGTCATCAACTTCGATCAGCCGGCAACTTACGCCGATTACATTCACCGTATCGGCCGTACCGGCCGTGGTGGTGCAAGCGGTACAGCCCTGACTTTCGTCGACAAGAAATAAACCGGTATAGTTGGAGGGTATGGCAACATTTCCGATCGTTGAGACCAAACTTGAGCGGATCGTCGGTGGCGGTCAAGCTCTTGGCGCCTATCCCGACGGACGTAAACTGTTCGTCTGGGGTGGCCTACCTGGAGAGACCGTCCGCGTACAAGTAACAAAGAAGCGTTCGAAGCTGGTCGAGGGGCGCGTGATCGAAGTGCTTACACCTAGTTCCGACCGTATCCGCCCACTTGATGAAGAGAGTTATCTTTCAACCAGTCCGTGGCAGATCATGACGCCCGAAGCGGAGACGCACTACAAGGCGGCTCTCGTAGAGGAAGCGTTCGAACTGCACGATATCGTCTTACCCGACCCGATCGTCGTCATGACGGACGGACGTCGCTTTGGCTACCGCAACAAGGTTGAATTCAGCTGGTACTGGGATTCCGAACATGATCAGCTTGAGTTAGCTTTCTTCCGTCGCGGTTCGAAAGGCAAGGTACCGGTTGAAGGTACATCGTTGGCGCATGACAACATCAATCGGCTGGCCCGATCCATACGTGACATACTACGCACCAAACACGTTGAGGCACGCGACCTGAAGACATTGATGATCCGCTGCGACCAAGCCGGCGGTTGCGTCTGGCAGTTATACGTCAAGGATCAGAAGGGTGCGTATCTTACCGAAGAGGAAACAAATACTCTGCCGGCACTAGGCGGCGAAATAATATATTCCGATCCAAAAAGTCCGGCCAGTCGCATCACCGAACGACTAGCTGCGTTCGGCACGATCGTCCTGAATGATACCATCCGCGGCATTGAGTTCTCGTATGCGACAGAAGGATTCTTCCAGGTGAACGTACCGATGTACGAGGCTGCGCTCGCCGACATGAAATCATGGTTACCAGACGGTCCTGTCGTCGATATGTACAGCGGTGTCGGTACGATTGGGTTGACGATCGGCGGGGATGAAACCACGCTGGTGGAACTAGATGAACATGCCGTTCGTGAAATGCGCCGTAATATCGAACGACTCGATAGCGGCGCGGTGGCCGTTCACGCCGCCAGCGAACAAGCGCTTGAATACGTTACCGGTGACGCAACGATAATCCTCGATCCGCCCCGGGCCGGTTTACACCAGGCTGTGGTCGACCGACTGCTCGAAACGGGCCCAGAACGTATCATCTATCTAAGCTGTAATCCTGTCACCCAGGCCCGTGACGTGGCACTCTTGAGCGAGAACTACGGCATTCGTGCACATGCGGGCTACAACTTCTTCCCAGCCACGCCGCACATCGAACATCTCGTCGTACTTGATCATAAAGCATAAGCTTGATTGACGGACGGGGTGGTTTTGATTACAGTGATGCACATGAGATCACGCGGCTTCACAATCATCGAGGTACTGGTGGTGATAGGTGTCATCGCGGTCCTGGCCGGTATCGTCACCTCGACCTTTATCGTATACCAGGACCGTTCATACGATGCCCAGGCCAAGAGCCTGGCCGCGTCCATCCGCTCGGCAGCGGAACGCTATTTCACTCGTAACAATGAGTACCCATCAGCAGCCCAGCTGTTCGGTGGCACCCCGACGGGTAGCGTGCCGTCGAACCTTGGAACCGCCAGCCAGTTGCTTGACGTGCCGTTAAGCACCTTGAACGGCAACTACGTGAAGCTCCTGCCATGTGCCGGTGCTTCCGCGACATGTACGCCGTCGACAGGGCTGGACGAGACAAAGGTGTATTACCTTACCAAAGCCGATACGGATGGTACCACCGCGCGGGCATATAGCATTCTGACCGCACCTGGTAGTGGTACATGTACCTATACGCACCCAGCCACCGAGACGATTCGCGAATCATATATCATCGCGTATTGGTCAAATGATGCCAACATCTGGAAGATTTCGCGCAGCAACAACGGAAACGTCGCGACTTCAGACGGCTTCTGGTGTCCGTTTACAGAGCTTTGATACGGCGGTAGGCGAATTTTGCAGCCGTCCGCCACTGTCCGCGTGCATCGACGTCGAACTGCATGATCTCACCGCTCTTCACTTCCGATATAAGCACCAGGGCCGGATTGTATGGCGCAAGCGTCCGATAATACATCAGGTCGTGCGATGAGGGATCGGTCCGTCCGGGAAACACTGCTTTGAACTTCTCGTGTCCGATGTCATCGAAGTAATGCGGTCGACCTTTCGGGGGCAGGTACGTATCCGCCGTCAGACCGACACGCGTGACGATTTTCTTGACGTCGGAAAGTAGCAGCCTGGACGTACCGCTGACATATAGGTACAGCTGCTTCTTGGTAGTGAGAAAAAGCGTGGCCTGCGCTACCCGACTGACAGGAATCGAGCGCACGATGACGTGATCAATTTCAAGCGGCACGCCGAACTTCGTCTTGGCGATCTGCTCTAACGCCATGTCGTCGTAGACGTTGTCATTCATACCGATATTGTACACCTGTCTTGTAAATTTTCCGAACGGGGGTATACTACGAAAATCATGGGAGTGACCGAATTACCGTTCATCACTGATTTTCCAAACCACGATATCGACCCCGCTACGGCCGACACCTTGGAACTGCTTGTCATGAACCAGGATATCGTGACGAACTCGCATCAGCTTGCCGAAGGCAGTAGTTTCCTTTACAAGACCGGTCACGTCGCGCTCACCGCCACGGCCAAGAAGGTACTTGAAAGCGAACGCGCCGAGGCTATCTGGTATGGTGTGGCCTTGTACGAGTCGGTCGCCACGTTGATACGGCCGATGATAGACCCAAGCATCCATAACAGCCTGGATACGAATAAGGCGACGATCAACGCACACCTGCGGCTACGCGAACGATTCGATAATGAGCTGATCGACGCCAACGACCGGTTCATGCAGGATATGCCCCAGACCGCACGGGTCGTAGCGGCTGGCGCCGAACGCCAACACCCGCATACCGTCAGTTACGCACTGGCGGGTGCGGCCCTCGCCCGACAGCTTGAACGTTACGCCGCCGATCCTTCATTACTGCTACAATAAAGGCAGTGGATTTCGAGACACGCTATAAGAAGCTAAACCCGCGCCAAAAGGAAGCGGTCGATACGATCGACGGCCCCTTGATGGTCGTGGCCGGTCCAGGTACGGGCAAGACCGAGCTTCTTAGCATGCGGGCCGCCAACATCCTTCGCTCCACCGACACCTTGCCCGAAAACATCCTTTGTCTTACCTTTACCGAAAGTGGTGCAACCGCCATGCGTAAGCGACTCAGTGAAATCATTGGTCCCGACGCCTACAAGGTCGCCATCCATACCTTCCACAGCTTCGGTTCGGAAGTGATCAATCAGAATGGCGAATACTTTTATCATGGTGCGGATTTCCGACCGGCTTCAGAACTAAGCTCTTATGAGCTGCTACGGGAGATCTTCGATTCTCTCGACCTTGCCAATCCACTCGCTAGTACCATGAATGGTGAATACACCCATTTGGCTGACATGCTGGTGACGATCGGCGAACTGAAGAAGGGTGGTCTGACCAGTGATGAACTGCTGGAAATCCTCGATGCTAACGACCATGCGCTTGATGCCTGTGAAGGTGATCTGGCCGAGATATTCAGTCAGCGTATTTCCATGAAGACGGCCGACTTGCTAACACCCATTGCGGCGCGGCTGGCCAGCATGGATGTGCCACGACTGCCGCCAGGCATCCCGCCGCTTGCGAACGTGTTGGCCCTAAGCCTGGCGCATGCCGTGGACAATGCCAACGAAGCCGCCAGCACCAAGCCGATCACCGCCTGGAAGAACTTATACATGGAAAAGGACGGCGAAGGCCGCTTCATCTTTAAGGATCGCAAGCGGGCCAAGAAACTCCGCGCCGCAAGCTACCTGTACTACCAGTATCTGCTGAAGATGCAGGAGCGTGAACTGTACGACTTTGACGACATGGTTCTTCGCGTGGTCCACGCGTTGGAGGTGTTCTCCGACCTACGCTACAACCTGCAGGAACGCTACCTTTACATCATGGTTGATGAATTCCAAGACACCAACATGGCCCAGATGCGCATATTGCATAATCTGACTACCGGCCCGCTTGGTGATGAACCGAACATAATGGTGGTTGGCGATGACGACCAGGCGATCTATAGCTTCCAGGGCGCCGAAGTAGGCAACATCCTTTCCTTCAAAGACCGTTACGAAGGCCTGAAGATCGTCACCTTGACCGATAATTATCGATCGACCTCAACCATCCTTGAGAAGTCACGTGCCGTCATCACGCTTGGTGAAGGGCGCTTGGAGCAGTACGTCGAAGAAATCAATAAGCGCCTGACGGCCCACCGGTCCGACACCAGCAGTCATGTCCGCCTGACGGAGTACGGGCGGATTGAAGATGAACGGCGCGGTCTGGCTCACCGCATCCGTCAGCAGATCGACGCTGGCATCGATCCGTCCTCGATTGCAGTACTTGCCCGACGCCACCATGAACTGATGAAGCTGCTGCCATACCTGTACGACGAGGGTATCACCGTCAATTACGAGCGCCGCGACAACGTGCTTGAGACCGAAATCGTACAGCAGCTGACATTGCTTGCCGAAATCATCACCGATATCGCCACCGGTAATATCGGCGAGGCGGACGCACGCCTACCGCAGCTGCTTGCCCATGAGGCATGGAGTGTCGACACGAAATCACTGTGGCAGCTTAGTCTTAATGCCTACAAACATCGCGATGGTTGGCTGGCAGAGATGGCCACGCAACCAGAATTCATCGATCTGCATGGTTGGTTGACCGAGACGGCACGGCTTTCGCTTCGTGAACCAGCCGAAGCCATCATCGACCGCCTGGTCGGACGACCGAATGAAGAAGCTGCCGAAAGCTACCATTCACCAATATATGCCTATTACTTTTCCGACGAACGGCGCGCCGACGACACGGAAGAATATCTCACTTTCCTAGAAGCCTTACGCACCGTTCGGGCGAAGCTACGTGAATACCGACCTGACCGCAACGTCTATCTGAGCGACTTCGTCGAATTCGTTAAGCTGCACCAACGTATCGGTAGCGCCATCACGAGCGTACGTGTACGAAGCGATATCTCGGTCGATGCCGTCCACCTGATGACCGCTCATAAGTCGAAAGGGCTGGAATTCGACCATGTACACATCGTAGGTGCCATCGACACCGCATGGGGAGAGCGCGTCCGCTCTCGCGCCCGTTTGATCGGCTATCCTGAGAACTTGCAGTTACGCCCAAGCGGTGAGACCATCGACGAACGTCTACGCTTGTTCTTCGTAGCCATGACCAGGGCCAAGCGGACCCTCGATATCAGTTATGCCGCGCACGATGACAACGGCCGTACAGCGATGCGTGCAAGCTTCCTGACGGGTAACGGTTGGGAAGCGGACGTCGTTGACGGCACTGCCGACGTGCAGATACTTACCGAGCAGTTAGAAACCGAGTGGTACCGCCCACTCATCAACGTCGCGGCTAACGACATGAAACGGTTGCTCAGCCCGGTATTGGAATCTTACAAGCTCAGCGCCACGCATCTTAATACGTTCCTCGACGTGTCACGTGGCGGGCCGCAGAACTTCCTTATCAGCAATTTACTCCGCTTTCCTCAGGCTATGACCCCGCAGGCGGCCTACGGCTCGGCGGTACATCATACCTTACAGCGTGCCCATGATCATCTCGTGACCACCGGCAATCCGAAACCGCTTGAAGATATCCTTCAGGATTACGAGAAGCATCTGTCCGGCATGCGGCTATCCGACCGCGACCTTGCTCAATACACCCAACATGGCCAAGAAGTGCTGCAGGCATTCCTTGCCGCCAAATCGGACGGATTCACCACAACCCAACGCACCGAGCTAAGCTTTGCCAACCAGCAGAGTATGATAGGCCAGGCTACGCTGACCGGTGCGCTCGACCTTATCGATGTCGACGAAGAATCGAAGACGCTTATAGTGACCGATTACAAGACCGGCAAGCCTTCGAGAGACTGGCGCGGGCGCGAGGACTGGGAAAAGATCAAACTGCATAAGTACCGTCAGCAGCTATTGTTCTATAAGCTGTTGGTCGAACGGTCGCGAGATTTCGGTTCGTACACGGTAGAGAAAGGCGTGCTTCAGTTCATCGAACCGGACACGGCCGGACACATCCATGCGCTGGAAATCACGTATGACGATACTGAGTTGGAACGGTTTTCGCGACTGATCGAAGCGGTGTATGAGCGGATTACTACGCTGGATCTGCCGGATGCGGCTTCTTACACGTCAGATTATGCGGGTATGTTGCAGCTAGAGCGCGACTTGCTTGGCGAGACGGATTGACGAAATAGTATAATTACGTTATTATAGGATTGCTTTCAAGGGGCAAGCGTGGATATGCAAACAGGAGTCGTGATGGCTCGTGTCCGCGTATCCACGTTTCCGCCTTGGATGTACATCACAAGACAGGAATAGTGCGATAGACCACCGCGATCATGACGCCGCCTTCGTAACGGGTAACCCGAGATGCCCCAGAAGGATGAAGCCGTGATCCGGTAGGTGAGGAGATGCCATGCGCTGACATCTCCAAAAGCGCCCCGGCTTGGTACCCCGAGCCGAGCCGGGGCGCGCCCCATGTTTCGAAGCCTCCATAGGTTTCGATATGAAGCAGGTGAGCAGGAGGCGGGGAAGAACTCCCGGAGGGAGCTGTCTCCTGCTCACCGTCCAGCCGCCAGGCGGGTGTTCGGGTCTACCCCCGCACCCGGCACCCGCCTGGCTCTTCCGCAGTTGCAGTTTCGACCTACATGGAAGGGAGGTGACCCACGTGGCCACCGAAAAGCAGTACCTCGACGCCGCCAAGAAGCCGCCGTCGGCACGTACGCCGGCGGAGCAGGCGCTCGTTGAGCGCGGTCGGAACATGCAGTCAGTACGTAACGCCGACTTCAAGGCGAAGCGCGAAGACCGCAAGGGCTGACCCGGAGTACGGACGCCTACGCAGCCAGCGTAGGCCCAGGGGATCAAGAAGCACTATTCCTGTCCGTCTCACATTCGACAGGAATTATACGTCGTGTCAAATGTAAGACGTACACATCGTATATCATCCATGATATACTCAAGCTGAGATAGTCACAGCAGAAGGAGCAGCTTATGGCACATTCATCAGAACTTTTTCATGGTTCCCATGACAGCGCTATGTTCGCAGAGGAAACACCTGGTATCGAAGTGCCCGTAGATCGTAGGGACGATAACGTGGCTACATCGCTTGGTGCGACCGCAAGGACATTAAGCGACATCGAACGCGAATGGGGCCCAGCCCGTCGCCGTCCAGATGCACCGAAGCATGAGACACCGATACCAGAAGACCTGAGCTGGAGCGCCTAACCGTCTTTCGTGCGTAACTTCTGGCAAGACTTACCGAAACCATTCTTCGTGTTGGCTCCGATGGAAGCTGTCACTGATGTCGTTTTTCGCCACGTCGTCGCATCAGCCGCGGCTCCCGACATATACTTCAGTGAGTTCACGAACGCCACCGGCTGGGCGGCAGCTGGCGACCGGGCGATCGGCGGACGTCTTATTAAGACAAGCGATGAGCAACCCATCGTCGCGCAACTGTGGGGCAGTGTCCCTGAAGCCATGGCAAAACTTAGTGCGCACTGCCGCGAACTAGGTTTCGACGGAATCGATATCAATATGGGATGCCCGGACGCATCCGCCGTGAAAAGCGGGGGTGGCGCAGGTATGATCCGGACGCCGGAACTGGCCGCAGAGATGATTAAAGCCGCTAAGACGGCAGGCCTACCTGTGAGCGTCAAGACGCGCCTAGGTTACAGTCGGGTCGAAGAGTGGCGCGACTGGCTGACCCACATATTGCAGCAGGACGTGGTCAACCTTACGATTCATCTACGCACCAAGAAGGAGATGAGCAAGGTGCCCGCCCACTTCGAACTCATCAAGGAAATCAAGGCTTTGCGGGATGAGGTTGCACCGCAGACGCTACTCACCATAAACGGCGATATCCTTACGCGCGTCCAGGGCGAGGAGATTGTCCGCGAAACGGGCGTCGACGGCGTCATGATCGGACGTGGCATCTTCGCCAATCCATTCGCGTTTGAACGCGAACCGACGGCGCATAGCCGTGAAGAGCTGCTGGGATTATTACGGTTACAGCTTGACCTTCATGATGAGTGGGATACCGCCGAGCACCCGCGCAAATTCGACCCTCTGAAGCGGTTCTTCAAGATTTACGTACGTGATTTCGAAGGTGCCGCAGAACTCCGCGATCGCCTGATGCATAGCCGCTCCACCGATGAGGTCCGCCAGCTGCTTACGCTTCTTTAACCTAGCCTCTGCCTTCTAAAAGAACCGCTCGAAAGAGCGGTTCTTTTAGGTTGTACAGCCTCTGTTATCGGCGGTGTCGACGACGCAGGTCGGCCACCTTCAGACGAACGGTGTGCCGATCGACCAGCTGATGCGCCTTTTCAAGCTCAACCTGGTTCTTAGCGGTCTCGCGTAGCTTGAGGGCATGTTCAAGCGCCGCCTTGCTCTCCGCCTCGACGATGTCGTCACCGTGGTCAGCTTCGTCAACCAAGACGCGCACGCGTGTGCCGCTGATTTCAATCACGCCGCCGCCAATAGCGAAGTACTCGAGCTTGTCTTCAGGATCGCCCTTCTTATATCGGACCGCGATCGCGCCTGGTACGGCTACCGACACCAGTGGCTCGTGACCTGGGAAGACCGAAATCGGACCGGCCGCGGTCGGCAGCATCACTTCATAGACCTCTTGATCGAGCTGGATACCGGCAAGCGTGACGAGTTCGAACTTCACGATGTGCTAGTCCTTCTTCTCGCTCAGAGGACCACCGGCCATATAGAACCAGCTCTCCGGTTTGTCATCGTACTTACCGGCCAGGATGTCAGCCACGTCCGTCACGGTATCTTCCAGCTTGATATACGCACCTTCGTTACCCGTGAACTGGGTTGCGACGAAGAAGGGTTGCGCCAGGAACCGCTGGAGACGGCGGGCACGGTTAACGATCTGACGCTGATCATCAGATAGCTCTTCCATACCAAGGATGGCGATGATGTCCTGAAGCTCCTTGTACTGCTGCAGCACACGCTGGGCTTCACGAGCGGTTTCGTAGTGCTTCTCACCGACGACTTCAGGGTCGAGAATAGTCGAACTTGAGTCGAGCGGGTCGACGGCCGGGTAGATACCGATCTCGGTCAGGGCACGGTTCAACACGATAGTACTGTCGAGGTGGGCGAAAGTAGTCGCCGGAGCCGGGTCAGTCAGGTCGTCGGCAGGCACGTAGACAGCCTGGACGGAAGTGATCGAGCCCTTCTTAGTACTGGTGATGCGCTCCTGCAAGGCACCCATTTCCTGCTGGAGGTTTGGCTGGTAACCGACGGCGCTCGGAAGACGACCCAAGAGGGCGCTCACCTCGGCACCGGCCTGGGTGAAGCGGAAGATGTTGTCGACGAACAACAATACGTCCTTACCTTCGTCTCGGAAGGCTTCAGCCATGGCCAGACCGCTCAGGGCGACACGCAGACGGGCTCCCGGTGGTTCGTTCATCTGACCGAAGACCAGACTGGTCTTGTCGAGGACGCCCGCGTCCTTCATCTCGTGGTACAGGTCGTTACCTTCACGGGTACGTTCACCGACACCGGCAAAGACTGAGTTACCAGAGTGGAACTTGGCGATGTTGTTGATAAGTTCCTGGATCAGGACGGTCTTACCGACACCGGCACCACCGAACAGACCGACCTTACCACCTTTGGTGATAGGAGCGAGCAGGTCGATGACCTTGATACCGGTCTCAAGGATCTCGGTCTTGTTCGCCTGTTCGGAAAGGGCAGGTGGTTCACGGTGAATCGGTGAGGTCTTGCCCTTCGGAGCAGCCTTGCCGTCAATCGGCTCACCGACCACGTTGAACATACGGCCTTGGGTCGCGTCACCGACTGGTACCGAGATAGCCGCACCGGTTGCTTCAACCGCATCACCGCGCTTCAAGCCGTCGGTACTCTGTAGACTGATGGCGCGCACGCTGCGCTCGTCGAGGTGCTGTGCCACCTCCAGTGTCACCGTGCGGTCACCGTGCTTAATCGTCAGCGCGTCATAGATTGCCGGCAGGGTACCGCCGCCAAACTCGACGTCAACGACCACACCGACCACCTGGGTTATGTTACCGTTCTGTTTACTCATCATTATCTCCTTCGTTATCATCAAATGTCACTACCATGGCGTCGCCCCAGCTGTACGGATTCTGCTCAAGTTCTGGGATTTGCGACAGGGGAACGCGGATTTCCTCGCCATTGTCGTCGACGGTAAGGATCGAGTCTTCGTAGACCGCGCCTCCCGGATAGTATTCCCGACTCATTTCATCGCCTCCGCGCCACCACTAATCTCAGCCAATTCCTGGGTAATGGCGGCCTGGCGTGCCTTGTTCATCTCGAGCGTCAGGTCGTCGATCAAATCACCGGCATTGTCGGTCGCGTTCTTCATGGCAAGCATGCGCATGCTGTGCTCACTGGCACGTGCATCCAGGAAGGCCTGGAACAGTTGGGCATTGACCAATCGGTATACTACGCTCTGGAGTACGGTTTCGGTATCAGGTTCGAATAGCGCCTCACGCATATCATCGTCATCCGATGGATCGACCGTACCGGCCGGCAACAGTCTCTCGATGACGGCCGTCTGTGTGACAGAAGAGACGAAGTCCGTGTAAATCACGTCGACCGCATCGACGTCACCTTCGGTAAATAGTTTGTAGGCGCTATCAAGCGCGGCCTGCAACTCGTATCCCTCCAGCTTATCCGGCAGATCCTCATATGCTCCTACCAGGTCGGCGTCTTTCAGTCGGGTAACGAAGTTGGTGACCTTTCGACCGATGGCGATGGTTTTCGTATGGACGCTTTTACCGTTGTCTGCGATGACTTCACGTAGGTATAGTTTCGCGACGTTGGCGTTATACGCGCCAGCCAAACCTTTATCGCTGGCGATGACGATCAGCAGGCGGTTCTTGACATCACGCGCTTCGAACAACGGATGCCCCTGGGTCGCACCTTGGGTCGCAAGGTTGGCCAATATGGCCTGAGCGGTCGCCGTGTACGGGCTGGTAGCTTTGGTAGCATCCTGCGCACGGCGCATCTTCGAGGCGGCCACCATCTGCATCGCCTTGGTGATCTGCTTGGTGCTCTTTACCGAGCGAATGCGGCTCTTTAATTGACGTTGACTGGCCATAGCTATGGATTCACTCCGTTATCGTATGTGTCATACGGCTCGCTCGTGCGCTTAGCTTTGATAGCTTCCGTCAGCATGTACCGAAGCGTCCGCATATCTTCAAGTGACATGTCAGCAATCAGCTGTTCGAAGCCAGTCTGGCGTTCGGTCACGAATTGCTCGGTCGTCATGGTTAGCCTTCGAAGCCTTTCGCGGCCGCTTTGGCTGCCTTTTCAATCAGCTTGGCACTTGGGCTGCCGCTTTCAACCTTTTCACTACCTTTGTTCAACTCGCGCATTTCAGACTTGTGGTCGGTCCACAGCTTGGTCAGCAGGGCAGCCTGCGCGTCCTTGATCTTGGCAGCAGGCACTTGGTCGAAGTGACCTTCGCTGACGGCATAGATGCTGGCGACCTGCTCCCAAATACCCATAGGTTGGTACTGGTGCTGCTTCAGCAGTTCGGTGAGGCGCTGACCACGTTCGATCTGTGCCTTGGTCGCGTCATCGAGGTCGGAGCCGAACTGGGCGAAGCTGGCGAGTTCACGGAACTGGGAAAGGCCAAGCTTCAGATGGCTCGACACGCTCTTGACGGCTTTCGTCTGAGCGGCACCACCGACACGGCTGACCGACAGGCCGGCAGAAATAGCTGGACGGATACCCTGGTAGAACAGATCGGTTTCCATGAAGATCTGACCGTCGGTAATAGAGATGACGTTGGTCGGAATATACGCCGAGATGTCACCGGCCTGAGTTTCAATGATAGGAAGTGCGGTCAACGAACCGGCACCAAGGTCGTCACTCAGCTTGGCTGAACGCTCGAGAAGACGAGAGTGCAGGTAGAATACGTCGCCGGGGAAAGCTTCACGTCCCGGTGGGCGACGCAGGAGCAATGACATCTGACGATAAGCGACTGCGTGCTTCGTCAGGTCATCATATACCATAAGCGCGTGGCCCTTGTTATCGCGGAAGTACTCACCCATGGCAGTAGCGGCATATGGCGCCAGATAAAGCAGGGAAGCTGGATCGCTCGGTCCCGTCGCGACGATGATGGTCTGATCCATCACACCCTCTTGCTTCAGGCGGTCTACCAAACGGGCGATCTTCGAGAGCTTCTGACCGATGGCAACATAGATGTTCACCACGCCGGTCTTCTGCTTCGCTTGGTTGATCATAGTGTCGATGGCGATGGCGGTCTTACCGGTTTGACGGTCACCGATGATCAGCTCACGCTGACCGCGACCGATAGGGAACATGGCATCGATGGCCACGATACCGGTCATTAGTGGTTCATGGACCGATTTACGACCCATCACGCCGATCGCTTCTCGCTCCACGCGACCGGTCTGTTTGGTCTTGATGGCAGGACCGCCATCAAGCGGGCGACCGAGCGGGTCGACTACGCGACCCAGCAGTTCCTCGCCGACCGGCACTTCCAGTACCTGGCCTTTCAGGCGGACGGTGTTACCGGCCGCGACCTGGCTGTCATCTCCCAGGATGACCGCTCCGATTTCATCTTCCATCAGGTTAAGAGCGAAGGCCTCGACGACGCCGGCCGATGTGTCGATCTCAAGCACTTCACTATATCCGGCCTCCGTCAGGCCGTGCACCCACGCCACGCCGTCGCCGACACGGATCACCACGCCGGCGCTCTTCAAGCCTTCATTCTGTTCCAGACCGGCGATGGCCGTCTGGAGATCTTTCGATAATTCTGCTACTGCTAGTTCAGCCACGTTTATTCTCCTAAACCGTCAATTTCTCTAATTTCGCTTTCACGCTTGCATCCAGCTGGCGATCAGGTAGTTCCAAGCGGATACCGCCGATCAGGCTGGGGTCGATCCGTTCACGTAATACCACCGTGGCTTTTTCGCCATAATGGTGCCTGATGAGCGTCTCGACGTCGCCGAGGGCCGATTTCGTCAGCTTTCGGGCCGATACGACCGTACCGATCACCGTGCCTTCAACGGCCAGCTGGCGCTCGATGTCACGCACGACCAGTTCGGTTTCTTTAGTGCGTTTGCTATCCACCAAGTACGCGGCCAGCTCTTTCAGAACGGCTGCCTTCGCATCACCTTTCTTCAGGCGTGTCACGGCGTGCTGGGCCAACTTGCGTCGTGAAAGCGTGGCCATGCTAGCGCTTGGCTCCTTCGACCGACTTCTTGATGAGCGCCGCATCCAGCTTGTCGTCGGCCACGCCGGCTACGGCCAGACCGGCCGCTTTCTTTACTAGACTGATAGTGTCTTTCTCGAGTGCCTTGCGCGCGGCGATGACGTCTTTTTGGATGTCTTCCTGCGCTTCAGCGACGATTCGTTCGGAACGGCTCTTCGCCTGGGATTCGGCCTTCTCAATCATTTGGGTAGCCTCGTTTTTGGCGGTCGTCACGATATCGGCAGCTTCGGCACGAGCCTTCTTCAAGGTTGACTCGATCTTTGCCTGAGCTTCTTCAGCCTTCTTTTCGGCTTGTTCGGCGGCACGTCCTGCTTCGTCGATCTTCGACTGTCGTTCATCAACAGCCTTCATCAATACAGGAAAGACGAACTTACCGAGCAGCACGACCAGGACGACGAACGCAACCATCTGGAAGGTAAGCATCTGAGCGTCGATGCCCAATGCCGAGAAGAGGTTGTCGGACGCGCCTTCAGCACTTGCGACGTATCGTACGTAATCCATCATGCAGTTTCGTCACTTATCCTTAGATGAACTTCGCGATGATGGCGACGACGATACCGATGATAGCCAGGGAGTCGGCGAAGACGATGGCGGTAATCATCAGCGTACGGATGTTGGCAAGCTGCTCTGGGTTACGGCCGAACGCGTTCAAGGCGCCTGAACCAATGAATCCGATGCCCATGGCGGCACCGAGTGCTGGCAGACCGTAGGTAAGACCGAATGCTAGTTGTTCCATTAATATTTCTCCTTAGTTATATACCTTAAATTATATACCATTCTGTATTGGCCGCCTCACTCAGATAAAACCAGACAAGTCTGTTCTATCACTCGTATCGTTGGCTTATCATTCGTGCTGCGTGGCCAGTTTAGCATCAGCAGGTGAATGGTCATGGGAATCGGCGTGCTCACCGTGTGATTCCACGGCAAGGCTGGTGAAGATAACGGTCAAGATGAAGAAGACGTAGGCCTGGATGAAACCGATGAACAGCTCGAAAGCCATGAACACCGGCAACATGGCAACCGACAGATAACTGGTCAACACGGCAATGATAAGTAACAGGATTTCACCGGCGAAACAGTTACCGAACAGACGCAGGCTCAAGGCAGTGTAGCGCGAGATCTCACCGATGAACTCCAACACACCTTCGAATGAGCCGATCGGATCTTTCAGGGGGTTACGCAGATATCGCTTGGCGTTACCGATCGGACCATGCGCCTGCCAGGCAAAGAACTGCACCACGATCAACACCACGATCGCCATGGCGAAGGTGAAGTTAAGATCGGCCGCGATACTACGAAGTATCGGCGCCTCACCAAGCTTGATTGAATCAAGGCCGGGCAGGATACTCATCCAGTAAGAGATAAGCACGTAGAAGAAGATGGTAAGGGCGAGCGGTGCCACCTTGCGGGCTAGCCGCTTGTCAGGAATTACGCTCTCGACCTGCGACAGCATACCTTCGAAGGCCCACTGCACCAGACCGACGAAACGGTTGTAGCGACCACGCTTTAACATCCACACCACGTATCCGAAGATGCCGAGCAAGATAGCCAGGCTGATCGCACCGGTGAACAGTGAATTGGTAATAGAAAAGCCGCCGAGCTTGAAGAGTTCTTGTGAAGCAAGATGGATCTCGATCGCGCTGAAGTAAGATGATGTCATTTCGTGCGTTGTACTTCCTGAAGCTGCCTTTTAATTAATAGGGCGGTGATCGCTACTCCGACGATGATACCGACGATCGTCAGCCACGGCTGCGTTCCCCAGGTACTATCCCCCCAGAAGCCTAGCAGGATACAACCTATTGTCGGAACGAACATCCGCCAAGTGGTATCGGCGATGGTAGCGAGCAATAAAACGACCGTCGACGATTTCGGCGGCCTGGGAGTGCCGGCAGATGGCTCGTCTGGCGCTCTCATGTACACTAGATATAGTACCAGAAGTCCATGGAAAATACCAATCATGCCCCGACGAAATCACCAGCCACGCCACGAACGTTTTATGCCGGCCATACCTTGCGCACGCAAGCGTCGATTTCGCAGTGAGGAAGAGGCCCTGAAGATGGTCGAGGTGGCCGAACTTAGCCTGGCGGCACCCGCCTTGCACGCCTACCTTTGCCCGTACTGTGGCGGCTGGCACCTTAGCTCTTCTGAAGCATCTAGTAAACCAGCGGCATAAGCGGGTTCAGGTATCTTCGAGCCTCCGGCACCGAGCTGTTCGTCGTCGTGCCATCTCCTAGCTGACCGTTCGCGTTATTGCCTACCGAGTAAATTTCACCACCCGTCGAAATGAACAGGGTAGTACCACCGCCAGATTGGATACTCTTCACCTTTACACCCGTCGGGAGTTTCATCTCACGCGGTGTATTCTCCTGCGTGCTTACGATGTCGACTCCTGAACCGTTCTTACCTAAACCAAGCTG
>CBFGLU010000010.1:0-23668 GCA_965649685.1 uncultured bacterium | reverse complement strand
AAACCGACATTAGGTGAAGCCCTTTTCCGGAAAACAGGAAGGAGATGAGGGCAATGACCGTGCAACACGACGAAGCGATCGTCACTGCCGCCCACGTCACTCACGACAAGGTGTGGCACGCGCACTGGAAGGAGGGCGAGCGTCAGCTCAGGCCCACACAGGTCATCGGCTACGTCCGAGACATCCGCACCACCGCCAACGTCACGGAGGAGCGGCTGCCCGCTCCGCTGCTGGAGCTGCTGCAGAAGGCACGCGACGCCGAGAAGACCAAGACCACGCTCAGCCTTGCTGACCTGGTCGTGGCGCTCAAGCGCATCATCCTGCCGCCCGCCACCGCATGAGGCGGCCGACCTGTTTCACCATCAAGGGGCGATGCGTCGTATGAGAACGCATCGCCCCTGAAACATGTTCGGGCAAAAATTCATCAGTTTGCGACTGGCGCGTAAGGAGTAGGGCAGTTGACATTACATACCGTTTATGCTATTATGTAAGTATAAACCATTAACATACACATATGTCATTATTCCAACATTCACATCTCGCGTTCCAACCTATCGATCCGCTTGCCGACGGACTAGGTGACGACATCGCCGCCGAAGCGCATGAAGCTGAATCGATCGAGTTGACCGAGCAGCTTGACGGTAGTCTGGCTGAACGGTGGGATGAAATCCTCGAGGACGTCCATAAGGACCCCGACTGGTTTACCTTCGCGGAAGAATAGACGTTATACTACATACAGATGTATCAACTGACCGATGATGAATTCGACCGGCTTATCACCCGGGCCATGGATGAACTGCCGCAGGAGTATATCCACGGCTTGCAGAACGTGGCCATCGTAATGGCAGATGAGCCGGACGAAGTCCAGCGAGAGAAATTGAAGCTGCGTCATGACCATCTGCTCCTTGGTCTGTACGAGGGCGTACCGCGTACCCTGCGGACCGGTAGTGAATCCGGCATTCTGCCAGACAAGATCACCCTGTTCAAGCACCCGCTGCTCGCCATCACGAACGACGAGGCGAGCCTGTTCGAGCAGATCAAGCGAACGCTCTGGCACGAGATCGCCCATTATTACGGGCTTGATCATGCGCGCATCGACGAGCTGGAAAATCGCGGCCGGTAACGGTTCACACGTTCGAAGCATAAGCGTATAATAGGGAGCAGTAACTTAATCCCCGGGGTGTGGAACTCTAGAAGGCGAGGACAGGTACTGTGAGGATGCGAGAAGTGCATGGTAACCCGCGATGGCCGCGTCTGGCTTTCGGCGGGATTTTTATTACGGTCGGTGCCCTGATGATGGCGCCGTTCTTTTTAATGCAAACGGCTCAGGCTGAAGAGGGTAGCGTGGTAGTGAACGAAATCTACCCGTCTCCAATAAATACCAGTGAAAAGGAATGGGTGGAGCTCTACAATCCGACGGCGAAGGATATCTCGCTTGAGGGCTGGACCATTGATGAAGCAAACGGGACCAAAGTGAAGCTTGAAGGTCTTCTGAATTCAGGAGCCTGGCGCTTCGTCGAGGTAAAAAACTTCAATAACGATGGAGATACGGCGACGCTCAGGAATAAGGACGGCATCGTGGTAGATCAGGTGGTCTATCCGTCTATTGTGAAAGGTGAATCCTATGCACGTGTGGTCGATGGTGGCGGCGACTGGACCGTGACCGCGAAGCCAACTAAGGGCAGTTGGAACGAACTCGACACCGAAAAGCCGACTATTGATGACCTTCGACTTTTCAGCGAAGACCGTTGGGAGGCAGTCAATCTGCTTGATGATACGCACTTCAAATCCGGAGATAGGTTCGTGGCTGGTGGAGAATTGACGGCGAGTGCGAGGATTCAAGATAACCAGATAGTGAAAGAGGTGATCGTAACGGTCGAGGGGCCAGAAGTGAATCTCACATTTGAAGGCGATGCCGTAGAACGAAATGGCGACCGGTATGAAATCAAATGGGATACGGCCGATCGGAACGGCGAGTATGTCATCACTTTCATCGCACGCGACGGTGGCCGAATCCTTGGTGAGGTACCGAACGAGGAGAGACATTCCATAAAGCTGATAGTCGATAACACCAAGCCGACCTCTTCGATTACGGTACCAACCGAGCAGACGTATTTCAGCGACAGCTTACGAGTCGATGCTTCACTGGATGACGGCAATGGAATCTCGAAAGTATGGCTTGGCATTCGTCAGCAAGAAGGTGATGAAGTGACGAAGCTTGCTGAAGAGGCGTGGCCGAACAAAGAATGGTCGACACAGTTCGATACCTCGACGTTCAAGGACGGAACATATGAATTATTATTGAAAACATGGGATACGGCAGGAAACCAAGCCGATACGGTCATCCGTCAAATTAGGCTGAATAACCGTCCGCCGACGACACCGGCGGTCGTCTCGCCCGGAAGCGGTACGACAGTGAACGGAGAGGGGACGCTACTTGATTGGACCGACAGCAGCGACGGTAACGGGGGCATTTACTACACTTTCGCATGGTCGACATCGGATGATCTGACGACCGGTCTGGTCGCGGGTGAATCGGCGACACGATACACCGAAAGCCAGCGGCCAATTCCAGCGACCCAGTCTGACGGTACGTACTACTGGCAAGTGACGGCCTGCGACCTAGATCATCGATGCAGTCCTTCCGCGATTTGGACCGTCATCATCGACACGACCGCGCCAGTGCTTGAAGTCGATGCTCCGGTACGTAATGCCGATGGCACGTACAGCGTGACCGGTAGGACGAATGAGGATATGCCAGTATATGTGTATCTTGATGGCGAAGCCGAAGCCACCGTCATCATGCCGATCGAGGGTACATGGGTGTACGTGACGGACCAGCCGTTGATACTTGGCGAGCATAGACTGACCGTGACGAGTCAGGATAGCGTCGGCAATGAAGGCAGCGTCACCACGACGTTCGTGGCCGAACTGCCACCAGTGGTGACGGTAGTGGGCGACCGGCCACGGCTTGCGACCGTGTCTGAATCTCCGGCAGCGGTCGTGGCAGCCACGTCACCGGCGATTCCGGCCATCGTGAAGGATGTCATAGAGGAAAATGCGGCCGTGCTGGGTGCTGATGCGACCAGCAAGGATGCCGCCCCGGTGGAAGCGACCTCGCAAGGATGGATGCTACTCGGGATCGCCTGGTATTGGTGGATGCTCGGACTTGGCGGCGTCGGTGCGGGAGCCTGGGTGTTCTTCCTGCGCCGCGGAGTCGCGTTGTAGCGCGGTGCTATACTGAGGAAAGCAGAGCGGAATGAACCTAGCATGAGAACGAAACGATCAGCCCTACGATTTCATCACCACGTGATCAGCTCGGTCGTGCCTCATGCGGGAAACGAATATCATCCGCACTTGGTCCGGTGGCAAGGTATCGTGGCCGCACTGGTGCTAGTGATCGGATTGCAGCTTGTCGCAGTCTCACCGGCGATGGGTTCGGTATTGGGCAGCAGCACCTCTATGACGAACGAACGGTTGCTTGAAGCCACCAACCACCAACGCCATGCCCGCGGGTTACCGTTATTGGTTGAGAGCGAACGTTTATCGGCGGCTGCCGAGCTGAAAGCACGCGACATGCTGGCGAAACAATATTGGTCACATGTCAGTCCGGCAGGCGTGACCCCTTGGCAATGGGTCGAGGCGGCAGGCTATGAATTCTCATATGCAGGCGAGAACCTCGGCAAGGGCTTCCACAGTCCCGGTGGAGTGGTACAGGCATGGATGGATTCGCCTGAGCACCGGGCCAACCTGCTGGGTGAGCGTTATCGCGACGTTGGGTTCGCGGTAGCCGAAGGGATGCTGAACGGTGAAGAGACCAATCTTATCGTGGCCTTGTACGGTTCCGAGAAGACGACCGAAACCGCGTTCGACGGTGCCGTGCTTGCGGCGACTAATGGCAGCCCGAGCATCATCACCCGTATCGGTATCGGTCTGCAGTCGCTATCACCGGCTGCGCTCGGATCGGTGGCGGTGGCCGCATTGGTCGCATTCGCCTCTATGACAACCTACCTTTATCGTCATCGTTCAGAGCCGGCGATACGTCGCAGTTGGAAGGCGCACCATGGCCTGTACAAAGCCGTCGGCATGACGGCGCTGGTGGTGGTCATCATCGCGCTTTATGGCGGCGGGCAAATCTAGTACACTTGGCCCTATGAACGTGACCAAAGCCATTATCCCCGTAGCCGGTTGGGGGACCCGCCGGCTACCTATCACCAAGACGATCGAAAAATGTATGCTCCCGATCGGCAACCGGCCGTTGGTCGACTATGTCGTGCAGGATTGTCTGAAGGCCGGTATCACCGAGCTGATCTTCGTCGTCGGCGAGGACAGCACGCAGCTGGAAGATTATTACCGCTCCAATATCAAGTTGAACGACTACCTGCGCCGTAACGGCAAAGAAGATAAGCTGGCCATGGTAGCGCCGCTCGGCGGCGTGACGCTACACTTCATCACGCAGCCAAGTTATGGCAAGTACGGCACGGCCGTGCCGATCGCGTTGGCGGCGGACTATGTCGAGGCGGGGGAGTCGGTAGTCGTACTGATGGGCGATGACTTCATCTGGAACGAAGATGGGTCGAGCGAGGTCGCCCGTCTGCTTGAAGCGACGCCTGAGGGCAGCTGCGGATTACTAGCCGCGCAGGTGCCGCAGGAGAGCGTCGGAAAGTATGGCGTGATCGAGAGCGACGAAGCGGGAAATTACGTCCGTATCATCGACCAGCCGAAGCCGGAAGAGGCACCGTCGAATCTGATCAACATCTCGAAGTACCTGTTGACGAAAGAGGTCATCGACAAGGCGGCCGGTCTGGCGCCGGCCCATAACGGCGAGTACCAACTCCCTGACGCCATCAACCAGTACGTAGGCGACGGTGGTCAGGTGAAGGTGGTCGCGGCTAAGGGCGAGTACCTTGATGGTGGCTCGGTCGAAGGCTGGCTGCACGCTAACAACGTGGTCTGCGGCTAAGGGCGCTTGAAAGAAGCGTCCACATCTGTTACAATCATCAAGATTGATTATTAAACCTAATAAGGAAATTTCATGAAAGCAGTCGTTCGTGTCGGCGGTAAACAGTATGTTGTCGCCGAGAAAGAGACCCTCCTGGTGGACCGCCTCCCGGAAGGAACCAAAGAGCTCACTTTGGACGCGCTGCTGGTCATCGACGGTGATAAGACCACCGTCGGCACGCCAGCCGTCAAGGGTGTAGCCGTTAAGGCTAAGGTAGTAGAGGAAGAAGTGAAGGGCGACAAGCTTCGCATCATCCGCTACAAGTCAAAGAAGCGCGTGCACAAGGAAACTGGTCACCGCCAGAAGTACAGCCGCATCCAGATCGCCGCTATCGGTAAGTAGCCGAACCGGTTTCATCTGACAATAATCCCCGTCGAAAGCGGGGATTTTTGGTTGCGCTCATGCTACAATAGCCCAAGAAGAAGAGGGAAGAATACACAAAGTGTCAGCTACCGTTATCGCAGTGACGAACCAGAAGGGCGGCGTGGGCAAGACCACGAGCGCCGTCAACATCGCGTATTTCCTGGCGAAGGCCGGTAAGCGCACGCTTTTGATCGACTTCGATCCGCAGGGTAATGCCACGAGCGGACTAGGTATCGATAAGCAGGCGCTCGAAGGCACCATGACCGACGTCATGCTGGAGCAGAAGACGCTACAGGAAGTGGTAGTAGAGACCAAGCACAAGAACCTGTTCGTCGCACCGGCCACGCCGCATCTTGCCAACACCGAGGTCGAGCTTGCCCAGGCTCAGCGCCGCTTCAGCCGGCTGAAGAACGCCATCGGTACCACGGGTGAAGCGTACGACGTGGTCATCGTCGACAGCCCACCGTCGCTTAGCCTACTTACTGTCAACGGCCTGATTGCCGCCCGTTATGTCCTATTGCCGGTGCAGGCTGAATTCTATGCCCTCGAAGGCCTTGGTCAGCTGCTGGAAACCATGAAGCTGGTCCGCAAGAACATGAACCCGACCCTCGATCTCATCGGGGTGCTGCCGACCATGGTCGACGGTCGTACGACCCTTTCCGGTCAGGTGCACGAAGAGATCAAGAAGCATTTTCCTGGCAAAGTGTTCAAGACCGTGATTCCGCGTAACATCCGTCTGGCGGAAGCGCCAAGTCACGGCGTGCCGATCGGTGTGTATGACAGGTTTTCTAAGGGTTCACGCGCCTACAAAGCCGTGACCAAGGAGGTGTTGGAACGTGCCCAGTAAGAAAGGTCTTGGCCGCAGCTTCGAATCATTGATTCCGACCGATCTGTTGGACGAGTCGTTCGACCCATCGGCGGGTGACGACCACAAGGTAAGCGACCTGCGCACCATCAAACTGAGCGAGATCGTCCCCGACCCTGATCAGCCGCGTCGTCATTTCGACCAGACCGGTCTTGATGAGCTGACCGCCTCGATCCAGGCCCATGGCGTATTGCAGCCGATCGTGGTGGTGCCGAAGGATGGTAAATATCAGATCGTCGCCGGTGAACGTCGCTACCGTGCCAGCCAGGCGGCCGGCAAAGATTCGATTCCTGCGCTCGTACGGACGCTTTCCAACCAGCACAAGCTGGAACTTTCACTGATAGAGAACATCCAGCGCCGCGACCTGAACCCGCTCGAGACCGCTACCGCCTACGCCAAGCTGCGTGACCAATTCAACCTGACGCTCGAAGAAATCGGCGTCCGTGTCGGCGGCAAGTCCGTCAGTGCCGTTTCGAACACGTTACGTCTCTTGAAATTAGATGAGGACGTGAAGAAAGCCGTCGCGGAAGGTAATTTGAGTGAAGGGCAGGCCCGACCGCTTATCGGCGCCGATTCCGACCTGATCAAATCCATTCTGCCCCAGATCATCGCCGAAGGCTGGAGCGCCCGTAAGATCGAGCAGTTCATGACTACCGCCAAGCCGGAAGGCAAAGGTGACAAGCCGAAGCCGGCTCAGCCCGCCATCCGTCAACTTGAGACGCTCTCTAAGCGTTTCGCGACCAAGGTCACCGTCCAGGAAACTAAGAAGGGCGCCGGTCGCATCATCATCGAATTCAAGTCAGCCGACGAGCTGGCCGCGCTTGAAACCAAACTCTCGAACTAGAACGTCCTGATACGGTCGAACGGGAAGATGCGCAGGGCGACCGGACCGACGATGTCGTAGTACGGAACGGTACCCAGGCCGTTACGCGAGTCCTTTGAGTAACCGGCTTGACGGTGGTCACCTGCCACGAATAGTTCGCCGCTCGGCACGATCGTGTCGACTTCGCCGTCGGTCGGCTGGATAGGCTCTCCGTGGTTCTGATCATCAGGGTTGAAGCCGTTCAGATTACGGCTGTCGTAGATGGTGAACTCGCCGTTCTTCAACACGACACGTTCGCCGGGGAAGGCAATGACGCGCTTGACGATATATTCTTCGCCAAGACCCGGCACGTACTGCGGGTTCTTGAATACGATCACCTGGCCACGTTCCGGTACGTACGACTTGTTCTGCAGCTGGGCGAAGGTGACAGGCAGGCGGTTGACGATCAGACGGTCGCCGGTGAACAGGGTGTTCTCCATACTCGGTCCTTCCACGTTGAAGCTGCGGAAGATGAACGCGTTGATGAACAGCGTTCCGATGAGCACACAGACGACAAAGAACATGATGCCGAGGGCATCTTTTACGCCTTGGTGTCGATCAAGGAAGCTTGGTTTCATTCCTTATTACTATACACGCCTCGCGCGAAGTATGCGAAAACGTAGTACTTATGGCTTTTTTACGGCGTGGCGGCCACGATATTTGCTATAGTAAGTGAGTATTTATGCGAAAACCTACCTCATCAATCGATGGCTTCGTTCCGCGCCGTCAGGCTTCTAATGAGATATCCAGCGCCGCACCGCGCCGTCTTGCTCAACGTCCTGTCACGCCCCGCCCAGAGGTGGGAAAGACAAGTCAGCCGGCTGAACGACCGCCGTACCAGCAGGTGGGTGTGTCGCGTCGTGAAGTCGACGAGTCGTTGGCTAGTATCCACGATGATGAGCAGCCCAAGCAGCGCCGGACGCTGTTCCGCCGTCGCCTGAAGAAGCCGCTGACGCGTAAGCAGAAGATCGTACGTCGCGTCGCCATCGCCATCCTGGTGGTCATGCTGCTGATCGGCGGATATGTCGCATTCCAGGCATTGCTCGCAAGCAGTCAGGTGTTCAAAGGTAATATATTTGATATCTTTCAGAACCAGCCTCTGAAGATGGATGCGAACGGGCGTAGCAATATCGTCGTGTTCGGCACATCCGAGGATGACCCGGGCCATGAGGGTGCGCTGCTGACCGACTCTATCATGCTCATCAGCGTCGATCAGAAGAAGCACGACGCCTACTTGCTCAGTATTCCGCGTGACTTATGGGTCGATTACGGCCAAGCCTGTAACTCCGGTTATGCCGGCCGCATCAACGAAGTCTATAGCTGCTACTCAAGCGACGGTAAAAATGAGGGCGCCGGAGCGACCGCCCTCATGAAGAAGGTGGGCGAGATCGCCGGCCTGGAAACCCAGTACTACGTGCATATGAACTATGGGGTGCTGGTCGACGCGGTCGACGCGGTAGGCGGCGTCAGCGTGACGATCGACAGTGATGATCCGCGCGGTATCTTCGATGACAACTTCGACTGGAAGTGTAACTACACCTGTAATTATGTGAAGTACAAGAACGGCCCGACCGGTCTGATGGATGGTGAGCATGCATTGGCGTTGGCGCGTGCCCGTGGCGCATCCGGTAACACCTACGGTCTGGCAGGCGCGAACTTCGACCGCGAGAAGTATCAGCGGAAGATCCTGGTGGCGCTCAAGGAGCGGGCCGTCAGCGCGGGTACGTTGACTAACGTCGGCAAGGTGACCGGCCTAATCGACGCCATGGGTAAGAACCTCCGCACCAACTTCGCGACGGCCGAGATACGGACCCTGATGTCGATCGGTACCGATACGCCATCGAAGCGTATCAAGTCGATCGAGCTGAACGATCAGGACGCTCCGCTGGTGACCGGTAGCATGATCAACGGTGCGAGTGTCCTCATACCGTCGGCCGGACAGGGCAATTTCTCGGAGATCCAGGCGTTCATTCGTAAGAAGATCAGTAGTAACCCGGTTGTACGTGAAGAGGCGAATATCGCCGTATTGAACGGTACCACCACCATCGGTCTGGCTCAGGCCGAAGCCGATGCGTTGGGTGCCAAGGATTATACGGTCGTCAGCACCGGCAACGCGCCGACCACTGAATATACGAAGACGACCGTCTACCGTTTGAACAAGGACGACATGGACGGTACCGCCAAGGCACTGGCCAAACGATACGGTGTGAAATTGAAGACCACCGACCCCGGCTTCCTGGTGGCCGAGGGCGTAGACTTCCTGGTCATCGTCGGCAACGACCGCGCCAGTTCCGTGCAGTAGCCAGGTTTAGTGGTACAATAAAGTAACGTATGGAGTTACTGAAATCCGTCCGAAAGCGCTCGTTCCTTAGCGAGGTTGCTTACGTCATCCTGAACATTCTCTTGGCCGTCGCCTTACTGGTAGCGGTATTGGTCACCAACGTGCCGTGGCCAGCACTAGGAATCATCCTGCTGAGCAAATGGCGCGTCTTCGCTGTGAGGTCACGTTACTGGATGGCGAACATCCGTGCCAACATGATCGATACCATCGTCGGCGTGTCGGTGGTGGTGATGCTGTCGACGGCAAACGGCAGCCTTTCTACCCAGTTGTCACTCGTGGCGCTTTACATCGCATGGCTGCTCTTCATCAAGCCGCGTTCAAAACGCTCGTTCGTCGCCGCGCAGGCTATGATCGGGTTGGTGTTCGGTATCGCCGCCTTGGTGCAGATATCACCGTCGTTGCCGGCATCGGTAGTGGTGGCAGGAGCATGGCTGGTCGCGTATAGTGCTGCCCGGCATATCTTAAGCGTGCAACACGAGACACACCTGAACTTCCTCAGTCTATTATGGGGATTCATCGTAGCCGAGATCATGTGGCTGTCGTATCACTGGACCATCGGCTATGCCATCAACCCGAAGTTGCAGCTGGCGCAGGCGACTATCATCGTGGCGATGCTTAGTTTTTTGGCCGAGCGTATGTATGTCAGCTATCACAAACACGGCTCGCTCAATTACGGTGAGCTCGTGCTGCCGGTACTGATGTCGATGAGCGTCATCGTCGTGCTGTTGTTCTTCTTCAGTGGCGCCGCGACGATCTAATTACGATAAGTAGGGGAGGGAAAGAGTATGGAACCGATATCGGATTCAAATAAGACGGATGAAACGACGGAGGAGGTGACTCCTTCGATCGAACGCACTGAAGCACCGAAGACACGTGGCCCGGTCTTCGTCGATAAGAAACCGCGTGCACGACGTTCGGCATTGCTTCTTCCCGCGCTGCTCGTCGGGTTGCTTGGCGGTTTCGGTGGAGCCTGGCTGCAGGAATACGTAGCTGACGAGTCGCCGTTGACGGTGCTGAAGACTTCGGAAGAGGACGGCAATGCGCGCATCACGGCTGATGAGGAATCGATCGCCAACGTCGCCAAAGCGGTGTCGCCGAGCGTCGTATCCATCGTGACTTCTTCGCAGCAATTGTCGCCGTATTACAATCGGACCATCGAGCAGGAAGGCGCCGGTACCGGTATGGTCGTCAGCGCGAATGGGTACGTGTTGACCAATAAGCACGTGGTCGAGGGCGCCGACACGGTCTCGGTGGTACTGCCGGACGGCACGGCATATGAAAACGTTCAGGTGTTGGGCAGTGACCCGCTGAACGACGTCGCGTTCCTGAAGATAAAAGGCGTCAACGACCTGCCGGCGGTCACGCTCGGTGACTCGAAGACGGTACGGATCGGTCAGACCGTGGTTGCGATCGGTAACGCCCTTGGACAGTATCAGAATAGCGTGACGAGCGGCATCATTTCCGGAACCGGTCGTCCGGTCGTCGCCTCGACCGACGGTAGCGGGGCTGGCGCGGAAAGCTTGAACGATCTGATTCAGACCGATGCCGCGATCAACTCGGGTAATTCCGGAGGGCCATTATTGAACCTGGAAGGTCAGGTCATCGGTATCAACACGGCCATCGCGCAAGATGCCCAAGGTATTGGTTTCGCCATCCCGATCGGTGCGACCAAGGGTATGCTGCAGCATGTCATCAAGACCGGTAAGGTGGAGCGGGCGTATCTTGGGGTCCAGTATCTTTCCATCACGCCGGAAGTCCGCCAGCAATACGACCTGCCGGTGAAGAAGGGTGACTATATCTTTGCCCAGCGCGGCAACAGCGTCCAACCTGGCGGTCCGGCCGATAAGGCGGGCGTGAAGAATGGTGACATCATCACGGCGGTGAACGGCCATAAGGTAGGCGAGGTAGCCAGCGTATCCAGTCTGGTATCTGAGTATGAGCCTGGGGCACGGGTCGAGCTGACGATTCTACGCGACGGCAAAACCATTACCTTGTCAGCCACGCTTGGTACTTACGAAGGCTAGGTGCGCTTGAGACAGATCGAGAAACCGCCGCGAGCGGTTTCTTTGAAGCCATGCGGTGCGGCGAAGTCCGCGATCGTATCGAGCTGCCGCGTATCGGCTTCGATCAACAGGTAGGCGTCTGGTTTGGCGCGGTGAGCCAGCTGGTCGATGCACCGCTTGATAATGCTCAGGCCGTCATCGTCGGCGTATAATGCTTCTTCCGGTTCGTGAATCAGTTCCTTTGACACATCCCAGTCGCGGCCGACATAGGGCAGGTTAGCCAGGATGATATCGGGGGAGTAGGGATAGGCATCGAGCAGGTCGCTGACGAAGGTCTCCACTTCGGCTCCAAGTGATCGGGCGTTCTTCTCGGCTACGCCAAGTGCGTGACGGCTGATATCGGTCAGGGCGACATCGAGTTCGGGAAATTCCAGTTTGGCGGTGATACCTAGACAGCCGCTACCGGTGCCGATGTCGACCAGACGTTTCGGTACGATACCAGGCAAACCGGCCGACTCTGGCAGGAGTGATTTCAACATGCTAATAAGCTCTTCGGACTCGGGCCGCGGCACCAGCACGGCGGGATTCACGCTGAAACGACGGCCATAGAACTCCTTGTGACCAACGATGTAGGCTACTGGCACGTGATCGAGCCGTAGTTCCAGGCGAGCGTTGGCGACATCTTCGTCCCGTGGACTGAGCATTTCGTCATCATGGGCATGAAGGTACGTGCGGTTCTTCCTGATGGTATGCGCCAATATCACCTCGGCATCAAGTCGGGCCGTAGGGAACAGGTTGTCGGCCAATTCGTTGGCAGCCTCTTTCAACCACTGGGCGATAGTCATACTACCAGTATGGCACCTCTTGCAAAAACAGCAAAACATTGACAAATAAGCATAAACGTGATACGATGAAAGTATGAAGCCTGAAACACAAAAATCTGAACGCGATTGGCAATTCACGGAACGCGCAAAACGAATCGGTAAAGGTGTCGCGAGCGTAGCCCTGACCGGTGCGGTCGCGCTTGGCATCTCGAACATCGCCAGCGCGGAGCGGGATGCGAAACCAGTACCTACGCAGACCGACATCGCGGATCATGGCGATACGCTATGGGATATGACGGATGACGTGAAGAACGTCGAAGACAAACGCGACGTGATCGACTGGGCCGAGAATCACAGCCCCGACCTGGCAGATGGCTCGCTCGACAGCGGTGACGAGGTCGTCATGCCGGTCGACGCCAAAGACATCCGCTAGCCTTACTGCTCGGCGTTTTGCGCCTTGAGTTCTCGTTCCGCCGCCTGTAGGTGTTCAATCAGGTCGTTGATATCGCCGTTCATGGCTTGCGGGATGCCGCTTCGTGAGTAACCGATACGATGATCGGTGATACGATCCTGAGGGAAGTTATAGGTTCGGATTTTCTCTGAACGGTCGCCGGAACCGATAAGTGAGCGGCGTTCGGCCGTCAGTTTGGCCTGTTCCTCATCGATTTTTTGTTGCAACAGCCGTGAACGCAGCACGCTCATGGCCTTTTCCTTGTTCTTGATCTGCGATTTCTCATCCTGGTTCGTCACCACCAGTCCCGTCGGTAGGTGGGTGATGCGCACCGCTGAGTCGGTGGTGTTGACGCTTTGGCCGCCATGGCCACCGGCGCGGTAGACATCGATCTTCAGATCGCTTGCGTTGATCTCGATATCGGTCTCTTCGGCTTCGGGCAATACGGCGACGGTGACGGTGGAGGTATGGATACGGCCTTGGCTCTCGGTCGCAGGCACGCGCTGCACACGGTGCACGCCCGATTCGAACTTCAGGTGTGAATAGGGCGCGTCGCCCTTCACGCCGAAGACGACTTCCTTATAACCGCCGGCGTCGTTGGCACTTTCGCTCAGGTGCTCGGTCTTGTACCCGTGGGCTTCGCACCAGCGCAGGTACATGCGGTACAGTTCGGCTGCGAACAGGGACGCTTCGTCACCACCGGCACCAGCCCTGATTTCCACGATGACGTTCTTTTCGTCGTTCGGATCCTTCGGGGTCAGCAAGATGAAGAGTTCCTCGTTCAGTTTCTCGAGTTGCTCCTCGGTCTCGGATACTTCCAGCTTGGCCAGTTCGGCCAACTCATCATTGCCGGCCGCCAGTTCACGGGCATCCGTCAGCTGCTTCTCCAGGCTGTCACGTAGGGCGGCCTTCTCGAGCAGCGTGTCGAGTTCGCCTAAACGGCGGTTCTTCGCGCCGAACGACGGATCATTATAGGCATCGGGCGTGGAGAGGAAGGCGGTCAGCTCCGCTTTCTCGGTTTCCAGTTCCGTGATGTTCAGGCTGATGATCGGCATTATGATTTCCTTGTGGCGAGCAGTATAATTCCGGCGATGATGCCAGGTAGCCAGGTAAGCACGACCACGGCTCCCATCAGGAAGACGATGACGTTGATGAACGTACGGATCGGCGGGTTACCGGCTCCGAAACCGAAGTTGCTGATGGCGGCGATGATAAGCGCCAGTACGAACAGTGCGGATGGACCGATCAAGAATACCAGGCCCCAGATAAGTTTGAGTTTATTGGTGCGGGCTTTGTCGCTGGCGGTCAGGGGTGCCTCGACGGCTGGTTCTTGCTGCATCGGTATCTCCTTACGGTTTACTGTTTCAACTATAACAAAAAGGCTTCCTCTAAAGTGAAGAAGCCTTTTTGGAAAGGGGCGCTAGCTTTCGGCGCTGACTTTCTTAGCCTTGGCGGCTGCTTTCTTCTTAGCCTTGTTGGCAAGCTCTTGCTTGCGGGCTTCGGCAGCGGCGAACTTCGCCTTGAAGCGGTCGACACGGCCTTCGGTGTCGATGATCTTCTCTTCGCCGGTGAAGAATGGATGTGAGGCGCTTGAGATGTGAACCTTCACGAGTGGGTATTCGTTGCCGTCTTCCCACTTGATGGTCTCATCGGTCTGCGCAGTGCTTTGCGTCAGGAACGCAAACCCGGCCACATCGTCGCTGAATACGACTGGGCGGTAATTGGTTGGGTGAATACTGCTTTTCATAACCGGTCCATTGTACCTGTTTCCTCTTGATATGTCAAAAGTGGGGACGGGGTGGCGCTTATGGTAAAATGAAGCTGAATTATGAAACGTCAGTGGGCACGACAAACAGGTTTCACCATCGTCGAACTTCTCATCGTCATCGTCGTGATTGCCATATTGGCGGCCATTACCATCGTGGCCTTCAACGGTATTCAGGAACGTTCACGAACGTCGAGGGTAAACAGTGAGTTCGCTTCCATCAAGAAGGCGATGCTTTCGTACAAAGCCATCAATAACGAGCTTCCGCCGGTCGGTGATGCCTGGAATTACAACACGAACCCGCCAAGCTGTCCGACCTGGGATAACGTGAAGGCAGCTTTGTTGAACGCTGGCATCGGCGGCACCATCAATGCGACCGATCCATGGGGGAACTGCTATGGATACGATGACAACGACTGCAATACCAGCTCGCCAGTAGGGTCTACCACGCAATTGCGTAGCGGCGGCCCAGACGGATTGACCGGTACGGCCGACGACATATCGCTTCTTGTCGTTACCAAGGAAGCGTGCTGACCTCTCTTGTCAAAAGGGTTGAAGTTCAGTATAATCACTCAGGTAATAACTTAAACGAAGCACCATCCGCCGGTATCCTTCGAACTATCGAAACAGGCGCGGATGGGAAGGGAGAAGGATATCATGGCAGTCGCTATTGATATGAAGGCTATGCTGGAAGCCGGTGTCCACTTCGGACACAAGACCAGCCGTTGGCACCCGAAGATGGCGCCATACATCCACAGCAAGCGACAGGAGTCGCACATCATCGACCTGGTGAAGACCGCTGAAGGCCTAGAGAAGGCCCTACCGTTCGTCACCAAGACCGTTGCCGGTGGTAAGAAAGTACTGTTCGTCGGTACCAAGAAGCAACACAAGGACATCGTGAAGGCTGCTGCCGAACAGGCAGGACAGCCGTTCGTCACCGAGCGCTGGATCGGCGGCATGCTGACCAACGTCAACACCGTGACCAGCCAGATCAAGAAGCTGCACGACCTCGAGCGCCGCATGGCATCAGGTGACCTGGAAAAGCGCTACAACAAGCTTGAAGTCCAGCGTTTCCAGGAAGAGATCGACCTGCTGAACCACAAGTACGGCGGTATCAAGGACCTACAGGGTCAGCCTGGCGCTTTGATCGTGGTTGACACCCTGGTCGACACCAACGCCATCAAAGAAGCCAAGAATCTTGGCATCCCTGTCATCGGTATCGTCGACACCAACGCCGACCCAAGTCAGGTCGACTATGTCGTACCTGGTAACGACGACGCCATCAAGGGTACCGAACTGTTACTGAGCTACTTCGTCGCCGCAGTGAACGAAGCCGCTACCAAAAAGGAGGACTAGAGTGGGAGTTACTATCGAAGACATCAAGAAGCTGAAGGAACTGACCGGTGTCGGTCTGACCGACGCGAAAGTCGCCCTGGTCGAAGCCGACGGTGATTTCGACAAGGCACTTGAAGCCATGCGTAAGAAGGGTCTGACCCGAGCGGAAAAGAAGGGCGACCGTGAAACGCGGGAAGGCCTGATCGACAGCTACGTACACTCGAACCGTATCGGTGTCGTGATCGAAGTCAACTGTGAGACTGACTTCGTCGCCCGCCTGGACGAGTTCAAAGAACTGGCGCACCAGCTGGCCATGCAGGTCGCTGCCATGAGCCCGCGCTACGTCAGCTTCGATGACATTCCAGCTGAAGACTACGATGCGAAGAAGAAGGAACTGCTCGAAAGCGACGCCCTGAAGGGTAAGCCAGCTGAAATGGCTGAGAAGATCGTCGAAGGCCAGCTGAAGAAACACTTCGGCGAGCAGGTACTACTGGCACAGCAGTACATCCTGGACGACTCGATGACCGTTGAAGACCGTATCAAGGCGCAGATCGCCAAGAGCGGTGAGAACATCACCGTCGGTCAGTTCAAGCGTATCGAACTGGGTGTGACCGAATAATTACGGCACGTCCGACCGAAATAACCCCGCAAAATGCGGGGTTATTTCATAGGTTGATGATGGAGGCGTCTATCTTCAGCTCGTCACGCAGGTCGGTGGCAGTAATGATGGTCTGGTAACCTTTCAATGCTTTCATGAGGTGCTGCTCACGTACGACGTCGAGCTCCGAAAAGACATCGTCCATCAGGATGAGGGGGCGGACTCCGGACAACTCTTCCTGAAGCGAGACCTCGAGCAGCTTATAGGCCAGCATGATGGTGCGCATCTCGCCGCGTGAGGCGGTCTCTCCGGCCGGATGACCATCGAGCGAGATCAGGATGTCGTCGCGATGCGGACCGACGCCGGTGAAGCCGCGTTGAGCGTCGAGATGACGGCCACTTGAAAGCCGTTTCAGCACCGTCTGCTTATACTGTGCGGACGGGGTGAGATCGGAGTAACTGACCGTCACGGTATGTTCGGCGTCTGCCATCTCTGAATAGAGGGAAGAGAGTCGCTCGTTGCTGATATCGATGAAGGCACGGCGGCGGTCGGCGATCGCTTCGGCCAGTTCGGCGAACTTCACGTCCCAGGCGAACAGATGGTTCTCCCATGTCGACTCATCCATCAGCTCACGTTGTTTCAGCAGTTCATTCCGCTGCAGTAAGGTGCGGGCGTAGCGGTTCAGGACGGTGCCATACTCGGGGTACAGTCGGGCAAGCATGCCATCGAGGAAATCGCGCCGACGTTGCGGTGAGCTTGAAAGAAGACGCAGCTCGTCAGGCTCGAACAGGACGACCGGCAGCCGCTTGGTAGCCGGCAGGCGTGCGGAAGTCTTGTCTTCGATCGTGAATTCCTTGGCCACCTTATCGCCGGTCACCCGTAGGCGGGCGCGACGCTCGCTGCCATCGGTGAACACCAGTTTCAGCGCGGCGTCAGACCGATCGTGGGCGATGATGTCGCGGTCGCGGCCACGGAAGCTAGTGCCGCGCATCAACACGTAGACGCCCTCAAGCAGGCTGGTCTTGCCCGAACCGTTCCGACCCAGGATGAGGGTGATGTTCGGATCGAGTGCATGGGTGGCCAGATCGTACGAGCGCACGTGATGCAGTGAGATGTTTCCCAAGGTCATGAAACCAAGTATAACTGGTACAATAGTCTGAGAGAAAGTGAGAGAAAATGTTCGATACGAAACCATATGAACAACGAATGGACGGAGCGCTCGAGCACTTCGTCGAAGAACTGAAAAAAGTCCGTACCGGCCGAGCCCACCCGGATATGCTGAACGGTGTCATGGTGGATGCCTACGGCGCGAAGATGCCGTTGAACCAGGTGGCCAATATCACCACGCCGGAACCGCAGCAATTATTGGTGACGCCGTTCGACCCGTCGAACATCGGGGCCATCACGGCTGCCATCCGCGACAATCAGGCCTTTGGTTTCAACCCGAGCGACGACGGCCGTGTCGTGCGCGTGCCAGTGCCCGCACTTACCGAAGAGCGCCGCCGCGACATGGTGAAGCTGCTCGGTGAGAAGGTAGAGGAATGCCGCATCGCCATGCGCAACGTGCGTCAGGACGGCATCAAGGAAGCGAAGCGCAAGAAGGACGCGAAGGAGCTGTCCGAGGACGACGTACGCGCCGTTGAAAAGACGTTCGATAAGCTGATGACCGATTATCAGGCGAAGATCGATGACGCCTTCAAGGCCAAAGAGGCCGAGGTGATGACCGTCTGATGACCGACACCGTACCGACACATGTCGGCTACATCGTCGACGGTAACCGCCGATGGGCGAAAGAGCATGGGCTGCCGACGTACGAAGGGCATCTGGCAGGCTATAACGCCATCCAGGATATCGCCAAGGCCACCTTCGACGCTGGAGTACGCTACGTGTCGGCGTATGTGTTCTCGACCGAGAACTGGAAACGGAGCGAGGACGAGGTCAGCAAGCTGATGGGCCTGGTGCTGCGGCTACTAAAGGCTGACCTGCACATCTTTCAGGAGCACGACATCCGTCTGCGTATCCTGGGGTCACGCGAAAACGTCAGCGATAAGATCCTTCGCGCCATCGATGAAGCGGAGGAGCTGACGGCTAATAACACGTCGGGCACGCTGGCCCTGTGTTTCAACTATGGCGGCCAGCTTGAGGTCGTCGACGCGGTTAAGAAAATTGTTCAATCAGGGGCGACAACCGAAGATATTACGGCGGAAACCATTACTCGGAACCTGTATGCACCCGACATCCCGCCGTGCGATCTGGTCGTTCGGACTAGCGGTGAGCAGCGTTTGTCGAACTTCATGTTGTGGCGCGCTGCGTATAGCGAGTTCCTGTTTCTCGACAAGAACTGGCCCGACATGACAAAGCAAGACGTAACCGATATACTTGAGACATATGAAGGCCGAGGCCGACGTTTCGGAAAATAACGGAAGACATTACAGAGGGTAAATGCTGATACTAGGAATTCTGACGGGACTGATAATCTTGGTGATTCTGGTGGTGGTCCACGAACTGGGTCACGCCATCGTCGCCAAACGGAACGGCGTGGTGGTCGAGGAATTCGGTATCGGTTTTCCGCCGCGCGCATGGGGCCGTAAGCTGAAGCAGGGCATCCTAGGCAAGAACGTGTTGCTAAGCCTGAACTGGTTGCCACTGGGAGGATTCGTCAAGCTGCAGGGTGAGCATGATGCGGCTGAAGGGAAGGGCGACTACGGAGCTGCCACCTACTGGCAGAAGACCAAGATCCTGCTGGCCGGCGTGCTGATGAACTGGATCGCCGCCGCGGTCATCTTCACTATCCTGGCGTTCGTCGGCCTGCCGAAGATTCTGCCGAACCAATTCTCGGTACCTGGAGACACGTACCTATCGGTGGAGCCGCTCACCATTTCATCGGTCGAAAATGATTCGCCAGCCAACGAAGCCGGATTACGTCGGGGTGATGAGATCCTGCTGGTAGGTACCGATGAGATCGAATCATCGGCTGAACTGGCACAGGCTACGAAAGCCAACCGCGGCAAGAAGGTACAGGTGACGTACCTACGCGGAAATCAGGAGTATACCGTTCCCGTGACGCTGCGTTCGGAAGTGTCGAAAGGGCAGGGCTATCTTGGCATCGCGACTTCGCAGGAACGCCTGAGTGAGATACGGGCTACCTGGTCAGCACCGATCGTCGGCGTCGGTACCACGGTGCAGCTGACCGGTGAGACATTCAAGGGATTAGGCACACTGCTCGGTAACCTTGGCAAGGGTATCGCAAGTAAGTTCAGCGGCAACGATACGGTCCGTCAGGAGGGCGAGAAAGCCATCGGCGAGGCGGCCAACAGCGTCTCCGGACCGGTCGGTATCCTAGGGGTGATTTTCCCAGCCATGCAGCAGGCGGGACTGAAGATGCTCCTGTTGCTTACCGGTATCATCTCGCTCAGCCTGGCAGTCATGAACGCGTTGCCGATTCCGGCACTCGACGGCGGCCGCTGGTTCACCATGACCGTCTTCCGTCTTTTGAAGAAGCCGCTTACCAAAGAACGTGAGGAGCGGATTCAAACCATCGGCTTCCTGGCGCTGCTCGGATTAATCGTACTGGTAACTATCGCGGATGTCAGCAAACTTATCGGTTAAGGGCCTGCGTGTCAGCGGCCTGACGCTCTGGGTGCTGACCGTGTTCATCGGTGCCCAGTTTGTCGCCGCGGTGTTGCTTCTTGGCATCGCCAAGCTATGGCCGGCCCTGTTGGGCCTTCAGGCCGGCGTGCAAACAATGGTGCTGGCCGCCGTGGGATATCTGTTGGCATTCGGAATCATCTTGACGGTACATCGGCTTCGGCACAGTAGTCGTGGCGACTGGAAGCTGTTCGGATTGACCCGAAGCATGAGCTGGTCCGATATGGGTATCGGCGTACTGTCGCTCTTGCCGTACTATCTCCTTACGTTCGTGTTGGTAGGCGGGTTGTCAGCTCTCTTCACGTTCATCGATACGGCCCAGCCGCAGGATCTGCCGTATCAGAACCTGGTCGAACGTATCGATTTCATGGTGGCCTTCATCGCGCTCGTCGTGCTGGCGCCAGTGGCCGAAGAACTGCTGTTCCGGGGCTATTTCTTAGGTAAGATGACGACGCTCATCAACCGTTGGGTCGCAGTCTTCCTGACCGCGCTGGTGTTCGGATTGCTGCATTTACCGGGTGAGGTGACGGCGAGCGGCATCACATGGCAATGGGCGGTGATGATCGATACCTTCACACTTGGACTGGTGCTCGGTGCACTCCGGATTTGGACGGGCAGCGTCTGGGCGGGTATCCTGTTGCACATGCTGAAGAACGCGTTGGCGTACTTCTTCCTCTTTGTCTATCCGAGCCTAGCTGGTACCATGTAAAAAGCAATGCGAGTATCAAAGTTATTCACCAAGACCAGTAAGACGGCGCCTGCCGACGAAGTATCGAAGAACGCCCAGCTGCTCATTCGGGCTGGCTATGTCTATAAGGAGATGGCCGGCGTATACGCATATCTGCCCCTCGGTATCCGCGTGGTCGAGAAAATCAAACAGATCGTACGCGAAGAAATGGATGCGATCGATTCGAACGAACTTATCATGACCGGTCTGCAGCGCAAGGACGTGTGGGAAAAGACCGGCCGCTGGAGCGACGAGACGGTCGACATCTGGTTCAAGACCAAGCTGCAGGACGAGACCGAACTGGGCTTAGGCTGGAGCCACGAGGAGCCGATCGTCGAGATGATGAAGCATCACGTGCAGAGCTACAAGGATCTGCCAGCCAGTCTGTATCAGTTCCAGACCAAGATGCGCAACGAATTACGCGCCAAGAGCGGCATCATGCGCGGACGTGAATTCGTCATGAAAGACATGTACTCGTTCCACGCCACCGCCGAAGACCTGGCCGCCTATTATGAACGCACCATCGAAGCCTACAAGCGTGTCTATGACCGCTTAGGTATCGGTGCTGACACCTATGTGACCTTCGCCAGCGGCGGGGCGTTCACTAAGTTCAGCCACGAGTTCCAGACCATCTGTGACGCGGGTGAGGACGTCATCTACCTGCATCGTGAGCGCAACATCGCCGTCAACGAAGAGGTGATCGATGACGCGGTGAAAGAACTTGGCATCTCACGCGATGAGCTGGAGAAGGTGAAGACGGCCGAAGTCGGCAACATCTTCAACTTCGGTACGCAGAAAACCGACGAGATGGGACTGTATTACACCGACAAGGAAGGCACGCAGCAGTCGCTTCATATCGGTAGCTACGGCATCGGTATTACCCGTGTCATGGGCGTGCTGGTCGAGAAGATGTCGGACGACAAGGGTATCATCTGGCCGGAAGCGGTCGCTCCGTACAAGGTCTATCTCGTTTCTATCGGCGAGAAAGGCGTGCAGGCGGCTGACGAACTGTATGACGAGCTGACCGCCAAAGGGGTGGAGGTGCTCTACGACGACCGCGATGAACGCCCAGGCGCCAAGTTCGCAGACGCCGAGCTGCTTGGTATCCCGTATCGCGTCACGGTCAGTGACCGACTGGTCGAAGACGGCTCCTTCGAGCTGACCAACAGGGGTAGCGGACAGACCGACACATTGACGAAAGAGCAGTTATTCGCTACAATCGGTAGTTAGCGTAAACCTGTAGCTTCAAGAAACCCACCAACCTAGAAGGGGTTTACATCGAAAAACGAAACGGTGGTGCCAAACGGGCACCTCTTTATAAGACTCTTTAGAAGGAGCAACGTGATGAACAAAATCTATCAAATTACCGCCGAAGGTAAGAAGGAGCTCGAAGCCGAACTGGATCAGCTGAAGGCCCGCCGCGGAGAAATCGCCGACAAGATCGCCGAAGCCCGCGACTACGGCGACCTAAGCGAAAATGCCGAATACGATGCCGCCCGCGAGGAGCAGGGCCTGGTTGAAAGCCGTGTGGCTGAGATCGAAGACATCCTGCTGAACGCTGAACTTATCAAGAGCAGCCGCAAATCAAGCATCGGCCTGGGCAGCAAGGTGCAGCTGAAGAACGGTGCCAAGAAAGTTGATTACCATGTAGTCGGCCCGGTCGAGGCGAACCCGGTCGAAGGCAAGATCTCCAACGAATCACCGATCGGCTTGGCGCTGATGGGCAAGAAGGTGGGCGACAAGGTAACCGTCACCACGCCGAAAGGAAACATTTCCTACGAGATCGTGACCGTCAGCTAAACGGTCGCAAGATAAAAACGCGGAAATTGATCTTCCGCGTTTTTTTATTTCTTCAGGCTCGGATGGATGCCATCGTGCGTATATTCGGGCGTATTCGGCCTTCGAATGGTTGGATCGAAAAGGTATTCGTACTGTTCCATCGGAATCTGTTCAGCGTAATCTGATGAGGCCTCCTGGCGTCGGGTTACTCCATCTCCTGAGTCGCGAACCTGCATCGGAATATCGTAGTGTGTTCCGGCGACCTGCTCAAATGAGGTGTAGAAATCATCACCCGTCTCGGCGGAGTGCTCGACCACCTTATCGATGTTTGGCCATAACTTGGCGAAATCGGGTTCGTTATGAACGACTTCGATCGCTTTTTGAATCAGGTGTTCATCGCCGGTCAGGGCGTAGGCGTCGGTCAGTGAGATGATGGAAAGCTGGCCATGGTCGGCGTCGCCCCAGCTTTCAACCAACTCCTCGGCGGTATCATGGATGGCTTCGGTGAGCACGACAGGAATCTCCTGGGTGTCGCCGTTGTATCGCGTGTCATTCGTCAGGGAGAGAAGGTTGGAAAGTCGTCGGTCGATCATTTCCGGGGGGAGTTGCCGAATCTCTTCGATGCGGCTCATGACTGCCGCGTCGGCAGGTGTGACTTCATTAGAGATGGCCGCCACGGCAAGCTTGTCGCTGATCCGACGCTTTCGAAACGGGTTCATTTCCTTGAGAGAAGGGAACCGTTCTAGTGCGTGGATGCTCATTTCGTTGACCTTTTTATCTGAAAAATGCTATATCTGGTGTGCATTTAACCACACTTTGCATAAAAAAGCAAGAGCATTTTAAGAATTACCCAAATCCGCCTCTAGTACGCTATACTTGGGGAAGTTATGGCAACACTGAAAGAACTCCGCGACGAACGACTGCGTAAGCTCGATGAGCTGAAGGCTTTGGGTATCAATCCGTATCCGGCCAAAGCTGAACGTAGTCATACGACACGACAAGTAACAGAGGATTTCGACTCACTTGAAAACCAGACCGTCACTGTCGTCGGTCGTATAGCCGGTATCCGTAAGTTCGGCCAGCTGGCTTTCATCGTATTGAAAGA
>CBFGLU010000009.1:0-24249 GCA_965649685.1 uncultured bacterium | reverse complement strand
CGTCAAGGTTCGGCAAAGTGCCGTGAAGAAAATTAGCTCGCTCATTTTCGAACAAGCGCAGGAGGCGTTAGTCGCTATCCTGCCTACGTGCTGCTCGTTTTAAACCGATGACGCAATAGATGAATGCCGCCTCGAAGGCCAGATGCACGAATAATATCAGCCAGGCCGCCGCCGGAAGCGTGTGAAAAACGATTCCGACTGTGTCGACCACGATCGCAAGCGTCAGGCTGACAAGATTGCCATAAATGGCTGGCAACGTCGCTGTAATATCGGCCAAACGGGAATATAGCCAGTTCATGACCGAGAATCCGATCAGCGCCGTACCGATGAAGCGAACGAAATGATAGTCGTCGAGCGTGCGCTGTCCGTCGAACCAGTCAACGATTACCTGGGGCAGCAGTAGCGTGGCGATACCGAGCAGTAACGTAATGAGAGCGGCACCTCTTAAGGCGTGGCGTACGATAGTTGGGGTGAAGATGATGGTCATACGTTAAAGGCGGCAAATGGCCGCTTTGGTGTAAGCGGCCATCGTACCGTAAGGAGTGGTGTTAACTGGTCGCGCGCGCGTCGTTGGCACCGAACTTACCAAAGCCCAACACCAGGGCTGAGCCGGCGATGACGATATGAAGTATCGTGTCGGCCATGTTGCTGGCGACCAGTCCTAGGATGTCGTTGTCGCCGTAGACGAAGCCGAGTACGGTGACCAGGCCATAAATCACGCCGAAGACCTGGAAGTAAAGGCGGGCGTACGATGCGCCTGAGAAGCCGGCCGCGAGAGCTGCTACCCCGCTCAGTACATGAATGACATTGTGAACCGCGTTGACATGGAAGATGCCAAGCAAGTGACCGTCGGGCGTGACGGCCGGTATGAAACCAAGCACTCCCACGAGTAGAAGGACGGCACCGAATAGTTTTGATACGTTCGCAAGCATAGAAGCTCCTTATTTAGTTTACAAGGTTAAGTATATTCTTTGCCGTGCGACAGTGCAAGTGGTTTTGTATGGTCATCAGGGGTGGATGCCGCCGGCTATGGGTCGGTCGTTGTAGTAGATGCTATAATTAAACTACGTAACGAAGGAGGTTGTCATGGAAGAAAACGAACAGCGCCCAGTAGTCGTAGAACGTGAAAGGCGATCATATACCGGTGTGATCGTGGGTATCATCGCAGTAGTCCTACTCATTCTAGTCATCTTATTCGTACTCCCCTCTTTGATGGGTGGTGGCAGCGGGGGTACCGGCACTGATGTGAACGTGACGCCAACACCCACTACCGGACAGTAGGTAGCAGTCCGTCCTGTATTTTTAGATCGAACGTTGGATCGAAACGCCTGGCTCCTGTGAGTCAGGCGTAAATTCTGCCTCGGATGCGAATCCGACACCGACTGCGAACAGTAGGATGATAAGAAGGAGCACCAGCAGCGCGAACGCGACCGACAGGCAGCCCATGATCAGCCCAGCGATTCCCATGCCTCTGTTGGTCGGATGCTTCAGCGACATCGCACCGGTAATGATGGCTGGAATGCCTGCCAAGATGCTGGCGCCAGTGAGAGAACAAATGCCTAACACGAGTGAAGCGATCGCCAGGCCGTTATCATTTTTGTCGACGGGGTGTGTCATAGCCTAATCATACGGCGACAATCGGGTTGCTGACAAGTAAAATCAGGGTAAAGAAAAATGTTGTTGATGAGTCTTCAACATGGGCGTATACTTCGAATCACAAGGAGGTGCAGGGTATGAAAACAGTTACATGGGTCGCATTGGTTCTAGTACTGGTAGGAGCACTTAACTGGGGATTGGTCGGCGCGTTCGATTTCAATCTGGTCGATGCGTTGTTCGGAGAAGGTTCGGTTCTCGCCCGTGTCGTCTACGTGCTCGTCGGTTTGGCGGCGCTGTGGAAGATCGTCACGCTCTTCACGGACCGTACGGCTCCTGCGGCCGAATAGTTCCGGTCACATTTTCCCAAACAGGAGCCGGATGCGGCTCCTGTTTGCTATCATAGAGGAATTGGAGAGGTGCAGGAGTGGTTGAACTGGCCGCTCTCGAAAAGCGGTATAGCGCAAGCTATCGAGGGTTCGAATCCCTCTCTCTCCGCCACGTAAGGACCGGTCGTATGACCGGTTTTTGCGTTCTCTCTTCCCCAGACATGACTGAACCCCCGGCGAACCGAAGCTCCAGCCAGGGGTTGTAGGGATGAAGGCATGCACCTTCACTGTCGGCCGAAGGCCAGCACGGATCCGTCGTTCTCCGCAGGGGGGAAGTCGGGCAGACCGTGATCAGCCTTGGTGCGGATAGCATCGGCGACCGCATGGTGCGCCACTGCCACCTTCTCGTTCGACGAGGCGATTGCCAGGCGACCTTCGAGGTCGCGACGCTGAGCCGCCACCGAGCGCTGACCGTACAGAACTTCCTGCAGGTCAACACCGTAGTCGCACAGGAGGAACTCTGCCACGTCGTGCAGCGCCTCGTCCTCCTTGATGCTGAGCGTGGGCAGTGCCTTAGGGACACCGACCAGGTTCTGCTCGCGGAGTTCGAAGGCACGAAGTACGGCGTTCGACACCTTGGTGCGGATCAGGTCCTCGAGCTGGTCCTTGTCCTTCTTCTTCCGGTTGTCGGTACCCGGCTTCAGGATGGACTTGGTTGGAGCGCCCGGTCGACGCGAGATCGCCCAGGCGGCCGTGAACGACGTGTCGAACTCGATGCCGCCGAAGGTGAGCTTGCCAATGTCGAGCGGAGTCTCACGATCACCGCAGTTGACCAGCTCAAGCGAGTTGACCATGTAGAACCGCAGCTGGATGCTCCGACTTTTCCTGTTGGTCTCCTCGTCGCCGTCGAGCGGACCCAGCGGGTCGTACTCCTTCGGCATGCCGTCCTTGTCCCGGACGACGCGGCCCATCCGCTTGCGGACGGCCACCCAGTACTCGGGCACGATGACGACACAGCGCCAGCAGAACACCACCACGGATATTGTGGTGAGGATGCTGATGCCGAGCCAGTTCGGTGATCCATCTTCGTTGACCACCATCTTGTAAACAGTACTGCTGCCCAGACCGATCATGGCCCTCACCACCTTTCCGTTTGAAGTGTGCAGCGTACCCTAAGCGTACCACTCCATCGGATGTATGCAAGTGTCAAATGCGCATCAGTCGTGACGACGAGAAGGGCCGAAAGGGCTTGAACTGAGGCGACTGATATCGTCGTTTTCATAGCCGGCCTCGGAAAGCCCAAGCTCAGCGAAGGCAGCTAGCTGTTCAAGGAAGAACGTGTGTGATGCGAGCTCGGTCCGATGCGGGTAATCCTGATTCAGGCGACGCAATGAACTGGTGAGGAGCGTAATCTTCTTCAGCCCTTCGCTGGCAAGGAAATCTAAGAGTTCGGTGCGGGCGATATCGTCCGCCTGCTCCCCCACCCCGGTGTCTCGTTCCGGCGTCGCTGGCATATCTCTTGCTAGTATACACCCTTGACCTGAGGTGAAACCAGGCGTATAACAGGGCTATCACGAAGTAACGGCCAGAAGGAACACCAACATGCCACAGTTCGAACGCATCCAGAAGTCAGTCAAGCGACGGGAGCGGGAGGCTGCGGCCACGACGTTTCCGGAAGAATATCAGACGGCCCGGGCGCATGGTGGCGATGAGCCGGATGTCGATGAGCTGCTGGAGCGTATCGATCGCGCCCTGACTGAAACGACCATCCGTAGCCTCGGTCGTGCCGCCGACCACGAGTAGGTTGTATACTGGATGGTATGAATGAACCATCCATCTTTACCAAGATCATCAACGGTGAGATTCCGAGCCACAAGGTGTACGAAGATGCACACACTTTGGCGTTTCTCGACATCTACGCGGTCGTAAACGGGCATACGCTGGTGATTCCTAAGAAACAGGTGGAGTTCGTCTGGGACCTTGAGGATGAAGATTACCAGGCACTGATGAGCAGCGTAAAGAAGGTCGCTCGCCGCTTACGTGAGGTCATGCATGCCGAATTCGTCGGAGAAAAGATCATCGGCGTCGACGTACCGCACGCACACGTGCACCTGATTCCTTTCAACGATACGGTCGATCTACATCGGGCCAATCAAGAGAATGCCGAGCCGGACCACGAGGCGCTCGCCGCGCTGGCACAGAAGCTGTACTTCGAATGATCACCGTCATCGCCATCGGCAAGAAGCACGAGGACTGGGTGGCGGCCGGCATCGAACGTTACGAGAGGCGCCTGAAACGGCCGTTCGACGTGAAATGGATACTGTTGCCGCATAGCAGCCTTGAAGGCCGCAGCGCGCGTCTGGAAGAGTCTGAGCGTATACGTTCACGCCTGGACGATCGCGCCCATGTCATCCTATTGGATGAGCGGGGTACGCAGTCCACCTCAGAGCGCATGGCGGAACGACTCGAACACCTCTTCACCGCCAGCAAGGATGTCGTACTCATCATCGGAGGTGCCTATGGTGTGGATGATGAACTGCAGGCACGCGCCAACGAAGTGTGGTCACTGTCAAAGCTAGTCTTCCCTCACCAACTGGTGCGACTCCTCCTGACGGAGCAGTTATACCGAGCCCAAGAGATTAGCCGAGGTTCAGGCTATCATCATGCATAGTACGACACGGTATTGACATAAAATAAAACTTATGCTAATATGAACATGTTAACCCACCACAAACAAACATGTTCAATAACCTTATCACTACCCCACTATCACTCTTCGTCAGTCTCAGCACCCTCACCGGTGTGACGGTGCATGACACTAAGCTCGACAAGCTGACGACCAGTATCATGACCATGCCGGTCATGGCAGCCAACGTCGAAGCCGCCAGCAAAGCCATGATGACCGATCCGCATAACCATGTCGAACGGGTCAGCGTCAAAGACATGAAGACGTCGCAGCCGCGCATCATGCCGCGCGATGAGTACAAGAAGCATCAGATGCAGAAGCACGCCCCGAAGGGCGCGCAGAGCTTCGACGGTTATCGTATTCCGCTTGCCTAGGCAGCGGTAATGACAGACAGTTCGCGTTCGAGCCGTTCGATAAGGTCGGCTGTCTCGACCAGTTCCTTACGGGATGCCTCGACCAGTTCGGTCGGGGCTTTTTGTACGTACGAATCATTCGACAGACGACCGTTTAGCCGCTCATGCTGCTGTTTCGCCTCCGCCAGACGGGTTTCCAGATTGCTCTGGTGTTCATAGAGCGTCTCGGCGTCGATCACCAACCATGCTTCCCTGCCCGAGTTGGCCAGGCGGAGTCCGGCTGGCTGTTCGGTCTGCTCGATGCGTTCCAGACGTGCCAGCCGCTTGATGAGCTCGGCGTTATCTTCTACCAGGCTGTCGCGGTGGTAGCTGACGACGTACTTCTTATTGCCCGGCAGCTCAGCCGTAACGAAGCGAATCTCTGAGACAAGTTGCTGCACGCGCTCGAATTCAGCGGCGGCAATGTCATCGAATTCGGCCGTATGTGGCCAGTTACTGGTAGCGAGCATGGTCCCCTGCTCGTACCATGGCAACGTCTGCCAGATGGTCTCGGTGACGAATGGTGCGAACGGATGGGCAATGCGAAGCGCGGTATCGAGCGCCCAGGCCAACAGGTCGGGATTCTCTTGGTCTTTCGAAGCTTCGATGTACCAGTCGGCCAGGCTGCTCCAGACGGTATGGTAGACGGTGTCGGCGGCTTCGGAGAAACGGTAATCGGCCAGCAGCTGTCCGACGCTTTCGGCGGCCTGGTTCAGCTCACGGATGATCCAGTGGTCGGCCAGACTCTTGGCTTCCGCCGGCCCGGGTTTGTAGCCCTCGCCTAACTTATCTTCGGTGAACCGGGCGATGTTCCATAGCTTGTTACAGAAGTTGCGACCCGCCACTACCTTGGTAGTCGAGAACGCCTGGTTCTGCCCTGCGCTTCGTGATGCGATCAGGCCGAGCCGGAGGGCGTCGGATCCATAGGCGGCCAGGGTTTCCATTGGGTTGACCACGTTGCCCTTGCTTTTCGACATCTTCTGGCCGTGCTCGTCGAGTACCAAGCCGTGCAGGTAGACTTCGCGGAACGGTACCTGCCCCGTTACCTTCAGGCCTAGCATGATCATGCGGGCGACCCATGGATACAGGATGTCGTGACCGGTTTCCATGACAGACAACGGATAGAAGCGGGCCAGCTCACCACCGTCTAGATAATCGGTGGTGACGAATGGCCATTGGCCGGATGAGAACCAGGTGTCGAAGGTGTCTTCTTCCCTTCTGTACTGCTTACCGTCAACGACGATATGCTCGTCATCGACGCGCTCGTCGTAAATCCAGTCGCTTGGATCAGCTACGTTCTGGAACGCTGGAATCGGGATGCCCCATGGAATCTGACGGGACAGGTTCCAGTCTCGGATATTTTCAAGGTAATCGATAACCTGTTTTCGTTTCGACTCGGGGTAGAACTTGACTTCGCCGTTCTGGATGGCTTGCTTGGCCGCTTCGGCCAGCGGTTGCATGCGGATGAACCACTGATCTTTGACCAACGGTTGGATGATGTTGCCGCATTTGTAGCAGTGCCCGACGGCGTGTTCGATGTCGTTCTCCCCGCGCAGCAGCTCGGCAGCCTGAAGCGCGGCAAGCACACGTTTGCGGGCTTCCTGAGAGGTAAGCCCGGCGAACTGGCTTGGCACGTTAATCATGGTGTCATCGAAGTCGATCACCTGGATGCGCTCGAGGTCGTGCCGCTTCCCTACTTCGAAGTCGTTCGGGTCGTGGGCAGGGGTGATCTTGACGGCGCCGGTGCCGAAAGCCGGGTCGACGTATTCGTCGGCGATGACCGGTATCTCACGGTCGGTGAGCGGCAGCAGGACATGGCTGCCGATCAGATGCTTGTAACGCTCGTCATCTGGGTGGACGGCGACGGCAGTGTCGCCCAGTAGGGTTTCCGGCCGGGTAGTGGCGACCACGATCTCGGCGATCTTGTCGAGCGTCGGGTACGCAATCTTATAAAGCTTCCCTTTTTCATTCTTATGCTCGACCTCGATATCGGCGAAGCTGGTCTGATGCGTCGTACAGTAATTGACGATACGCTCGCCACGGTAAATCAACTGCTCGTCCCAGAGTGTCTTGAAGGTGGCATAGGCGGTGCGGATTACCTTTTCATCGAGCGTGAAGACGAGCCGCGACCAGTCGGCGCTGACGCCAAGGGCCCGGAGTTGCAGTTCCATGTTGCCCCGCTGCTTGTCGACGAAATCCCATACCTGGGCATAGAGTTGTTCACGTGAAAAATCGAAACGGCTCTTACCCTGTTTCTGGAGCTCACGTTCGTACACGACCCAAGTTTCAAAACCGGCGTGGTCGGCTCCTGGAATGTACACGACATCCCTCCCCTTCATGCGGTAAAAACGCGCCAGGATGTCTTCAAGCTCGGCCATCAGGGCATGACCAACGTGCAGATTGCCGTTGGCGTTCGGCGGTGGCATGACGATGCTGTAAGGCTCGCCCTGTCCGGTCGGCTGGAACGCACCCGTCGACTCCCACATGGCGTAGATGTTCGGTTCGTAATTGTTTGGTTCGTAAGTCTTCGGTAATCTCATATGTTTTCACGTGAAAAGTCGGCATGGATATTTCACGTGAAAACTCCGTCCGACACCTTGCTGATTTCTGGTTTCAGTATAGCATAGCCCCTGTATAATGAGGGGAATGCGACAGATACGACAGGTGAGCGATCGACAGGAGTGGGATGAGCTGGTGCGAACCGGCGACGGCCACCCATTGCAACTATGGGGCTGGGGCGAGGTGAAAGCAGCGCACGGCTGGCGGGTCGATAGGGTAGTGGTAGAGGATGAAGGCAAGCTGCGCGGCGGTGCCCAGCTGCTGATCCGACGGCTGCCAGGTCCGTTCAGGGCCATGGCGTACGTTCCGCGTGGACCGATCGGCGAGGCCGAATATGGTGAAGACGTCCGCGACGCGCTTGCCGCTTACGTGCGGCGCACCTATGGCGCGGTCGTGCTAACGGCCGAACCGGACGTTGTCGGTGAGCTTCAGTGGCGCGGCTGGCGAAAATCATCCAACCGTATCCTGTTGGCGCGGACGGCCACTATGGACCTGACACGTTCGGTCGATGACCTGATGGGCGACATGAGCAAGAAGACCCGGCAGTATATCCGCAAGTCGGCAGGTGAGGGAATCCAGATCGCCACGGCTAAAAGTCTGGCTGATATTGACGCGTGTCTGGCGATTTACAAGCAGACGGCTGCCCGAGCAGGCTTTGCCTTGCACGACGACAGCTATTATCATGATATCTTTACGAACCTTGGCGACGACTCTCCGGTTTACATGGCGAAACATGATGGGGAAGTGGTCGCGTTCCTGTGGCCGATCGTCACGCCCGAAATAGCGTTTGAGCTATATGGCGGCATGAACGACAGGGGTCAGGCGTTGCGGGCAAATTACCACTTGAAGTGGAGCGTCATCCAGGCAATGAAAGACCGGGGCGTCCGCCGCTATGACGTGAACGGACTGTTGAATGATGGTGTGACCTCGTTCAAAAAAGGCTTCATCCCCGAAGAGACTTGGATGGCAGGGACGTTTGACAAGCCGTTGTCCCCATTGTATCCGGTGTGGAGTGTCCTGCTGCCACAGGTGAAGCGAATCTTACAGAAGCTTCGGCGCTAAAGTTCGGTGTTCCAGGCCGTCCGCCGCATCGATAGGCTCGGCACGACGCTGACTTCCAGTGGGGAAGTAGGCTGCACCACCTGTGCCTGATAGTAGGCCAACGTCGCGATCATGGCGGCGTTATCGGTACATAGTTGCATCGGTGCGTACTCGATTGGCTGATCCAGCGCCTCGGCCAGTTGCCGTCGGAGTTCTTGGTTGGCTGCCACGCCGCCAGCGATGACGACGGACGCAGGGTTGTAGGCGAGGGCCGCCTTCTTGGCAGCGGCCACCAGCGTTTTGACCGCAGTGTACTGGAAACTGGCCGCAAAGTTTGCCCGCGTGACGTCGTTTAAACGCTCTGGAAGGCCTGCGGACGGAAAAGTATGGTCAACACCCACTTCACGCTGAACGGCCCTCAGGACGGCTGTTTTAAGGCCTGAAAAGCTGAAATCATACGGACTTTGCAGTCTGGCGGTCGGAAGCTGGTAGGCATGCGAGTCACCCGACAGGGCGGCCTTCGCGATGGACGGTCCACCAGGGTAGGGCAGGCCGATAATCTTGGCCACCTTATCGAACGCTTCTCCGACGGCGTCATCCTGAGTCTCACCGAGTAGCTCATACTTGCCGTGGTCCTGGAACAAGACCAGCTGGCTATGACCACCGCTGACGATCAAGGCCAGCATTGGAAACTTCGGTTGCGCCTTCGGCAGTTCCAGCGAAAGGTGCGGCGCTTGCTCGGTAATGAAATTGGCATACACGTGGGCCTCGACATGATGGATCGGATAGAGCGGCTTGTCGTGCAGCAGCGCCAATGTACGGGCGGCCAACGTACCCACCAATAGTGAACCGACCAAGCCGGGGGCGTAGGTGACCGCCACGGCATCGATATCATCCCAACCAAGTCCAGCCTGTTCCAGCGCCTGGCGGATGACCGGATTGATGACCTCGATATGGCTGCGGGCTGCCACCTCAGGTACCACGCCGCCGTACTGGGCATGAATGTCGATTTGTGAATTGACCACGTTCGACAGCAGCAGGCGGCCGTCTTCCACCACGGCTGCCGCGGTCTCGTCGCAGCTGGTTTCAATCCCAAGAATTCTCATCTGATGACAAGTATACCAGTTTCGCGCGTATGGTAGTTGCCTGCGGCCAGGGGCGGTGTAAAATAGAGACAGCATGGAACAAGAGCTAGTAGGGAAGTTGAAGGCACGAGTATCGGCGCTGAAGCACCGTCATCCGGCGCGGAGTCTGAAAGTGATTGCCGTCGCAGGCGCGGCTGGCAAGACGACCACTGCGTTGTTACTGACGGAGCTGCTGCGTGAAGCCGGCCGTTCCGTCCTGGTCCTGACCGACCGCGGCAGCTACCTGAACGGACAGAAGCTTGACCTGAGCTACGATGCGACGCCCGACGATACGCAGCGTAGCCTCAATCTGGCTCGGCAGAAGGACGTCGATATCGTGGTGATGGAACTGACTGAGGCGCTGGTGGCGAACCACGTATTGTCCACCATCCCGATCGAGATGTCGGTGGTCACCGGCGCTTCCTCATTGGCGGACGCCCTGCTGAATCAACCGGTGAACTACACGGTGGTGCCGAGCGGACTTGATCTGGGCGGTCTGAGCGTCGCCCCGCATCAGGCCATCAGCTATGGCGATGATGTGACGGCCGAAGCTCAGGTGGTGAAGGTGAAATTACGTCGACGCGGTACCGAGGTCGATTTGGTGGTCGACCACCAGACGATCGTCCAACTGGCGACGTATCTTATCGGTAAGGCGAACGTCTATAATCTTGCCGCCGCCGTTTCGGCCGCCTATGTGCTGGCTATCGATGTCGCCAGCCTGCCGGAAGGCGTGGCCCGTCTGGAAGGCGTGGTTGGCAACTACGAATACCTTGAATCGTCCCGACCATATGACATCGTCGTCGACGGTGCCGCCGAGGACGTATCGCTTGAACTGGTCCTTTCGTCGGCTGCCGAGCTGAAGCGCCGTCGATTGTTGGTTGCCATGGATGCCACGGTGAAGCCGGACGACCGTTTGAAACTTAAGAAATATTGCGATCGGTTGGTGATGGTAGGGCTTGATGAGCAGGCGCCTGGCATCGATCAGGCCGAAACACTTGAGGCGGCCGTGGAGCTCGTGACCCGAGGTGCGAAAAAGGATGACCTGGTGCTACTGGTAGGGCGCGAGTTTGCCGCCCGCGAGACAGATAACACCACCAAGGCGCAGCGACTTCTGGAGCATAAGGGTGAGTAGCGGCTTCCGCGGAGCCGTCAAACGGGTCATTCCACGCGGAGTGTTCCGTCGTATCGAACCGTTCGGTCATCTGATCGAGGCGATGCTGATGAACGTCCGTTATGGCTTTCCGGCCCGCGGCATGCATGTCATCGGCGTGACCGGCACCAATGGCAAGACCACGACCTCCTTCATGATTCACCGCATGCTGGTCGAGGCTGGCTACGACGCCGCGCTGATGTCGACGGTGGCGTATGGGGTCGGTCGTGACATCACTCCGCAGGTGGCCCACATGACCACCGTCTCCAGCCCGCAGCTACTGAGGCGTATCCGTGAGTTCAAGCGGCAAGGCGTTGAATGGCTAGTATTAGAAACCACCAGTCATGCACTTGCTCAGCACCGGGTATGGGGCATACCGTACGAAATCGCCGTCATGACCAATATCACTCATGAGCATCTCGACTATCACGGCACGTTCGCGCACTATCTGAAGGCGAAGGTGAAGCTGTTCAAGATCGCCAACCGGCATGGTCGACGCTTCGGCGTGGTGAACTTCGATGACGAGCACCATGAGGCGTTCGCCGGCGCCATCCGCCGCAGCGTGAGCTATGGACTGACCGGTGGCGACCTGCGCGCTTCTGACGTGACGCTACGGCCGGACGGCAGTGACTACAAGATAGTCTTAGGTGGCAAGCTGCTCGAGATCGGCGTCAACATCCCGGGTGAGTTCAACGTCAGCAACAGCCTGGCCGCGGTAGCGGTAGGTCGTGAACTGGGCCTGAACTACAATCTGATTGCCCGAGGTATCGCAGCTCTGGATGGCGTGGAAGGCCGGATGGATACGGTGGACGAGGGTCAGCCGTTCTCTGTCATCGTTGATTTTGCCCATACGCCTGATTCATTCGAGCGACTACTCGGCGACCTGCGGCGGGCGACCAAGGGGAAATTAGTCGTCCTGTTCGGCTCGGCCGGCCGGCGCGACGAAAGCAAACGTGCCATCCAAGGTGAAATTGCCGGCAAATATGCCGATGAGCTGATCATCACTGAAGAAGACGACCGCGACGTCGACGGCAATGAAATCATGGCACAGATCGCCGAAGGTGCCGCCCGGAGCGGCAAGGTGAAAGACTCCGACATGTTCTTGATCCTCGACCGATCAGACGCCATTCGTTTTTCCATGACACGGGTCAACCTGAAAGATGACGCCGTGGTGCTGTTAGGCAAGGGCCACGAGAAGACCATCGAACGGGCCGACGGTGAGCATCCCTGGGATGAGGCGGCCGAAGCGCGCGCCGCGCTGGCTAGTCGTTCAACGACAGCGTAGTGCAGCGGATGTAGCCGCCACCTTTTGACAACTCCTTGATGATAGGGGTGACGACCCTTAGGCCGCGTGTCTCAAGCTCGGCTTTCAGTTCAGGCGCGTCGGCACTCATGACCACTACCTCGCCGGTAGATACCAGGTTGCAGGCGAAGGCTTGCGTGGCTTCGGTTTCACTGACCATGATCTTTTCAACGCCGTCGAATGCCTCCAGTCGCTGGCGACTTTCCGGCGTGAACGCGGCCGGGCAGTAGGCGATCAAGCCCTTTTGGCCGGCGCTCGGCTGACGAATGATGGAGAGCGCCAGATCGATATCGTAATAAAAGCTGTCGGCCCAACCTGAACTAAGGTTGATGACCGGCTGACCGTTGGCATCAAGCTGTGGCATGGTTTGCAACTGGATACGTTCATATCCGAGCGCATGGGCGGCGAACGCTTGGGCACGCTCGTCACTACGGTATCCACTGCCGCAGAACAGATAGTTACCGCACGGCAAGGCATCTCCTTGACCACTGAAGCGCCAATCCTCCGGCACGCGCACCACCTCGATATCTTGATCGCGCAGGCAACGCTCCGCCCAATCTTCCTCCGTCGTACGTGCCCTTGGTAGGCGGGCCAAGACAGCCTTGCCCTGACGTATCAAGGCCCAGTTGGCCGTATACACCCCATCCTGGCTGGTGGACGGAGCTTCGACGACGCGCACTTCGACGCCCGCTTCCGTAAGTGCCTGACGGATGGCGTCATGCTCGGCCTGGGCGGCAGCGGTATCGATGGCGTCCGGGGTGTAGTACGGGTTGATTGGCTGTTCGTTATCAAGGTAACGGGCGCTCGACATGATGACGGTTCGGTTGATGCTCGGCATGGATGCTCCCTGGGGTTTAGTAATACGATTGATGATGACGTTTGAAATAGATACGGCGGACAAGCTTCTCGACGAACCGATGCCACAAGCCAGCTTTCCAGCCGACGACCGGGACCTCGAACGCACCGACGTATTGGGTGACCTCTTTGTTGAAGCTGGTCTTGAAACGGGCTAGGCCGGCGAACGGATGGTCAGGGTTCTTTATTTCGGTGATCGGCGGTACGCCGGCGAGGTCATGGCGCAGTGAACCGTGCGCTTTCGCCCATTGGATGACGTGCCACTGCAGGAGATGCGAGGCCCCATAGGCTGTCCGTTCACGCACGCTGGCTCCGTCTTTGTACATACTGTGAGTGCCCTGGACCATGGCGAAGGCGCCGGCCACCACCTTGCCATCGAAGTACGCGAAGAACAGCTGGCCCCGTCCAGCGTCTTCGTACGCCCGGTAAAACGAGCGGTAGTACTCGGCCGGTCGGATGGCAAAGCCGGCTCCGCCGGCGGTTTCCGTGAACAGTTCATACATGATACGGCAGTTCTCGTCGTCGGCCGACACGGCCTTCACGGTCACGCCGTCGCGTTCGGCCCGGCGGATGGCGTGCCGTCCTTTCTGGTTCAAGTTCTTCATGATGTCGTCGAGTGAAGGGCTCAGATCGACATAAACCGTCGAGTAGTTGTATTGCACCGGCTGGGTCGCGATCAATCCAAGTGAGGACATATCGATGGTATGGTCGAGTTCCGGTTCGATTTTCACGGTGAAAACCTCTTCACGGGCAGCCAGGGCCTTAAGCGCATCGATCAGCCGCTTCAGATCGCTCACGGAAGTGGTCGAGGGGCCTTTGGGGCAGTACCAGACCTTCCCAAGGATAGGGACCTGCTTCTCGATACAGGCGACGGCGCGATTGCCGATCATCAGGTAGCGGGGTGCCCAGCCGGCCCGGGCCTTCTCCTCGATGAACTCGAAGCCTTGTAAGATGTTACCTCCGTCGGGGTTGGCGATGATCAGGTCGTTCCAGTGTGCAATCTCTTCGGGTGTGGCGAAACGGGCATTCATATGTTTATTCTACCAGCCTGGGCGCAAGGCGCAGCATTGACAAAACTACTGAAATATGTATAATAATTTTCAGAACAACCCTTTAATACAAACATGGCAGAACGACATCCTACCACGCCTCACTCAGAATACGGCTTCCTGTCGGAACAGCCGTATTACCCCGTCCGCTACAGTGCGGGTGGTACGCCGGCGCAAGATGAGGTGAAGTGGCGGTCGCTGGAAGAAGTCGAGTTCCGTACCATCCGGGACACCCTTCAGCTCATAGAGGCGCTCGACGGCAGCGACGAGGATCCGACAGGCAAGCGCTATCTGCATGGCGAACGTCGGTTCGATGGGCCATGCGAAGCCGCCATCTATCTCGATAAGTCGGCCAGGCCGGTCAGGGCGCTGGTGAAAGAACTTTGGAACGATGTGTCATCCGCGCCGATCCCTGAGGCCTCTTTCCTTAACATCGACAAGATCGACTACCTGCTTGATATGGGTTATTCCATGCGCGACATCAAAGAGCGGCATATTCCGACCGATGAAGTCGATATCAACAAGATTCCGACACGCGATCGGGTGCTGCGTACCGCGGAGATCCGGGCGCTGTATCTGACCGACCGAACCCGCCTAGCCGAAGTGGAGCAGGATATCGAAGCCGTCCGACGCGGCACCGCATCTCACGAGTCGTTGCTGCCGCTCTGGCAGATGGAGACCCGCCTGGACGGCAAGCACGTGGCCGTCGTCGATGAGGTTCGCTCGAGTGGTGCGACGGTGGCCGTCGCCGAACAGCTGCTTGAGCAGGCATTCCCGGAAGCCCGGTTCGAACCGATGTTCTGGTCGATGCCGCCGACGTTCACTTACGAGGTCATGCGCGACGGCGAATCCGTGACGAAATTGGCCGACACCGAAAAACCACTTTGGTACGACGGTGACACCTCGGCCGGACGCGGCGGTATCGGTGGTAAGGACATCGAACGATCAGGCCGATCGACCCATGTGGCACAGCGCATAGGCCGGCATGTACTGGGTGTGCCGTATCACGTAGAGAACGAAGGCAGATATGATACGCCAGGCTACCGGTTGCGTAAGGATTTCAAGCTGCTTGCGAGGAAATGGCGCGACGGGCAGGTGAAACCACCTAGCCGGCGTACCTAAAGCTTGCGAAGCCGTTGTCGTGCGTGCGGCTGTATTTCAGCGTCACGTTGGCGCTGGAAAGCGCGGCGCGGCCGGTCAGCCGGGCGGCGTGTTCCGAAGAGGCTTGCTCGTTGATCTCCAGCCAGTCGAAAAGTAGCTGGTGGTCGTCATTCTCAAGCATCAGGAAGCCGGCTCCAGTGGTCTGAAGGTCTTCCGGCATGCTATCGAACGTAAAATTTTCCAAACGAGCCATAACAATTAATTTTAACATGTTTATGCAAAAAAAGCAATAGCGTCTTGCGGTTATGCTGGCACTCAGGCTTGACGAGTGCCAACGCGGTTCATTACAATTAGGGGTAGAACACTCAAGTTAATTCGTAATGGAGGAGCACGAATGAGTTCACCGATTACTCCGCTCGGCGACCGTGTCGTTGCCGTGCGTGAAGCAGCCCAGGAAAAGACGGCCAGCGGCCTGTATTTACCAGATAACGCCAAAGAGAAACCGGTACTTGCCAAAGTGGTGGCGGCTGGAGCCGACGTCAAAGCCGTCAAGAAGGACGACCGTATCCTGTACAAGGAATACTCGACCACGGAAATAAAGCTGAACGGCACCGAATACCTGATTGTAAAAGAAGATGACATCTTGGGGACCGTGAAATGATCTTAGATACTGCACAGAGTATGACCCTTATCATCGTCGGCATCCTGTTGGTCATCGTGCTGCTGCGCGTGCTGGTAGCGGTGCATCACCAGTCGAAGAAGGTGAAAGACTTGGAAATCCGCATGAAGGCGGTTGAAAAGCTGGAACAGTTTGAAGCAGAAAAGGAGGCTGAACAGTAATGGCAAAGCGTGTATTCTATGACGACGACGCCCGTGAGCGCGTGCTGGAAGGCGCCAAGGCGCTATACGAGGCCGTCAAGGTAACCTACGGTCCGAAAGGCCGTAACGTGGTGATTGCCAAAGGATACGGCGGTCCGACGGTCACGCATGACGGCGTGACAGTGGCTGAGAGTGTGGAGCTACCGGAAGATGATGATCAGACGCTCGGCTACAAAGTAGGCGCTGAACTTATCAAGCAGGCTGCCAGCAAGCTGAACAAGGTGGCAGGTGACGGTACTACTACCGTGACTGTGCTGACCTACAACATCCTGAAAGAGGCCAACCGCCTGATCGCAGCCGGTCACAATCCGATGGAATTGAAGAAAGGTATCGAGGAAGCCGGACGCGAAGTCGTGGCGGCACTTGATGGTATGAGCGAAAGCATCGAGGGCAATACCGAGCGCGTCGCCGAGGTCGCTACCATTTCCGCTGGTGACGAAACCATTGGTAAGCTGATCGCTGATGTGATCGAGAAAGTCGGTAAGGACGGTGTCGTGACGGTTGAGGCCGGTCAAGGCCTTGAGATGGAAGCCGAAGTGGTGGAAGGTTTTAGCCTTGATAAGGGATGGGCCAGTCCGTTCTTCGTCACCGACGCCGGTCGTCAGGAAGCTGTGTTCGAAAAGCCTTCAGTGGTGATTACCGACAAGAAGATTTCGACGGCGGCCGAACTACTACCGCTGATCGAGAAGCTGGTACAGGCCGGCAAGAAGGACATCGTACTAGTGGCTGACGAAGTCGATGGCGAGGCCTTAAGCGTACTGGTGTTGAACAAGCTGAAGGGTGTGCTAAACACCGTGGTAGTGAAAGCGCCAAGCTTTGGTGACCGTCGCAAGGACATCATGGCTGATATTGCGACCCTCACTGGTGCGCAAGTGATTTCAGATGACCAAGGCCTGACGTTCGAGAACGTCGGGTTGGAGGTGGTCGGTAGCGCCCGTAAGGTTATCGTCGGTAAGGATGAGACCACCATCATCGAGGGTGTCGGTCACGCCGACGCCATCGCCGATCGAATCAAGCAGATTCTGGCCCAAGCCGAGAACGCTCCGAGCGAATACGACAAGGAACAGCTCGAGAAACGTGCCGCCGCACTTTCCGGCAAGGTCGCCGTCATCAAGGTGGGTGGTGCGACCGAGACCGAGATCGACGAGAAGAAGTTCCGTGTCGACGACGCCGTGGCCGCGACCAAGGCCGCATTGGCCGAGGGTATTGTAGCTGGCGGTGGCGTGACGCTCGTCAATCTGTCACAAAGCCTTTCGGCGGAAGGTGCCGACAGCGTGACGGCGGGACGTTCGATCCTGAAGAACGCGTTGAAACAGCCGTTCCTGCAGATCACACGCAACGCTGGCCTTAACGCCGAGGCGCTGCTGGCCCAAGTGGAAGGCGGCAAAGCCGGCTTCGGTATCAATGTCATGCAGCCGGATGCCGGTTTGGTTGACGTGAAGAAGGCGGGCGTGATCGATCCTGCCCGCGTGACGAAAGAGGCCGTTCAGAACGCCGTCTCGATCGCCAGTACCGCGGCTACCATGGGCGCGCTGGTCGTCGACATCCCAGAGAAAGAGGCGGCCATGCCTCCGATGGGTGGTGGTATGCCTGGCATGATGTAGGATCTCACTCCTACGAAAGAACCTCCCGTTTCCGGGAGGTTCTTTTTTTTGATACGACATGGACTATGATTGCTGTGCGTTGCCAGACAGGAAGTCGATTTCCTTGATGATGTCCAGTAAGGCCTGTGCGCGACGGGCTTCATCGGCGATGTTCTTAGCCGCATCGTGAGCCGGTGCGATGAGCGCCTTATCATCGGTAGAACGAAGGAGAAGCAGGTAAGTGTCGAACTTTTCTTCTGGCGAGACGTCGAGCTTGTCGACCAACGGTTGCAGTTCGCTGAGCGCCTGCTGCTTGATTTGATCAAGTTCACCCCCAGCTGACGGAACGGTGCCGAGGCCGGTAGTAAGATCTGGAGCAGGGGTAGCCGTGACAGGCTCGACCGCAGGAGCCGTCAGGTCGACGGCAGGTGTGACTGTCGCCTCATCGGTGACAGGTGGTTCTACCGTAGGAGCGGTCGCGTCGGCAGCTGTCGCATCGAATGTAGTGCCCGCACCAGCGTCTGCGGCATCATCTGCCTGCTGACTGACACCAGCCAGTACCTTGGCCAGCTCCTGGTCATCACTGATAGGTTGCTGAGTTGTCGGTTCGATTGGATCTACGTTTGCCATGCCCACCTCTAATAACGTTTATGCTTCTAATTTACCAATACTGTATCATAAGGAGAGTAATACCCGCAAGCAAGCGGCCGGAGGAGGACGTACTTATATGCTCGACGATATCAACGTATTAGACCAACGCGACAGCGAGAAGACACTTGACTCAAGTGCCATCCAATACGAACAGCTGACGATGGACGTTGAAATCCGCAATCCAGAGCATGATCAGCGTCCGGTGGAACAGATCGTCTTCGCCGGCATGGGCGGTTCGGCGCTGGCGCCTGAGCTGGCCCAGGCGTGGATAGGTGGGGTCATCAACCGCCCTTTCGAGGTCGTGAAGACCTACCAATTGCCAAGTTATGTCGGCGAGAACACGCTGGTCTTCGTCAGCAGTTGCTCCGGTAATACCGAGGAGATCTTAGAGGCGCTAGAGACGGCTCGCGAGAAGGGTGCCCAGATAGCGGTCATCGCCGGTGGCGGCAAGCTGATCGAACGGGCGGAGTCCTATGGTGTCAGTCATGTAGTGCTGCCGCCTATCAAGATTCAGCCGCGTATGCTGACGTTCGTGCAGTTACGGGCGCTGGTGACGTTGCTTGGCCACTTCGGAGTGGTTGAGGCAACGCCGCTACTAGAAGAAATCGCCAGCGTGCACGACTGGCTGAAAAACCAGACCCAGTCGTGGCATAAAGAAGTCACGACCGACCAGAACTACGCCAAGCAACTGGCGTTGTTGGCGGTCGGCAAGACACCGGTCTTCTACGGCGGCCAGGTAACGAAGGCATTAGCCTATAAATGGAAGATCAGCTGGAACGAGAATGCCAAGAACGTAGCCTTTTGCAATCAGCTGCCCGAATTCAACCATAACGAATTCATCGGCTGGAGCTCGCATCCGATCGAGAAGCCGTTCGCCGTCTTCGACCTGGTATCAGAGCATGAGCATGAACGTATCTTGAAGCGCTTCGAAATCAGCGACCGTCTATTGAGTGGCCAACGTCCGAAGGCAACCCGTGTCGAATTGCCAGAGGGTAGCGTGCTCCAACAATTACTGTGGGGTAACGTATTGGCAGACTACGCCAGCGTTTATGTCGGTATCCTGAACAACGTCGATCCAGGCCCGGTACCGTTGGTGACGAAGCTCAAAGACGAACTTGCGAACGTCTAGCTAATCGTCTTCGGTAAAGATCCAGCGACTGGCACCGGCTCCCCAGCCGGCAGTCGCTCCAGTGCAAGGTACCCAGTTGCCGCCGCCGGCAGGGTCGTCGGCTTCAGCCGGCGTGGGCATGGTCTCTACTCCCACTACTTCTAAAATGTAGTATCCGGTCGTGCGGGAAGGGCAGTTGTAACTTGTGGCCGAAGGGTGCAAGTAGCGGTAATGGCTCGCGCAGTCATTGATGGGCGGAAGAGGTACTTTTTTCAGATAGCCACCATCGACCAGCGGTTTCATCCAGTTGGTATCCACGCCCCAGCTGTAACTGTAGCCGTTGGCCACGCAGCCGGTGCTGCCTTGACCGGCCACGCTAGTAGCGGACGTCGGTGGGTATTGGCCGTTATCGACCTTATAAAGTTCCAAGGCTTTGATGATGGCTTTGGCATCGGCATACCGTACACTGTCGCGACCTCGGGCCTGCACGCCGTTAAATGCGACGATGCTGATGGCGGCCAGAATAGCAATGACTACGATGACGATGAGCAGTTCAACAATAGTGAAGCCGCTTACGGTTTTTCTCATGACCTCAGTATAGGTAAGGTCGAAGAGCAAGGCAAACGGTAGGATTAGTGATAACGACGCAAAGATTCGATCGGGTCCTTGCGTGCGGCCCGTACGGCCGGATACAGCCCGAAGATGACACCGACACCGATGGAAAGCGTGGTCGCCCAGCCGACGATCGCCCAGTTGAAGGCGGGATCGTAGGGGATGAAGAGGCTGACGACAAAGGCGATGAAGTAGCCGCCGGCAAATCCAAGCAGGCCGCCAAGGGCACTGATGATAAGCGCTTCGATCATGAACTGACTGACGATGGTCAGATTGGACGCACCGACGGCTTTCCGAAGGCCGATCTCACGGGTGCGTTCCGATACGCCGACTAGCATGATATTCATGATGCCGATACCACCGACTAGCAGTGAAATGCTAGCGATGACGGTCATGACCAGGCTGATGAATTTGAACAGGTCGCTGGTGGGTTCGGTGATCTCGCGACCGACGAAGACGTCGGCATCGGGTTGGTTGTCGTGATTCAGGCGTAGCACACGATCGATTTCCTGCTTGAACGTATTCATATCGGTGCCGTCACGAGCCAGCACGTTTATCTGCTGAATCTGGGCTACGCCGCCGTTGAACAGCTTGCCGCTTTCGAAACCAATGATCGCGGCATGATCGAAGTCGATGTTATTGTAATTGATCGGCTTTTCTTGACGCTTCAGGATACCGATAATCGTGTACGGCTGGCCGCGGATAAGGAAGTTCTTACCGATGGACTGCTCGGTGCCGAACAGGTCGACGGAAAGCTGGGCCCCTATCACGACCGTATTCTGGCGGGTGACGCTGTCGATGAACTGACCGTCGGCGATGGTGAGGTCACTGATCGATGGCAGGTCGGGCGTGGTGGCGACGATGATGCTCTCATCAGGATTGCTGTCGTTGGTACGGACGCTACCGCTCAGGGTCATGATTGGCGCGACCGCCTTGGTGTCGGGTAATGTCGAGACTGCCTCGATGTCGCGCTCGCTCAGCGGACTGGTAGAGTAGGCGTTCATCGGCGTCGGATTCGACAAATCGGCCAAGGTTGTTTTGCCACTTGCCGGCCGTATGACGGCGACGTGGCCACCCAGCTCGGCGACTTGTTTGCCGATGACCTTGTTCACGCCGCCCGCCAGCGCCAAAATGGCAGTGATGCTGGCCACGCCGATAGCTACGCCAGTGACGGTGAGCAACGTGCGCAAGCGGGCACGATCGAGTGATTGCCGGGCAGTCCGGTAATGGTCGGCAAGTAACAGTCTCATGATTTCCTGGCCTTCCGTTTGCGTTTGGTCTTCGTTTTCGTCGAGCCAACTCCAAGTGGTCGCTTACCGTTCGCGTCGGCCAGTCCTTCACGAGGTACGCTGGTATCGGTATCGATCCGACCGTCAAGCATGGTAATGACGCGAGTGGCATAGGTGGTCAGATTCGGGTTGTGTGTCACCATGATGATGGTGTTGCCCTTCTTGTGTATCTCAGAGAGTTCTTCCATGATGACGTGACTTGATTTCGAATCGAGGTTTCCGGTCGGCTCATCGGCCAGGATGATGCTCGGGTCATTCACTAGTGCCCGGGCGATGGCGACGCGCTGGGTTTGCCCGCCCGAGAGCTGCCACGGCATATAGTATTCACGCTCCTGTAAGTGGAAACTTTTTAGCACGTCACTGGCGCGCTGGAGGCGCTTGGTGTGATGCATGCCGCTGTAGGTGAGCGGCAGGGCGACGTTCTCGAGCACGTTCAAGCGCTCAATCAGATTGAAGCTTTGGAAGATGAAGCCGATCTGGCGGGCACGGATCTGGGCATGCAGACCGCCGCGTAGATCTTCGACGCTCCGTCCGTCGAGCAAGTACTCACCGTCGGTGGCGCGGTCGAGCAGTCCGATGATGTTAAGGAGCGTCGTCTTACCACAGCCCGAAGGGCCCATGATGGCGATGAACTCACCCTTTTGCACGGTCAAGTCTACTCCGTCGAGGGCGAAGTGCTCCGCGTCACCGACTCCGAAGCGTTTCTTCAGGTCGTTCAGCTCAATAACCGGTGTACTCGCAGATTTCGGCATTTACCCTATTATAGGAAGCCTTATAAGGTATACGCAACCATATCGGCCCCGTATTTTATACAACCCGACAGTTTTTTCACGTTTCGTCAAATATCTGTCAGCTTTTCCTCGCGATTCAGGCAGTTCTACGCTAGAATGTAGGGGAGGGAGAGGTGCAGGAGTGGTTGAACTGGCACGCCTGGAACGCGTGTATGGGGGCAACCTCATCGAGGGTTCGAATCCCTCTCTCTCCGCCACGTGAAACTGATACGAGTAATAAATATAATGACTCGACAACTTCTTCGCCTCAAAGATAAAGTGTACCCACCGAAGAAACGGTGGGTTTTTGCGTGGGCTGAAGCTGGAAAAGGTTTTTTTCAACGTCACAACCTAGAGCTAGTGTCGTTTCTCACAGGCTTCAGCCTCTTAGCCTACGAGTTGGTAGCGGCGCGGATTTTGGCGCCGAGCATCGGTAGTTCGACGTATGTCTGGACCGGTGTCATCGGGGTCATCATCGCCTCGTTATCGCTGGGGTTTTTCTTCGGTGGTCGCATAGCAGATATTCGTGGTCGCATCCACGATATTGCCTGGCTCCTGCTGCTTGCTGCCGCCATGGTGAGTTTCACACTGATAGCCTATGAGGGGCTGCTCGACGCGGTGACCGACTGGTTCACCGATCGGCGCTGGCAGGCGGTCACGGCAGCCGCGTTGCTGTTCGCGCCGGCTAGCTTCCTGATTGGTATGACCAGCCCGTACCTAGCGAAGCTGAAAGTGAGTTCGTTGACGGCAACCGGCCGCTCGGTCGCATCGCTTGACGCCTTCAACGCCATCGGCGGCATTATCGGTACGTTTACCACGGGATTCATCCTGTTCGCCTACATCGGTTCCCGCGAGACCCTGGTCGTGATCGCACTCCTATTGCTGATTGCCAGCTGGTTGCTGGCGTGGCGACACCGACTATCGTTTCGTGCCGTACTGACGGGCATATTATTAGTTATCCTGCTCGTGCCGTCCGCTTCATCAGCGGATGCGCGTACGGTCGATACTCCCTCGGCTACCTATAAGGTGATCGAAGCGATATACCAGGGCAGGCCGGTAACCGGTCTGGTGACGGGCCCGTCAGGTACGCAATCAGCCGTATATCAGGATGGCGACACCGCTCCGGTCTTCTGGTACACCGCCGAGATGGCACGGTTAGCAGTAATGCGCTCACCGGACACCATCCTGATACTTGGAGGTGGTGCCTTCACGCTCCCGCAACACCTTGCGACCCAGCTGCCGAACACTCATATAGATGTGGTAGAAATCGATCCGGAGCTTCGAGAGATATCTGAACAGTATTTCGGTTACCGGAACCCGGCCAATATCTCGCTGTACTTTGATGATGCGCGGGCGTTCGTGAACGAAACAGACAAGCGCTACGATATGATACTGGTTGATGTGTATGGCGACGCGGAAATCCCGTTCTCTCTTATGACGAAGGAGTACGCCAATAAGGTGGCTCGTCTGCTGAAGCCTGGCGGTCTGTTGGCGGTCAACCTGATCGCCGGCACCGAAGGCCCATGTCGACAAGTACTGTCAGCCGTTCACGCCGCCTACCAGACCAGTTTCAGTCACGCCGCGTACCAACAGCAACCCGGCACCGATATGTATAGAAGTAATAACGTCCTCGTCTATGCACAGGAAGAGCTGTCTTTAGCGGGGTATGTTCCGGTCCCGGCTGCACTTACCCCAGCGTACACGGACAACTTCGCACCCGCGGAACGACTGTATTTTGCATGTCAGCAAGTGCAGTAGACTACGCTATATGTAGCGTTGTAATTTACAAACACTACACTACAAATGTTTTCACTGAGGTAGCATAAGCGTGAAAAACTACGATGTGGGTTTCGCATCAGTTTTTGTATTGCAAAGACACACATATAGGGTCTATATTAGTACGCAGACCACTACATATGTAGTCGTTCAATAAAATACACAGTAACGCAAGGCACCAACTACTGCGCTAGGTTCCTTCCCGAGGGAAGGAGTGTGTCTTTGTGTTTGTCCGAGGAGGTGCGGACTGTGTAGCAACAAAAATAATCCTAAATAGGGGACAATCATGAACGGAATTCATGTGGTAAAGCGAGATGGCACCCGCGAACCATTTGACGCCAACAAGATCAACCTGGCCCTGGTCAAAGCAAGTGAGGGCTTACCTGACCAGATCTCCAA
>CBFGLU010000008.1:0-26138 GCA_965649685.1 uncultured bacterium | reverse complement strand
TGTTGACGAAGGCACCGAAATCCTTGATGGAGACGACCGTACCTTCGTAAATACGGCCGACTTCCGGCTCTTCAGTAAGGCTCTTGATCCAGTCAATTGCCTTCTGGATGTGTTCGCCGTTCGGACTGGCGACGGTAATGAGACCGTCATCCTTGATGTCAATTTCGGCTCCGGTTTCAGCAGTAATCTTGTTGATGACCTCGCCGCCCTTACCGATGACGGCACCGATTTTCTCTGGATTGATCTTGATCTTCTCGATGCGTGGGGCGTGCGGACTCAGGCTGAGGCGTGGTGCCGCCAGCGTTGATAGCATGTGTTCCAGGATGTGGTCACGGCCAGGCTTCGCCTTTTCGATTGCTTGCTTCAGGATAGAAACCGGCAGACCGTGCACCTTCATGTCCATCTGGATGGCCGTGATACCCTTTTCGGTACCGGTCACCTTGAAGTCCATGTCACCGGCGAAGTCTTCGGCATCGGCGATGTCAGACAGCACGTACGGGGTATCGCCGTCCATCATCAGCCCCATGGCAATACCGGAAACTGGACGTTTCAGCGGCACGCCGGCGTCCATCAGGGCCAATACCGAGCTACAGGTAGCGGCCATGCTCGTAGAACCGTTCTGGCTCATGATTTCCGTGACCGAACGGATGGCGTATGGGAATTCTTCGGCACTTGGCAGCATTGGCAAGACGGCGCGTTCGGCCAGGTAGCCATGACCGATCTCGCGACGGCCAGGACTGCCAAGACGGCGGACTTCACCGACAGTGTAGCCTGGAGCGTTGTAGTGATGCATGTAACGACGCTCACCGTCATTGACTTCCATGGTGTCGACTATCTGCGCGTAGCTGAGCGGTGCCAGGGTGACGATGTTCATACCTTGGGTGACGCCGCGAGTAAAGATACTGGAGCCGTGCGTACGCGGCAGAACGCCGACTTCGCTCGATAGCGGACGAATCTCATCGAGCGCACGGCCGTCAGGACGCATGCCGTCTTCGACGATGCCGCGACGGACGTCCTTGTGGAGGGCGCTCGTGAAGGCTTCGTCGTATTCATCGCGCAGACTAGCGTACTCCTCGCCTATTTCTTCCGCCATCTGCTCATGGAAATCCCAGCGAAGGTTGTTCACCAGTTCATTGCGTTCCGGGTACGCCTTGCGCAGGGCTTCACCCAGCTTGCCTTCGACCCATCCGTCAACGGTCTTTTGGATGTCTTCATTCGGCAGGACCAGTTCGTATTCCTGGGCGGCAGGTTGCAACTTGGCGACCAGCTCCTTCTGTAGGGCGATGGCCGGCTGGTACGCCTCGAATGCCCATTCCAAAGCAGCTGCCACGTCGGCTTCCGATACTTCGTCGGCACCGGCTTCCACCATGGTGATACCGCTTTCGATACCGGCGACGACCAGGTCAAGATCGCTGGCCTCACGTTCTTCCGGTGTCAGGAAGGCCTTGAATTCACCGTTCACGCGGCCGACGCGTAGGCCGGCGACCGGGCCGTCGAATGGCGTGCCGGTCAGAGAAAGTGCCGCGCTGGCAGCGATCATGGCGACCATGTCGGGGCGGAAGCTTGGATCCATCGAAAGGACGCTCGAGACCACCTGGACCTCTTGGCGGTAACCCTTCGGAAATAGCGGACGGATCGGACGGTCGATCAGACGACCGATAAGGATGGCCTCATCGCTCGGACGGCCTTCCCGCTTGATGAAGCGACTTCCCGAGATCTTGCCGGCTGCATAAAACTTTTCTTCATAGTCGACGCTTAGCGGAAAGTAGTCGAGCACGACCGGACGTGAACCGACCATGGCCGTTCCCAGTACGACGGTGTCGCCGTACCGTACCAGCACGCTGGCGGTGGTGCGGAAACCGACCCGGTTGACCTCCAGTGTCAGCGGGCGGCCGCAAAAATCGACCGAAACAGAGACGATCTCTTTCCCGGTGGGGTTGATGGTACTCATGATATGAGCCTCCTTCTGAGTTGTTCGCGGAGAGTAACAGGTGCGAGAGTTCGAGGTTCGAACCGTCCCATCCATCACTGTCCGCGCTATAATTGATACCCCTTAATTATACCGTAGTAAGGGAGCTTTTGCCACGCCCTAGGCGATGTCGCGACGTCGGAAGCTGGCGTACGCGACCGCAAGCAGGATGAGTGTCAGACCTGCCAATACGGCCACGTCGCTGAATTCGATGCCGGTCTTGGCGATGTCGACGGCCGGGAAATAATGGAGCAACGACAGCTTCTCATATTCCTCCAGCCAGTCGACGGCGGCGGCGAACGTGGAGACGATGAAACTGCCGATGACGGCGATGATGCTGACGGCAGTCGCCAGGCCGCGCTTACCGCTTGCCAGGCCGACCGCGAACGGAATCGTCCCGAACGTTACCATCATCAGACCGGTCATGGCGAGCAACCGCCACATTACCTCCGGGGCCAGACTGGCCCCGTCGATGAACGGCATGACAAGATAGATACCGGCAGTTAGGCCTCCAAGCGTCACCGCCATGACCGTCAACATAGCCAGCCACTTCTCTATCAACAATTTAGTACGGCCGACCGGTAAGCTTAGGATGGTCCGCAGCTCGCCCCTCTCCTCGTCGGCTACTGACAGACCGAGCCCAAGTACGATAGCCATGATGCCGGCGATGAGCGGGATACGGATGTCGAATAGCTGTGAGGCCAGGTACGTATCGAACCGCGTCAGGTTCGACAAGTCGCCCACCAGACCTTTGAACGCTTCGGGCATGTTGGCGACCAAGGCGTCGATGGTACCGTCCTGGTGCATGGCCGGATAGAAACTGACCATCAACGCGGCCAGCGCGGCGAGACCGATGGTCCACCCAAGCATGAAGAACCGCTTGTCGTAGAGAGTCTTCAAATACACCGACCGCATCATTTCACTTTCTCCTCTGATTCATACAGCGACCTGAACGCTTCCTCAAGATTGTATTCGGTCACTTCGACGTCACGCAGTTGCTTGACGGCGGCCAGCCAACGCTGCAGTTCGCCCAGGTCGGCCTTATAGACGAACGACAGCAGCGTCAGGCCGTCTTTCTCGCTCGTCTCAACCGATTCGGCTGCCTTAGGTGGCTTGATGGCCTTGTGACCCGTCTTCACGCTCACCTGCTTGCCGCTACGTGCCAGCAGTTCGGCCGCGGCGACGTCTTGGATGATTCGACCGTCGCGCATAAGGATGACGCGGCTACATACTTCGGCTACCTCTTGCAAGTAGTGTGACGACATGAAGACCGTCTTCCCACGTGCCCGATAGTCACGCACCAACGACAGGAACGCCTCTTGCATGACCGGGTCGAGCCCGCTGGTCGGCTCGTCCAGAATGACGAGGTCGGGATCACGCAAGAACGCGGCTACCAAAGCGATCTTTTGCTTATTGCCGCGCGATAGGTCACGGATTTTCTTATCGAGCTGTGGAGAGAACCGGTTTACGAGTGAATCAAAGGTCTCCTTCGACACGCCTCCGCCCTGATGACGCAAAAAGTTCAGGTACTGCCGTCCCGTCAGCTGTGCGGGCAGCTCCATGTCACCGGCGGCATAGCCGATGCGCCGGTGTGAGTGCTGGGCGTTCCATGGCCGGACCGTTTCACCGAATAGCCGCACCTCGCCTTCGCTTGGTGCCAGAAAGCCAAGCAGCATGCTGATGGTCGTCGTCTTACCGGCACCGTTCGCACCGACGAACCCGACGATCTCACCCGGCCGGATATCGAACGAGGCGTCACCGACCGCGACGAACCGGCCGAACCGCTTCGTTGCCTTCGTAACCGATATGACCGGTTGAATCCCCTCCCGCTTCATGACAAAAGTATACCACCCGCCTGGTAGCGGGTGGTAGCATTTGCGGCGTCCGTAGGATTATTTACGCAGGCCGAGCTTAGCGACGACAGCCTTGTAGGCTTCGAAGTCACGACGCTCAAGGTACTTCAATAGGCGCTTGCGGCGGCCGACCATCTGGATCAGTCCGCGGCGGGCCATGTGGTCACCCTTGTTGCCCTTCAGGTGAGCAGTCACCTCTTTGATACGGGCAGTCAGGATAGATACCTGAGCCTGTGGGCTGCCGACGTCGGTCTTCGACGTCTTGGTGAGGTCGATCGCCTTGGCTTTGTTATCTTTAGTAATCATCAAGGGTGTATTGTACCAGAGAAATGGCAACCAATCAAGCGGCCAACTCTTCTAGCACGCTGGTGACGTCGCCGGAGTTCGTCGGATCGCCCCCTGGCAGTAGCAGCGCATGCTGAAGTCGACGGTCGTTGACGGTGAACAATCGCCCGGCGATACGGTAGGTCAAGTGCACCGCTTCAAGCAGCGTGCGATTGTCGGGACGGCTCAACTCCTGCTCCATGTCGGCCGTATGGGTACCTGTTCGGCGGCGTATGTCAGTGACCAACACCTGGACCGAACCCGCCAGGTCGGGTGCGACGGCATGTAGTCGATGCAAGGCCGGTGAGCGACCGTAAATCCGTTCCATCGGCTGCGTGGTATCAAGGGCGTCGAGGCTCGGCCGTTGACTTACCCAGGCAACGAAGTTGTTAAGATGGGCGAACTCACGCTTGCGGGCCGCAAGCGCCTGGCGGAACTCGTCGATATCGGTGAATTGCGGGCCTGGCTTGATGTCGGCGTCCCGCCTCCCCGGCCAACCGAAATAATCGATGACTTGGTCGAACTCGTTGCGCGTCCGTAAATCACTCGGGACATCATCTAATGGTAGCGGTCCGTGTTCGGATGCATAGGCCTGATACGTAGGATTACTTATGACTTGGCTCAAGGTTTCGTGAACATCTTCAAGACGTTCCGATTGCAGCAGTTCGTAGTGGTGGGTCATTACTATTATTATAACACTAGCGTAATGGTTAGTCAATGATTCCGAAATCTGACAGCCGTTGGGCGTCTTCCACCTGCCACCTGTCGATGACCGTGCGCCTGAGCTGGCTACAGTAGGCCCCACTGCCCAATGCGGTGCCGATGTCGACGCCAAGCGACCGGATATACGTGCCTGAGCTGACATGGGTACGTATCTTTAGCTCCGGATACGAGTAGTCGACAAGTTCTAGGCTATGGACAGTGACGGTGCGGAGTGGCAGCTCGATCAGCTCACCGCTTCGCGCCAGCTTATAGGCCCGCTTACCATCGACCTTGATGGCGCTGAAGACCGGTGGTCGCTGCTGGATGGCGCCAGTGAAGCCTTTCAACACCTCGCGAACCTCGGCCTCGGTCGGCACACGGTCGCTGACGTCTGTCACCTCACCCTCAGGATCACCGGTCGTGCTGGATTGGCCAAGGCGGAACGTCGCCTCATACGTCTTGTCGAGCTTGGAGTACTGACCGGCGTTCTTACACTCCTTGCCTACCACCAGGATCATCAGACCGGTCGCAAACGGATCGAGCGTGCCGGTATGGCCCACCTTCACCTTCTTGCCAGCTTGTTTCGACAGCACACGGCGAATCCGGGCTACCACGCCGAAGCTGGTCAGGCCCGCCGGCTTATCAATAAGGAGGTATCCGTCAGTCACAATACTCTTTAGTATACTTGATGCTATGACACGCGTACTGATCGGCATTTTCGCCCACCCCGATGACGAGGCCTTCGGCCCGGCTGGCACGCTGCTGAAATTCCGACACGAAGGTTATGACATCCATCTGCTGCTCCTTACCGACGGTGAAGCCGGCACGAATCCCGACGGCTCAGCCAATCTTGGCGACGATCGCTTGAAGGAGTGGCGTGCGGCCGGTGCGGTGCTCGGTGCCGCCAGCCTGACAGCCCTGCATCATCCTGACGGCGGCCTGGATGCGGTTTCTTCAGCCGTCATCGATGCCCAGTTGGACGCCGAGCTATCCGCTATCCTGTCGGATTATGAAGAGGAGGTCGAACTACGTGTGATGACCTTTGAACCGGACGGTCTGACCGGCCATCGTGACCATATCGCAGCCAGCCAGGCGGCCGACCGTCTGTATGCCCGCCTCGCCGAGCGCGAAGACGTGAAGGCCACGGGGCTATGGCAGTTCTGTCTGGATGAGCGTCAAGCGCCGCTTGAAGGAACGGCCTATTACCAGCCGCGGGCCCGGGAGGCCTCCTTCATCACCCACCGGGTCGACGTCTCGGCATACCTGTCGCAGAAACATGCCATGATCGACTGTCACGCCAGTCAAGCGGCAGATGCGGCGGCACTAAAGAAACTCGGTGACGAATTGCTCGCCACCGAGTGCTTCCACGTCATCGACTAGGCTTACTGACCTGGAATCTTGAACTGGTTCGGGTCGTTCGGTGCCGGTGGCTGCGGTGGCGTGTCTGGCGCCTGGAACATCTGCCCAAGCTGCTCAGGTGGCAGCGGGCCTTGAGGCGCAGCATCGAGTGGCGGCAACGGTGGCGGTGGCGGTAAGACCGAGAAATCGACCGGACCGGCCGGTGCGGCTGGTGGAGTTAACGGTTCAACCGGTGGTAACGGCGGCATGGCCGGCGGTGTCACGGGAGATGCAAGCGGCGTCTCTTCATAGTGCAGTGCGTCACCAAGCGGCTGCGCACCAATGTTGGCCTGGGCCTGGTTCGCAGGGTCGAACGGTGCCGCTTCCAGCGCAGCGGCTACGGCCGCCTGGGCATCAGCGTGCTCGCTCGAACGGTTCTTCTTATCGAGATCAGCCAAGGTCTCCGTTGGCGGAGGCGTCACTTCCGGTGCGACCGGTGCCGGTGGCTCTGGGCTAGGTACGTTCTGGTCGAGATTGACGGTCGGTGCCGCTTCCTTGAAGATATCGACGCTGGCTGGCTCTTCCTTCGTACCGTTCACTGAATTGAACGGTGCCTGGAAGGTCGGCTGATCATCGCCGACGTAGCTACCTGAATTATGGGTCAGGATGGTCTTGTTACGATCGCTGGCCAGCTCGGAGTCGGCATCTTCACGGGCCTGTTCGGTAGTCGCGTTCAAGGTTCCGCCAAGCGTAGGCTCGCCTACGTCAGGGGTGACCGGAGGGAGGACGGCGTCGGCTGGCTGCGCCGCCTTTTCGACCTCTTCGCTGGCAGCAGCCAGATCTTTCTGAAGGTCGTCAACCGACGGTTTGCCGCCGGTGGCCGCACCGGCGGCTTCCAGCTGGTTGGCCAGTTCGTCTTCGGCCGTCTTGGCCGCTTCCGCCTGGTGTTCTTCGGCCGTCTTGGCCGCGACTTCCTCAATGCTACCATCCAGTTCATGCGAGATGGCGAGCGAACCGTCGTCCTTCTTGTCTTCTTTCGGCTTTGCAGCTTCGCGTTTGTCGAGTTTGGTCGATTCACCTTCGTTCAGTTCGGTGGTACCGTCGGCGTTCGGCGTGTCGGACTCATCGTCATGCTTGTCGGGACCGATCTCATGCGCCTCTTCCAACTTGGCAGCGATCAGTTGCTGGTTGGCACCGGCGGCCATCAGCTGAGCCGCCATGGTCATGACCTTCGAACTGGTCCTATTGTTCGAGAAGCGATCCGTGGCGGCAACGATACCGGTCAGTAGCGCCGTGGCCGACTGCTCATCGAGCACCGGCTTGTCGCCCTTCAGGGACTCGGTCAGCGACACTAACATCTCGGCCAGGCTGCTGGCGTTCGCATCATGCCAATCCAGACTGCCAAGCGCGCTGGCCTCATCACCACAGCTCAAGGTTGCAACGGTAGCGTCATGCAAGATCCGACCGTGGGCTGCCAGGGCACCGTCAAGGTGGTCCTTGTCCTTGACACCCAGCGCCAACACCAGTTCGACGTTGTAATCCCCTTGCGAGAAGTCTAGGTCGGTCTCGGTGATGGTGGTACGGTACGGTGTGATGAATATCTTAACGACGTCACCATCGACCTTGTAGCGCAGATGGTCGGCCTTCTCCTTGTCGAGGGCGATAATGAAATCACGCAAGGAATCGACCGTGTTCTCGAAGGTCTTGCCAGGTTCGAGGAACGTGATGGCCGGCGGGATGTCGCCTGAAACCACCGCGGTAGCATGCTTCTTCATGCCGTTTAGGATGATGGTCAGACCTAAGGCGCTCGACAACTGGTCGACCGAAGGATTCGCACTGACCGTAACGAGAATATTCGCCGAGCCTTTGATTTTCTCAACGATTTGTTGCCTGGCGTTCTGCCCGTCGTTCATCTGTTTTTATTCCTATGTTTTTGGTTTTAGGTGGAATTATTGTCATTACTGTACCATAAGCGTTTCTTACACGTCAACTTTTTTCCCTCCCCTGACGACCCCTGGTCTCCGCCGGTGCCCTAACCCTTTACAAGCGGGCCATTTTCCTCTATAATTCACCCCTGACTAGCAATATCAACGACAAGTTAAAAGGAAACCGTTTCAATGCCAATCATCAAGTCAGCCATCAAGCGTGTTAAGCAGGCCCAAGTCCGCCGCGAACGCAACGTCGCCACCAAGCGTGCCATCAAGGCCGCCGTCAAGGCGTTCGAAGCTAAGCCATCGGCCGAGACCCTGGCCAAAGCTCACAGCGAATTTGACAAGGCCGTGAAGAAGAACCTGTTGCACAAGAACACGGTTGCCCGCCGTAAGGCCAACCTGGCCGCCGCTGCCAAGGCTGCCGGCGTGAAGCTTGAAGCTGCCAAGAAACCAGCTGCGAAGAAGCCTGCTGCTACCAAGGCCGCTCCAGCTAAGCCGGCTACCGCGAAGAAGGCACCTGCTAAGAAGCCTGCTGCGAAGAAAGCTGTTCCAGCCAAGAAACCGGCTGCGAAGAAGTAGCCTTCCCTCTTCGGCAAACCATCTAAATACCCTCGCTTACGGAGGGTATTTTCTATTAAGGAACGTTGAACGTCCAGTCTTCGAACGTGGCGACCGGATAGACCTGATCACAGACTTTGTCGACCCGGTTCGGATCACTCGAAAGTGACGAGTTGGTCAGCACATGCTCGGCCTGGCCTCCGTCTTCCGAAATCAGATATAGGATGTCACCATTCTTGTAAGCCGTGATGACCGGCTCCCAGGCGACGAACGCATATCCCTCATGGTTGGCGCAAATGGCATAACTTTTACTCGGCGTGCGGGTTGAGTCGTATAGGTCGGCCTCGACCAAGATATACGAGAAGTCGCCCGCACTGGTCGGATAGCGGTTGTTGTCGACCACGAACAGCTTGACCGTCTCGCCGAACGTGCGCATGTCGGTCCGGGCCACAGTGTAATCGGCCCGGTCACGAATGCCGTTATACGTCACGATGGCGATAAGCGCTAACACGGCGATGACCGCGATGACGATCAGAAGTTCGACGATCGTAAAGGCTTTGGAGACGTATCTGCCCATTACCGGCTATTATACCTGGGCCAGGCGTGAAAGCATATGCTCTATCAACGACCAGGGGTCGGCCGATGTCGATTTGAGCCGGCGATCGGCATATGCGGCGTGCTGAAGCATTTCCCGTACCTGCGTTTGGTTAAGACGAACCGCCTGAGCTGATAATTTGTTCAACATGAACGGTGACGCTCCCAGGTCGCCTGCGACGTTCTTACCGCGACCTAACACCAGGGCGGCCAGCTGAACGATCTGACCACTCAGCAAACCGAATACGCGGTACGGGTCTTCGGTCTGCTCAAGCTGCCGTACCATCTCGGCGAGACGCGCCGTATCACCACGAAGCGCGGTATCGAACAGTTCGAAGACATTCTCATCGGGTCGTGCGTCCGTAATGGCGATGACGCGTTCTTCCGTTATTTCAGATAGCAGTCCTACCTTTTCGAGCGTATGGTACAGCTGCCACTGGTCTAATCCGACCCGGGCGACGAGCAATCGTGCGATCTGATGGGTCAACGTGAAGCCAAGCCTGCCCGCCTCTTGGCGCAGCCACTCTTCGGCCGTGGCCGTGTCACGCGTCGTCCAGGCAGTGAACTCCTCGAGGTTCACGTGTTTCTTCAGCCACTTATAGGTGGCGGTGCGTTTGTCTGGCTTGGCCTCTACCAGAATGAGGTGCGTGCTATCAGCGGCTCGTGCCAACCACTCGGGCAGCTGCTGCCAAAGCTCGCCGTTCGCGCTCGGCGTATCAATGAGTACCAGCCGGTCGCTGGCGAACAATGTCTGCCCTGCCACAAGATCTGCCATCCGCTCGGATGTCAGGTCGCTGCCTTCGTACCGCTCGATTTCACCCGCGAAGCTCGCTTGACGCCGCTTCACGGCGCGGTTCAGCTCAAATGCGTTCTCACCGGTCAATAACTCTATCACTGGTACCTTATTGTACCCGAGAAACCGTGCAGCCGATACCTACGGCTGCTGCCTGATGGCCTGGGCGACCTTGCTGTCCGTGGCCAGATCTTGCCAGAAGAGGATCTGGTCGGCACGGATCTGCATTTCATTCTCGGGACCATAGGTCTCGCTGCCAACCTTGGCAAGGGCGACGTTCGCCGCCAGTGCATCGACGGCCTCGTCGGTCATATCTTCAGGTAAGGCCTGCTGCTTGTTGTAATAGGCGTGTTCGAGCTGCACATATTCAGCAGAGATACGGCTCAGCTTGCCGAAATACACTTGGCCGTTCTCTAGGAAGACCGCCTGGTACCTGTCGGCCCGTGGTTGGGCCGGTGTAGCGTTCAGACCGTACCAGATGGCAGCCGCTCCCAGAGCGATCACTGCCAGCAGTAAACCGATGCGTTGCCAGACTGGCCACTCACTGAACGAGCGTCGTTTGGGCTGTGAAGCCTGCGCCGGACGCTTCATGCGCGGATTTGGACCTACGAATTCCATTCTCTTGTACCTACCTTCGTATCATAATAGCACTCTAGCTTACGGACCCATCGCCTCGACGGTGAACTGTCGCAAGGTCTGCGTACTCGTACCGCCACCGCCACCCCATTGCACGCTCATCTGCAGGGTCTGAGCGACGGTCGTATCGATAGTAACGGCAGCCGTATTCACCATTTCTGACATGTTGGCCGCGTTGACTCCGGTTGAACGTATGTACGTACCGGCGGCCTCAACGGTACCTGTTACGCCCGTCGTCTGACAGATGACGTCAGCGTTTAGTGACCATTGACGATCACTCACCGACGAAAGACCGACCGCACCGGTTGCCGCCAACGTGATAGTGTCAGCTTTCAGCCGTACGGTAACGTTCGGCGGCAGCGCAGGTGCGGAGTAGGTGCCGCGCGCGGTCACGCGGTACACCCTGCCAGGTACACAGTTGTTAGCCGGTATGGTGTACGTATTCGGAAATACGAATTCTGACGTGCTCGTATTTGAAAGCGTAGAGGTACCGATGTTAGACGCTACCAATCCACCGATACATGCCCGCCATGCCCCACCTTGATGACAGCGGAATGAGCGTAAACTGGAGTTGTAATACATCGCCCCATCGACACCGGTCGGATCGCCCCCCGTATTCTTCGTATCGAGCACCAACACCACGCCGGTCGAATCGGCGGTCGAGTTACCTATATAGACCCGACTGTTGTTACTATCCGCTATCAGCAGGTTGGTCGAGTCTGATGCCTGAATAGCGAAGGAGCTGGTTGAGTTACTGCTTGGTCGGAAGGTATTGGTATTCGTCCAGGTGTTCGCCGTGCTCAGCTGTCCGAACGATGAACCGTCGATACCGTCCAAGGTTTCGGCATTATACGCGTAGGCACTGGTTGCCAACTGATTACGAGGTGACATCGGTCCTTCCGTCCAACTTGGGCTGCTAGAGGTAGCCGTGGCTGGCGTCGGCAACTCGACTTCGAAATACCGACTGTTCGAGGCGAAGATCGAGGCTGGCAACGATGAGACGCTGCCGAGCTGCACACTGAACTGACCGTTACTGACAGTGACGCCCTGCCCCGCCGAGACCAACCGGTCTTCGCTCCACTGCACCGAACCGCCGCTGGCCGTGTCGTAGATCTTAAAACGCATGTTATAGGTGCCGTTCGTCAGGATGTTGCCGGCCGAGTTGGTCAGACGGCCCTGGAAGTTCATCTTCGTCGGTAACGTGGTAGCCGCGAAGGCAGGCAGTGAATAAAGACTGATGGCACACAGCACGCCATATAGCAGACCACGCAGAAGAGCCACGGGTCGCTGGAACGCCGCGCTACCTTTTCGCAGGTTGTCAGATTTTTGCATGTTGTCTGCTCTTTATTCGCCCCGCCTCACACAGGCTATGGCTTGGGCGAAATTATACTTATGCTTCTAATAAAACTCAAGGGCTTACAGTAGTAGCGGCCTTACGGCGTTTCAAGCGACGACGGTGCCACAGGGCAGCCTCGAAGCCTACGATAAGCAGCACGATGCTGGCGACGCCGATGAACCATGGCGGCAGTAGCAACACCCAACCGCTCCGCTCACTACCACCGTAACTTACGCTGACGCGTTTTAAGCCGAAACCGGCTGACAGCTCGAACTCGTTCGTACGCGTGTTCCCACCGAACACCAGGACGCTGTCCTGACGACGCTCACCACCCCCGATCCAGGCGGCCAATGTTACCTGAGGATAAAAGCCCCCGGTGTGGCTTCCTGTGTTTCTGATGCGGTAGTTACCTTGGATATCATCACCGAGCTGGAAGAATGGGAGTTCAAGATCGGTAATGACCGCCTTGCGCTCGCCAGGCGTATGGTTGACGATCGATAGCAACGTGCCAACCCGTACCACCTGTCCTATCCCCTCACCCTGCCGAGCCGGTGCGGTCGAGAAAAAGACGGCGGCAAAGACATCGCCTTCAGGTAATTTAGCGCCATCGACCGTGAAGTAGACGCGAATCGCTTCGCGCGGCCCCAGCGTGAACCGATCCAGCTCCGGTCTGATACCGGCTTCGATCCGCGCATCGTCATAGAAACGCAGCCCCCCGTCATCATCGATCTGACGGAATGCCTGCACCGATGTGACGACGTTCACTGCCTGGGCGGACGGGTTGCTGATATCGATGAAACCTCGTTGACGTTCGTCCTCTTTCAGCGTGGTACGGTATTCGAGCGGTGCGATCTTTAATCCAAGCGCTTGAGCGTCACCAGCCAGTGGCAGCAGTGCGAACAATGGCACCAGGAATGCTCCAGCCAGCCATCGTCTCATGGGGTCATCGTCCCGGTAATGACCATCTGATTACTATAAGTGCCATTGGGCTGGCTAGACGGCACGTCCAACCGTAACCGTAGGTTGACCGTGTCCTTCGCCCCGCCGTTCAGGCCGGTGCGGTTATAGAACGTCGTGGCGGAAGCGGGCAACGCCGCATAGCTGCTCCCCCCGCTCCACACCCCGGGTATCGCCGTCGCATTCGTACCATACAGCGTGAATCCCAAGCCTTTCGTGCTGCCTTCACTCCAACTGACGGGGCTGCCAATGCTGCCAGAAACGGCCGCGATGCTGTTACCTCCATTCGTCAGATTGGCGTTTTGGCTGATTGCCAGCCCGTATCCGGCCGCGGAAGTCTGGATGATCGTGTCATAGCTGGCCGTCTGTGACTGGCCCGGGGTAACGCCATCCGCAAATGCGAGTCCCGTCGGCAGACCGGCCGAACTAGCGTCATACTCTGCCTTGACCTCATGCCCCGCCAAGGCACGACCGAACAGTTTCACCTCGTCGACGATACCGTCGAACGGCTGCGAACCATTGCTGATGACCCCGATACGTAGTGGCTGGGTCAATGAACCGAGTGGCTGGTTCAGCGTCAGTCTGTCATTCTCACTTCCGTTGACGTATAAGACGAAATCACCGCCATCATACGTGAAGCAGACATGGTTCCAGCTGCCGGTACCCAACGCCGTCGAGCCGTTCAAGACATGGTTTGAGCCGTTGAAATAGATACGGGCACGTGGCGTACTGCCGGCGTTGAATCCGAGCGACCACATGCCGTCTGCGTCGGGCGCACCTTTTGACCGCGCAACTGCCATTGGGTTGGTGGAAGGGTTCGTGAGGTTCAGCCACGAGCAGACCGTCAGGTTCGCGACATTGTAGGTCGTATCATAGTCGGCATCGAGATAGTTCGAGGTGCTGAAGCCCGTCAACGCACTGCCAAGCTTGCCGGTGGTCCAGGTCGGCGTGCCGACGAAGCTGGCGGCGTTCGCATTACCGCTGTCATCGAGCACCGACGTACCGACGTTCTGATCGAAAGAATAATGCCCGATCAGGCCGTTCGGCTGAACCGCGAGTTGCAAGGAATTCTCCAGCGTCGCCACGTATCCCTGGGCCAGCTTGTAGCTGCCGCTGGCCGATTCACCGGCGATCGATTCACCGGCCGCCGAAACCATCTGATAATTGGTCGAGGTCTGCGCACCAGCACTGCTGTCGCCGATGCTGCCGTTGATGGAGAAATTAGGGCTCGTAAAGGTGGTGCCATGCACGCTCATGCTACCGACACCAAGCAGCGTGGCCACCAACGCCCAGACGACTCCCCTCTTCATGCGCTTATTATACCGTACCGTCACACGAGACTGGCGAGTACGATGACGATAAACGCCGACAGGCGTAGCAGCCAGGTCACCAGACGATGCGATGCCGTAGTGGTCATACCGAACGGGCTTCTGAGCCGTGGGACGCGCTGCTGCACCCACGGTGCCAACGCCCCCGCCATGGCTATGACGAAGAGTGCACCGAGCACTGAGGTCGTCCGGATAATGCCGAGTACGGGGCCGTCACCCACGAACGGCCGATCGATGCCCAATAGACGCCCGACATCAGCCACGAACTCCGTGACGCCCTTCAGTAGCGGGCTACGTTCAAACCACGGGCCATCGCTTGGAGTAGGTGCAGGACCGTCGGGATCCACCACGGTACCACCATCGACATCCGTCGGAGTGCTGCCCCCATCGCTCGGTTCATCTACCGGTTGATACGTGATGACGATGCTATCGCTGGCATTCTTCACCTGACAGACATCATTGGCCGTGAGCTTGACGGTATGCGTGCCCTCGGTCAAACTGAGGTCGATCGCGAACGTCGCCTGGTTATAGGCGATGGTCACGGTAGAATCATACTGGCCGTCGATCTCTACTTCGATCTGTGTCGCGTTCGCGACCGTGCCACGGAAAGTCGAAGCCGGCTGGTTCACGATGCTGTCATCGTTCGGCTGGGTGATGTCGATACTGGCACCGGGTGCATCCTGACCGCATATGACCGCGTTGACACCGGTATCAACCGCCCGCACGTTATCAGCGGCTCCGAACGTCAGCAGTCCGACTCCTACCACCAGCGATGCGGCCAGGTTGCGACTAACGACTGCGGCGGTGCTGCGAAACGGCATACAGGACCCGTGCTCCAAGTAACAGGCCGGCTACGAGGTAGACCCAGAGCGGCATCATCAAGACATAGTGGGACGAACGTTCAGTCGTGTCGAGGAATCGGCTCTCAAGCTCTACCTTGTACAGCCCAAGCCAATTCACGTCCTGCCACTCCACGGCGATATCACGTGTCGTCTCGGGCAACACCGCCACCTGACGCTCGCTCTTAAACTTCACGCCCCCGAACATGTCCGATACCTTCATCGAAGTCGTTACCAAGAAGTCGGTATTACCGCTATTCTTTATGCGCTGGTGGGTAGATAGCGGTGCATTCAGCTGTAGCAAAGGTACTGATGTAGAGAGCAATTTGCCCCCGGTGATGATGTCCCCATCAACCGTCGCATACAGAATGGACCCGACCCGCTTCCGACGCTCGACCGCGTTGCCGTTCGTTTCGCTGACCGGTTGGGTTTCCGCGAAAAGGACGCCATAATGACCGCCGGGCGCCGCGTCCTCGGGCACACGTACGGTAAACTTCACCTCTACCGACTTACCTGCTTCCAAACGATATGATGACCGCTCGAACTGCACCCAGCGGTAGGCATCGGCATTCTGCACGCTCGACGAGAAGTCAGGCGTATACGATTCGTCCTTGACCGAATACGGTCGTGCATACACGATGAAATCATAGGCGACCCGGCCGTCATTGATGACCGTGAAACTGTCCTGACGGGTGGCACCCGCCTTGATTTCAAACCGCTTACTGACCGGTGAAAGCGTGATGCTCTCTGGCGGAAGCGTGGCTTCAGCCGCCGCGGCCGTACCTGACAGCAATGAGATGGCACATAACGCCGTCAAAAGACCGGCGCTGAGCCGCCATGACATCGGTAATAACCTTTCCTGCATACTAGTTGGTCGTCGCGGTATAGGTGACGGTGTCGCTATAGACACCGTTCGGCTGTGACGAATCGACCTTAACGCCATACCAGACGGTTGTCACGTCATTGGCTGCCGTACTGGAAGTAGTCTTCAGAGTGTTTGGTGAGCCTGTCGCAGGCATACCTGCCCAGGTCGAGGTGCTTGAGGTGTTGTTCGTTTCGGCTGAGTACGCACCAGCGCCGAATCCACCGACCCCGACGACGCGGTAACCCCAGGTGTTGGTGGCCAAAGTTGTCGGAGCTGCCTGTGTGCCGGCGTGGGCGGCGATCGTGTTGCCACCGCTTGCCAAACTGGTAGTTGCATCGGCATCTGCCAATGTCAGGGTATACCCTGCCGTATTGTTGGTATTGACCGTAACGGTGTCGCTCGAGCTACTGACCACTCCGCCAGGCGTCGGAGTAAGGTTGATGGCGACATTGGTCGAGGTAGTCACGCTGATGACCGAGTTGACGGTCGCTTCGATGGTCGTACCTGCCGAAGAAGTCGCTGCCGAAGCGGTGATCGGCGCGGCGGCAACGGCCGCCACGACCAATACCCAGGTAGCGACCTTTGCTTTTTGTTGTATGGTACGTACCATGACCAGTGTTATACCCTTTCTATTTTAGAGATTGGGTGTAGTGTAGCACCGCTTATGCTTGCGCGTCAAATGTTTTTACCATGAGGCCGCGGCGTGATGATTCTGTCGTCTACTCAGCCTGGTTCTGCCACGAAAGCAGTTCGTCAACCGTCGCAGATTTGCGCAGTTTTTGCGCTTCCGACTGAAGGATCAGCTTGCCGTCACCACGGACTGAAGCTACCTGCCATCCCGATTCCATGTAATCAGGCATACCGTCACGACCATTGCGGCGCACCGTCACGTCGCGTGTCGTGCGGAGTTCCGGATGCACGATAAGTTCATCCCTCAGGTGAAGCATCTCGGCCTGCGCCGCATTCACGGCTTCCAGCGCCTCACGTAGTACATCGTTAGAAAGATCGTCGGCCTCAAACACGCTGCGATCAAGCTGAGTGTCCACGGCCCATTCACGAAGTTGGCGCAACGCGCCCAGTTCACCAAGACCTTCAGGTCGTGCCGAACCTTCCGACGGTACGGGAACGTTGTAACCTAGCTGCAGCCTAAGGCTGGCCTCTAGGGTCTGCAACTGATGCCATAGCTGCCGTATCTGCTGCCCGTCAGGAGTCTCATCGAATTCCGCATACTGTTCGGTCGTCGCCCCAACTCCAGCTTCAGTATTCTCATACGCCACGGTCGCTTGTTCGCGTGGTAGGACTACCGTCGCCAGCTGATCCTGTGCATACGGCCTGTTCTCGGAGCGGACTATCGCCTGCTGGCCAAGCGCATGTCGGATTCCCTCTGGTATCGAACCTTCATGAGTCAGACGAGGGCGTTCGTTATTCATAAGCGTTATACTACACTAAATAGCGCTATTTGTCAATATCCTTTCGCCCCGCCTACCGCCTAGACGCTTACGGTAGCGTCGGTAACGTGGCGACGCAGCGTGTCGTATTCACCTCGACGCTTCTGCCGCCCGATGAAGTGCCGGATACCGACGGACAGCTGACGTCGCCCGCTTGTCCGAAATGTATCTGGGCATCATGACCATCGTTATAGATACGGGCGACGGCACCTAAGAAGGTACGGCCGTTACTGCATTCCGTCGGCTTGTTACTGACCTGTGGCAGGCTTTTCACAACCGTGTTCAGCATCGAGTAGAACGTCGTATGCGGATAGTTGGTCAGGTTCAGACCGAAACAACTCGGCGTCGGGCTGTTCGAACTGCTCAGACAATAGGTCGAGTCAACCGGCAAGCAATACCAGCCGCCCGGTGAGATCGGGGTTGGATAGACGGCATTTTCCTGGGCGTACAGCGTCAGCGCTTTCGTGAACTGGCTGACCGCCTGATGCGTCTTGGTGTTCTCGGCCCGCTGCTGGACGCCGTTGAACGCGACGATGGTTATCGCCGCGATTATGGCGATGACCACGATGATAATGAGCAGCTCCACGATCGTGAAACCGTTTCGTCGTATCCCACCCACTCTCTTCATGTTATCTATGGTAGCACGTTGCCAGACCGGCTTCTTAGCGTTGGCACTGGCCACAGAAATGCGTGCCTCGGCCGGCATGCTTGATTTTCTCGATCGTGGCACCGCAACGTGGACAGGCCTGGCCTTCGCGACGGAACACGCGGGCGAAATCCATGTAGCTGCCCCGCTTCCCTTCGGCGTTGACGTAATTCTTATCGGTGCTGCCGCCTTTTTCGATGGCGAGGTTCATGACAGCGCGCAGTTCATGGAACAGCAATCCGAACTCCGGTTCGGTCACGTCGGCCACCAGCCGGCGTGGATCGATCCGGGCGCCCCACAGGCTTTCATCGGCGTAGATATTACCCACACCCGCCACCACCGTCTGATCAAGCAGCGCCGCCTTGATGCTGGTGCGGGCACGACGCCGGAAACGGTCGCGGAACTGGCTAGGCGTGAACTCGTCTTCCAGTGGTTCTGGGCCGACCTTCTTCATGAAGTCGATATTCTCTACTTCGACCGTCGGGTAGAGCTTCATCCAACCGAACTTACGCTGATCGTTGAAGAACAGCTTGCTGCCATCGGTGAATTCTATCGCGACACGGGTAGAACGGTCCGGTAACGGACCGATGAGTGATTCGTTAGGGTGCCCCGCGCCGAATACTTCGTCGCCGCGGAATACCAGTTGACCGGTCATTTTCAGGTGCGTTACCACCGTATAGCCGCTCGACAGGTCGATCAGTAGCACCTTGGCGCGACGGCGCACTGCCGTGACGGTGGCTCCCAGTAGGAACTCCTGCACGTCCTCCGGCGTGTTCGGGAAACCTTTCGGCCAGTCGTGCGTCTCGCTGCATACTTCTTTGCCGACGATCAATAACGACAGGCCCCGACGGACGGTTTCGACTTCCGGCAGCTCAGGCATGCGCCGGTTCCGTCAACCGCTTCAGCTCACGCTCGAACTGCTCGTTGGTCGCGAACAGGATGGTTTTCATGCCCAACCGTTCGGCGCCGTCGATATTGACCGGTCGATCGTCAATGAAGATCGTTTCCTCGGGTTGCACCCCGAGGCGCTCCAACGTGTACTCGAAGATGTCGCGCGACGGCTTGATCAGACCGACCTCGCTAGACACCACCACGGCATCGAACAGCCGGGCGCGTTCTTCTTCGTTGAAGATGGTATCGAGCGTCTCAGATCCCATATTGGTCAGCATGGCCGTCTTATAGTCGTTTCTCAGCTTTTCGACCCGAGCGACCAATTCGTCGTTACGGGTATGTTTCTCGCGGATGACGGCGGCGACCGCTTCCCTGCTGATGCCGGCCAGGTCGGCGATGGCACCTACCAGGTCATCACTGGTGATGAAGCCATGGTCGCAGGCGTGGATCAGATCGCTCAGTTCGCGGAACTGGTCGGGCCGCACCAAGTTATACATCCGGTTGATGTGATCCCAGTACAGTACCCCGAAACAATCGAAAATGAGTGCACGTATCATGCACTCATTATAAAGCAGTTCAGGGTGAGGTTAAAATCGCAGCAGTGGCGACTGGCGGAACGGGATAAGATCGTTCGAACCTGGCACCTGGCCAAGGAATAGGTCGGACAGCTGCTCCTTCGATGCGTTCAGCGTACCTTTCGAGCCTTCACAGCTCGAGGTCCACAGCTTCTCTACTTCCTGGGTATTGTTCAAGACGGCGAACTCGTAGACGTAGCCGCTGGCACAGATGCCACGCAGGTCGTCGATTCCCTCGTCATCAGCCTTGTTGTTGGCCTTCATCATGTTGGCTTTATCGAGTGCATACACGAATTGTTCATAGGCACGGGTGTTGTTGCCCAGTTCCTTGCCGTCGGTGCGCTCTTCCAGGTATCCCTTGAAGACATCCATGGTACGTTCACTAGGTGATACGGTCACCCGGTACGACTGGAAGTTCTCCTCGGCCACGATCGGACCACGGACGGTCATGGCGACGCTGCGGGCTTGGTCTACCTTAAGGAGTGCCTCACGGCCGCGGTCGACGACGACGGTTTCGTCAGATGTGGTATCGCCACTGTTGAAAACGGCTCGGCCGATTGAGATGATGGCCGCGATGACTAACGCGACGACGATCAGAATGATAAAAAGTGGGAAAAGACGGGCGCCATTACTTCGTTGCATAACTGGATTCTAACATTTTTAGCTATATATGTCAACACGCTCCACCTCTGGTGCGGAGGTCTGTACAGAAGAAGATCGCGGAGTGAAACCACGTTGTCGCGCATAGCTGACCGTTTGCTGCAGCCCATATGTCCCCTGCAGCGGCTCCTCGACGAAACCCGCCCCAAGGAGCTTCCATGCCTGACGCCCGATCAGTACCCGGGTCGTCAACAAACGGAGCCGTTCCTGCTCGAGCTGACGGGCCGCTTCCGCGAGCGCCCGCTCATGCGGTGAATCATGTTGCGCGACGACCGAAAGGTTCGGTGGTGCGACGGCCGGCTCAATCGTAAGCTCCAAGCCCTGGTCATGCTCCAGGCTACGCCATGGCACCACACGCCACTCATCGATCTGATCCGAATGAAGCGAACCTGTCACGATGGCATAGTGTCGTTCAAGCGGTGTGATCTCGCCAATCGTCGTCTTGCGGTGACGGGCTCCGATCAGCTGACCGCCCAGGCTGAGGGCGCTGAACGCCGGCTGTTGGTACTCCGCCGTTTCATCGTCGAACTCCACCGCGATCGGTTCACTCCCGTAAACCAGTTCATGGAAACGGCTGACGCGCTGGTACTTTTCATCGTCGAGCGCCAGTTCGAGCGTCCGGGAGTCGAGGCCGCGTAGTAGCCGGGAAATATCTTCGTCTTCGATATGTTCCGTTTCGAACCTACGCATAGTGCCCCTATCATGCGCTTCGTCTTATAAAAACACAAGCGTTTTTTATACGACGGTAGCAAGCACCCGGCCAAGCAGTTTGGTCAGCTTGGCGGGCTCGTCGAACGTGAAGTCGGTTATCTCGCCAAGCGTATCAGACCGGATACAGAGCAGCGTCACCGGCACGGTCATACCGTCACGGGCCCGGCGCTGCGACACCGTCAGGAAGTCGTCCTGATCGGCCTGTAGCAGCTCATCTTCGGTGATACGCCCCTCCTTGATAAGGTCTTCCAGGCGGTAACGAAACGCCGAAGGCGTCTTGCAGTCGATGTTCAGCTCTCTACCTGTCGTCGGGTCGGTGATGACCATGTCGATACCGAACGCATCCTCCACCCGACTGGTCATATGCACCTTGAAGCCTTCCGATTCCGCCGCTTTGAAGACGGCGATCTCCCGCGAAAGTCCCCGTACGATGGCATCATACTGGTCACGGCTGAACATCGGTGTTTTCAGACGTCGGCAGAAGTGCGACATCTCATCCCACAACCGAGCGGCCAGCCCAGGCAACTGGTGAGTCGGTGTCGCCAACGTCAAGGCGACGAAGGCATCGTTGAAATCGATCAGTTCGAACAGACGCTTCTCGCGGTGATGGTACCCGTGCCTGTGACGGTCCATCTGCGTCTGCGCGCGGGCTGCACGCGGCGTCTGCGCTAGCAGGAGAGTACGCAGGTATTCAAGTTGCTGCTCCGGGGTCAACGGCTCACCCATCGCTTTCAACTCGTCGATGAACCTGTTCGCATCTTCCAGACTACGCACCGTGCTAAGACGCATGCCGCTCGCTGGCACCACCGTGCGTGCTGGCTCCACCCGGGCATGCGGTACGAATCGGCGCCAGTGACTAACCAAGTGTGACCTCACGCTTTTGGAACGTATGGTCGTTCACCCACGCCTTGGTGACGACGGCACGCCAGCGACCAAAACCTCGTTCGTCCTCACGCACCAGTTCGGCCCTGGCCTGCGCATAGAACCCATAATGCCCTCCGGCCATCTCCGCGGTAGAGAAAACGCTGAGCGCTACTTCGGGTCGCTTCATAATCGCCTGAGAATGCAGCGTATCCACTTTCGAATCCCACTCGAATGCCTGACCGTCCCATGCCTGAATCTTTACCGGCGTCGCCCACGGCGTGCCGTCATCGAGCGTCACGGCAAGTACCAGGTACTCCGCCGTTTCTAGAAACGCAGCTAGAGTCGTCCTATCGTCCATTACACCTCCCCCCAGTTCTTTCCCACATGTACGTCAACCTTCAGCTTGATACCGAGTTCCGGTGCGATATGTTCCATCGTCTCCTGTAATATCTTGCCTACCTTTTCGGCATTCTTTTCCGGACATTCCACCAGAATGCTGTCGTGGATCTGTAGCACCTGTTCGCCCAGTTCACCCATCTCTTCATCTACCTTGATCATGGCCAGCTTCATCAGGTCGGCTTCGGTACCCTGGATCGGCATGTTAGCAGCGGCCCGCTTACCCGCCTCACGCACCATGAAGTTGGAAGAATTGACGTCGGGCGTCGGACGGCGGCGGCCATGGAACGTCTCGACGTAGCCTTCCGTCTTGGCTTTCTCAAGCGTGTCGTCGATGAACTTACGGATCGGTTTGCGCAGTTCGAAGTACATGTCGATGAATTTCTTGGCATCACCGAACGTCATGCCGGTGTTCTGCGCCAAGGCGTGCGGCCCCATGCCGTACAGCACGCCGAAGTTGATGACTTTGGCATCGCGGCGCTGATTCTTGGTGACCTGATCCATCGGGATGCCATAGACGTCGCTGGCCGTCTTGGTATGGATGTCGAGGTCGCCGTTGAAATCATCGATCAGTTCCGCGTCGTCCGCCAACACGGCGGCCAGCCGAAGTTCGAACTGTGAGTAGTCGGCCGAAACGAAGACGTTACCCTGCTCCGGCACGAAGGCTTCACGGATCTTGCGGCCGGCTTCGGTACGAATCGGAATGTTCTGAAGATTCGGGCTAGTGCTGGAAAGTCGTCCGGTTGCGGCGACGTCCTGGTTGAACGTGGTATGAAGACGCGACTGGTCGTCGACCATTTCAGGTAATGTGTCGACGTACGTGTTCTTCAGTTTCGCCAGCTCACGGGTCTGTTCGATCAGCTCGACGATAGGATGCAGGCCGCGCAGCTTGTCCAGTTCCTTCTGGCCCGTGCTGTAACCGGTCTTTCCTTTTTTGATACCGGCTGTCGGCAGTTTCAGATCGGCGAACAACACTTCTGAAAGCTGGGCCGGCGAACCGATGTTGAACTCGCGACCGGCCAGTGAATACATTTCTTGCTCGAGGGCCGTATGCTTGTCTCCCAGCTCCTTGCTCATCGATTTCAGCAGCGAGGTATCGAGCTTGATGCCGCGATGCTCCATGCGGAACAGATGGTAGATGAGCGGAAAATCGAACTTCAGCGCGATATCCTTCACCTTCGGCTTTTCCTCGAATGCCTTTACCTGCCAGCCATAGATCTGGCGCATGGCCGCCACTTCTTCCAACGGACCGGCCAGCTCACCGCCGATCAGACCGTTCAGACTGCGGTCGCGCCTGAGTGGATCAAGTAAGAACGCGGCTTGACGGATGTCGTGCAGGTCGCTGAAGCGGACCGTCACGTCGTGTGCCGCCAACGTATGATACAGCGCCTTCACGTCGTAGCTGATGACCGTGCCGAATTCGACCGCCCGCCAGAAACTCTTGTCGATGCCGGCGATAGGCGTATGTGCCACGGTCTGACCATCGAATGACGCCCACAGCTCACCTTCATGAGCATGCAACACGAACGGGCCGTCGATGGCGACCTGCTGCGGCCAGGCACCTTCGATCAGGTTGACTTCGTCGGCCTCATGGAAATAAAGGCTGGTATCGGCTTCCTGCTGCATGTGCTTCGGCAACCGCCTGATGAGTGAATGGAATTCAAACTCCTTCAGCTTGGTGGCGACGGCCGGCAGGTCGGTGTGGTTGATATCCGCCTCTTTCCAATCCAGCTCAATGGGCGCGTCGCAGAAGATACGTGCCAACTCACGGCTCATGAAGGCGTTCTGCTTGTCGGCCTCCAGTTTTAGTTTCTGCGCACCTCTTAGTTCATCGATGTGATCGTAAATGCCTTCGAGCGTCTCGTATTCGCCAAGCAGCGCCTGGGCCGCCTTCGGTCCGATACCGCGTACGCCGGGAATGTTATCGCTCGAGTCACCCACCAACGCCTTATAGTCGACGAACTGGTGCGTACTCACACCGTACTTTTCCTCGAACGCCTGGCCGTTGAAATGAAGTAACTCGCTACCTTTCTTGGTGATGTAGACGCTGACGTGGCCGTTGAGCAATTGCATCATGTCGTAGTCGCCGCTGACGATACAGGTCTCGATATCCTTTTCTTTCGCGGCCACCGAAATGGTACCGATGATGTCATCGGCTTCATAGTCGTCCATTTCCAGAAGCGGCCAGCCGAAACTGTCCAGTAGGTCATGCAGCAAAGGGATCTGTGCGAAGAAATCCTCCGGCGGCCGGGTACGACCGGCCTTGTAGTCGGCATAGATTTCCTTACGCTTACTGGTGGCTGTCTTACTTTTGTCCCAGGCGACTGCCACGTAATCAGGTTCAAGTTTCTTGATGATCTCGATGGCGATACTGGCGAAACCGTACACGCCCCCGGTCGGCGTGCCGTCAGGCAGGCTCAATCCAGGCATCGCGTAGTAGCCGCGGTAAAACACGCTCATTCCGTCGATTAGTACCAAGCGTTTGGTCATATGCCTAGTATACCCCCTTGTGCGTCGTCGCTAGCGATAGAGTTCTTCAAGCGCATGCGCCATCAGCACCTCGACACGACGGATGGCCTCGGCCAGACCTTCTTCACTTCGTTTCGCGACGGGATATTCCTCCTGCGCGATCGTGCCCATATCGAACCCGGCCACGTAGCGCTCCAGGAACAGGAACCCCTTGCTGAGCTGAGGCGTCATGTCATTCACCTTCTGCCGGCGTGTCATGTCGATCTTCAGCTTACCTCCCGCCTGAGAGTAGACGGCATGCAACACCTCGGGCGGCGTACTGGCCGGTGCGTCCACACGGCCCATATATAGCCGCAGCATCCCGCCGTACCCACGAGGTATCCTGCCCCGTTCGATCGCATCCAGGATGCTTTCATCCAAATCTGCTTCAGGTAGCTCCATCTCGGAAAGCTCCAGTTCGGCCGGCGTATGCTGCGCCTTAGCGATTTCGCGCAGCAGCTTCGGATACGCGGTCAGACTGGAAACCGCCAGCGCGTCAAGGTCGTTATGTCCGCGGGTCCAGCCCAGTTCGGCAATGACCTGACGCAGGCCTTCCTCGTCTTCACCGGCTATGTACGAATGGAGGAACGCCGCCCGCCCGACGTTGCGCGTGATCTGCGTTTTCTTGGTGCCGTAATATTCCTGTGATTGTGTCACCAGATCATCGATGGCATACTTTACCATCTCACGTTTGGTTGGTTGGTCGACATAGTCGTCCGCGTCATATACACCTTCGTCCGTCAACAGCTCATACAGGAATGAGCCTCGGTCCAGACTTCGTTCATTATCCCTAGTCATCGTCCACCTATTGTGCCTTGAACCTTGGCCCTCCGCAAGCATGAGATGTTTGCTATACTGAAAGATAATGAGTCATTCTGAGCATGTGAAGATCGTCGCGTTCGTCGGCCTGGCTGGTAGCGGCAAAAGTGTGGCGGTCGAACATCTGACCAGCCACGGTGTTCCGAAGGTTTACTTCGGTGGCATCATCTACAAGGCCATGCAAGAAGCCGGCATCGAGATAACCTGGGAGAGCCAGCAGGTCTTCCGTGAAGAGATTCGTGAAAAGGAAGGTAAGGATTTCGTCGTCAAACGGGTCGTCAAAGAAGTGCGAGACCTGATCGGCGCCGGTCAGCACCGTATCGTGCTCGACGGCCTGTATACCTGGAGCGAGTATAAGATCTTGAAACATGAATTCCCTGGCGAAATGACCGTCGTCGCCGTCGTCACTCCTAAGCATCTTCGCAAGGCCCGCCTCGCCAAGCGTCCGGAGCGTCCGATGACAAGCCAGCAGGTCGACGAACGCGACTGGTCGGAAATTGAGAACCTGGAAAAAGGCGGACCGATCGCCATCGCTGATTATTTCGTCCATAACGACCGTGATGTCGAATGGCTACATTCTCAGCTCGACGACGTATT
>CBFGLU010000007.1:0-26812 GCA_965649685.1 uncultured bacterium | reverse complement strand
GGGTGGACGGTTCGCACATCCTGACTTACCAGCTCGATAATGAGCTCGTCGCCGCAATTACGATCGATGACATGACCGACGGCACGACCTTGGGCGATACCGTACCGGGTATCGTTACCCTCAGGATTAATTATGAAAGCGACTCGTTAGAAAACGTAGGTAGCGACCTGCGTATGTCGCTCCGGCTTTGGGGCGACATGCATGACGCGATATCGTACCCGTACCGGGGAAAACATGCCGATCGCATCGAGTCTCCGGTCGTCATTGAGATCGGCCCGTTCCACGCCACCGATGAGATGCTTGCCGTGCATACGATACTCATGAAGTATGAACAGGACCGATTGGAGAGCGACGAGACATGGCCGCCGCTCGACATGACATCGATCGATCCGTTACGGCTCCTTGACGTGCTGGAAGGTTTTGACGAGGCCAAGTTGCGGGCCGCAATCGCCACCTTGATGGCTGAAAGCCGGGTCGAGTACGGACGCACCGGCAAGGTGGCCATCATCACCGGCGAGAGGTTGGTCGATGCCATCACAAGGCTGGGACCGGAGTTTTAGCTGCGCACTTGTCATACTGAAAGATTTATCGTATGGTGAGACACACTATGAGGTCGCCAGAGGAGTTCTCAGAGAACGGTCGCAGCGTAATTCGCGGAAGCTATATCGATATCTTCCTTGATAACCAAGGGCGTTCGCTAGAGGAATACCTAGATGAGACAAGCGACTTCACGACACTATGGCAATCCCGCGAAGAAGAGTTGCTCTATCCAATCGAGCGTGCCTCAATCGATTACCTCCGCCAAGACAGCGATGATATCGAGCTTCATGCCAGCTTCGAATTCGACGCCATCGTCGTCAACAGTCAGGAAGTAGGCCCATGGGACAGGTTCGTCGCATCCAAGCTTCGGAAAAAAGTGAAGGAACTAGGCCTGAAGACATACCGCCTGAAGCATCAGCGCAATGATTTCTATGTAGTGCTGAACGAACAGCACGCGGCACAGGTACAATTCGGAGCCACCACACATAACTGCCACGTACAGCTCAGGCTTGAGCGACTGAGCGAACTGCATTACGCCTCTGAAGGCAGGGTAGATTTTGAACCAGATCCTGATTTGAACGAACCGCCACGCCACTTTGATACCTTGAGGGATTTCAGCGGGCTTTTCTCATTGGCCATCGACACGGTAACCATGGAGTTAGGTGAGGCTCCGAACGGCGGAACGGTTAAACCTGGTATCCGTATTGGCGCACCCATCCACGCCGGTATCAACGAGCCTTCGGAGGCGTCGGACCGACTACCAGCTTCGACCCCTTTGGTTGCCCTGAACGAGCAGGGGATTCCGGTTATTGAGACCGAGACGAGCCAGAATCTCGGACTTGATAGCGTCGGCGGTCTTACCCATGCCAAACGTCGGCTCTACGAGATCGCGGACATGTTCCGCGACCAAGAGGGCGCCCGCATGTACGGCATCAAACCCCGCCATTTCTTGTTACACGGCCCACCTGGTACCGGCAAGACGACATTGGTCAATGCCTTCGCGCATGAAGTAGGCGCACAGGTCATGCCGGTCGATTCGACCTCATTCGTCGATATGTGGGTGGGAAATTCCGGCAAACATGTCCGCGACCTATTCGCAGCCGTACGCGAGCGAGCCGAGGATGACGAGCCGATCGTCGTGCTGATGGATGAATTCGACGCCATCGCGAAGAAGGGCTCCAGCGGAGGCGGTGAGCGCGACGACGTCAAAAAGATGCTTAACAAAGAAATCGACCGCATATCGGCCGACTATCCTAACGTCATCATCGCCGCGGCGACCAACGCCGATATTATGGATCTTGAGGACTCGTTAGTACGCTCGAACCGAATCGAACCGATCGGTGCGCCTGCTCCGAATGAGGCCGAACGGCTTGATATCTGGGGAGCCGTCATGCTGCGCTCCATGCTGTCGTTCAACGTTTCAGCCGACCTACCTACTCATGACCAACCGCGCCATCTTGCCGCATCGTTCATTCCGTACGACGACGACATCAACCTAAAGGAGCTGGCCGCTCAGACCGATGGAATGACCGGCTCCGACTTCGAAGCCATCCTGGCCGCTGCCCGGACGGCCAAGTTCCAGCAGTACGTACGAACGGGCGAGCGTGGGCGTGTCTCACAAGCCGACCTACGGCACGCCATCGCGTACTACGGTCGCTAGCCGATCTGTATGACCTCGGCCTTAACCGCACGACGGAAATAATCGTCATGACTGACGTACAAGATCGCACCGGCATACTTTTTCAAGGCGGCCTCGAGCTCCTCGATACTTGGCAGGTCAAGATGGTTGGTCGGTTCGTCCAAGATAAGGAGCTGGGGATCGTTCGCCAACATGGCAATGATCTGCAGCCTAGCTTTCTGACCACCGGAAAGCTTCGCAACCGGCACATGACCGTCGCCTTCGGTGAACAGATAATCGCTCATAAGCTGACGGATCTTGGTCTCAGAAATCGAAAGGTTACGGTCAAGGTACGTCCGCTCGATCGCTTCTTTCAAGGGCAGGTCAAAGTACTCAGGTGAGACTTCTTGTTCGTATATGCCTACACGCACCTTCGGATCAAGTGATACCTCACCGGCGAACACGGTCGAGCCGGTGCCGCCAAGCAACCGCTTGATCAGCGTGGTCTTACCAGCACCGTTACGGCCACGTAGCTCAATGGCTTCACCCTCACGCAGATCGATGTTCACACCTTGAAAGAGTGGTTCATCATATCCTAGGCTGAGATCGACAGCCTTCACTAGCACGTGGCTGGAGCGCGATCCTTCATCCTTCAAATTCATACGGATGTTCTTTGCCTTGAACTTGGCATACTGATTGGCCACCTTGTAATTAAGGTTCTCGGCCGACTCTCTGTCGATCCAGAAGGTCGGCTTTTCCTTGGCCTGGAGTTCGGCCAGTTCAGCACGCGAGGTCTCCTCCAGGCGTTTGAATTTTTGAATCGTGCCGGGGTTGCGCGACTTTTCCTTCAGGCGCTGATAATCGATCACTTTTTGTTTCAGGTTGACGATGCGTTTTTCGATCAGCTCGAACTCGTTCATTGCCGTACCGGTGGAGTGCGCGTTCTGTTTCAGATATGCATCATAGTTACCCTTGTAACTTTGTGCGTATCCATCCTTCAGCTCGACGATCCGGTCGACACGCTGCAATACGTCACGATCATGCGTGATGATAAGCATCGCTTCCGGCGCCTGCGCCATCCAGTCGATGAACTGCTTCTTGGCCACATAGTCCATATGGTTGGTGGGTTCGTCGATCAACGCCAGGTCGGCCTTGGAGTGCATGATCTTCACCACCTCGACAAGACGCTTCTGACCACCCGACAGGGAAGCGAACGGCCGATGAGCGACACCTGGCAGCTGGAACGTTTCCAGTTCGCGTTCGATATCTCCTTCGATGAGGTAGAAACCTTTGTCGTCGAAACGCTGCAGCGCTTCCGTGTAGCGTTCGATCATCTTCATGTCGTCGCCCATCGATTCCGGATAGGTCTCAACGATATGTGACAGCTCGGCATATTCGGGTAAACCGGCCAACACGTACTGTAGTACCGTCTGCTCACCGGTGCCGTGGTGTTCCTGAGCGGTCGCCACGACTTGCAGCCCACGTCGATACGTGACGTCACCGGTGAAATCGGTATCGGTGCCGGCCAGCATGCCGAACAAGGTACTCTTACCGACACCGTTGCGGCCTACGATACCGATCTTTTCGCGGTCATCGACCGAAAACCTGACCCCGGTCATCAGGACTTTAGGACCGAATGACTTTTCGGTTATGGAAATATCGGCGATCATATCTGTTAATTGTAGCATTTTTGCTATACTTGCGGGTGATGAGTAAACAACTTGAGAACGTCCGTTATTGGACCTACCACGAATCGGACAAGCCGACCGCGGTTTTCATTCATGGTTTCACTGGCAGTCATGAAGGGTTCCAGTACATCATTCCCGAGCTAAAGCGCTTCCATATCATCGTGCCCGACCTGCCTGGCTTCGGTGAGAGTGAGCTTGGTCTTGAATCGTTCACGATCGATGAACTGGCGAAGAAAGTGAACGATTTCGTCCGAGGCTTGAAACTGAAGGAGCCGCCGTACCTTGTCTCGCACTCGATGGGCGGATTAGTGGCCGCCAGCATGTTGGCGCAGGATCCTGAGTTATACCACCCGCGGACCGTGTTCGTCAGTCCGGTAGCCACAAGGGTCAATTATCTTGATAGCCGCAAGATAGGTGAGTTACTTGGCCGGCTGCAGTACTTCGTGGGCAAGACCGTGCCTGCCGCCGGTCCACGTCTCGTAAAGAGTCGGTTACTCAGCCGTATCGCGACCGCTATCATCCTTACGACCAACGAGTCGGCCATGCGCCGTACTATCAATGGTCACCACTTCAAGAACCTCGATTATATTTCGAGTATCGATTTCTACTACCAGCTGCATAAGGATATCAACAAGAAAGGAGCGGTCGATTACGCGCCTCGGCTCGGTAAGTTCGACGCCCTTATCATCACCGGTGATCGCGACAACGTGACGCCGCTCCATACCGAAAAACGGCTCCAGGAAGCCCTAGGAGCACGTCTGCACATCATAAAGGGTGTCGGACACCTGTTGCACTACGAACGACCTATAGAAGTCGCTGAGGCAGTCGACGGCTTCCTTCCTTGATGACGATACCGTAGATTTCCTCGAAGCGGTCCAGCGTGTGTGCGATGTCGTGCGTACGTGCGATAGCCAGACTTTCCTCGGCATACTTCGCCCGTAACTTTTCATCGTTGACCAGTTTGGTCAATGAATCTGAGAACTGTTTGACATCATCTTTTTCACACAGGAAACCGTTGCGACCATCCTGGCAGAGTTCTTTGAGTGCGCCGGCATCGACGGCGACGACGGGTTTACCGCTCGCCATTGCTTCTAGGGTCGCGATACTTTGCAACTCGGCCGGACTTGGCATGGCGAAGATGTCGCCGACCTTATGAAGCTGGATGATTTCCTCATCTGTCACGCGACCGGTGAAGGTGACGTGACTATGGATGCGTAATTCATACGTGAGGTTTTTCAGACGTTCAAGGTCGGTGCCGGCACCGACTATCAGCAGGTGCGGTTCATGTTTTGCTTCGTGCAAGGTACGGGCGAACGCCTCGATCAATACGTACAGATGCTTTTCAGCATCGGTGCGACCGACATACGTGATGATGGTGCGGTTGCCGGGTATATGAAACTTCGAGAGCAAGCCGACCTTCGGTTTGGTCGGAGTGAACTTCGACAGATCGATGCCGTTTGAAACTGGCTCGACCGGGACGCTAAGGCGCTCTTCGCCGAACATCTCAATGGCCGATTGGGTCGGCAGGGTGACATAGTCGACCTTGCGGTGGAAGCGCACGCCATATTCGGTAATGGCGTAGCCGATCGGCTTCGACATCGGTGCCATGTAGCGCAGGTTGTCGAGCAGGTTATCGGGGATAGCATGGTTGGTGGCTACGATAGGAATGCCGTACTTGAGCGCATAACGTTGGGCGGCGCCACCGATGGTGAGACACATCTGAAGATGTACCACGTCAGGCTGGAACTCTTGGAAGATACGGCGTACTTCCATCTGGGGAGCAAGCGAGATACGGAAGTTCTGGTAGAAGGGGAATGGAACCGACGCGGTGCGGCGAATGACATAGTTCTCATCGACCTCCTCATACGAGCGCCCACTGCGGCGCTGACTCGGCGCGATCACCATCACCTCGTGACCACGTTCGGCCAGGCCCTGGGCCAGGTTACGGCTGAACGTAGCGACGCCGTTGATTGTCGGCCAATGCAGATCGGCCGCGATCAGGATTTTCATATAGGCCCCATTATACCATGCGTCGGTTGCTATAATGGGGCAGTATGAAGCTGTTCTTCGATGCCCGCTACATCCGGACTGATTTTCCCGACGGTATCAGCCGCTATTCAAGCGAGCTGGCCGAATCACTCGCCAAGCTCCATCCAGTCACGTTCATCGTATCCAGTGAGGCACAAGCGGCGATGCTACCAGAAGGAAGCCAAACCGTGCATCTGCACAAGGTCGACTCCTGGCTGGAGCCGTTCACAAGCCTGCGCCTAAACAGGCACCATCCCGATGTCGTCTTCAGCCCTATGCAGACCATGGGTAGCTTCGGGAGACGTTTCAAACTGATTCTGACGTTGCACGACATGATCTACTATATCCATCGACTGCCACCACCGAGCGCTCGTGGTATCGTCCGTCCGCTCTGGCGATTGTTTCATATTGCATACTGGCCGCAGCGTCTGGTACTGAACCGCGCCGACATGGTCGCCACCGTCTCGCAAACGTCACGTGCCGAGATTCAAAGGGCCCGGCTGACGAAACGTCCTCTTATCGTGGTTAGTAATGCCGCCCGCGACCTGTCTCCGCTACTGGATTCCGCCGTCATCCAATCGGACCATCCGCCAAAGCACCTGGTCTTCACGGGAACGCCATTGCCCTATAAGAACGCCGAGACGCTCATCCGCATGATGGAATATCTGCCAGGCCGTACCTTGCACTTGTGCAGCAAGATCTCACCCGCGCGTGAGGCAGAACTTACGGCACTTATTCCGGCAGGAGCGGATGTCGTGTTCCACCACGGTGTCAGCGACGAAGAATATGCGGCCTTATTGGCGGATGACGCCATCATGGTAAGCGCCAGCAAGGCGGAGGGGTTCGGACTTCCGCTGGCCGAGGCACTCAGGCTTGGCGTACCGGCCGTCGTGAGCGATCGACCGTATTTCCGGGAGATTGCCGGCGATCAGGGTGCGACCTTCGCTGATCCCGACGATCCTGAAGACTTTGCCAACGGCATCATGTCGATTAATGACATAGAGGTGCGTAAGAGGCAAATCCGTGAAGGCGTGACGGCGGTCGACCGCTTTAGCTGGGATGCTTCGGCAGCGGTGCTGCTTGAGGCGGCCAAAGATCTTATAGCAAATCGACGATAAGCCGGATCACCGGTTCGTACATCTCACGCTTCGTCATATCGGCACTGGTGTCGATAACGGCCATGAAGCGACCGCCGCCGGTAGGCTGCGGCACGACGTTCGGCAGGGTGAAAAGCGGTGCTCCGGCGGGTGGCATGATCGGCTGGACAGGACGCAAGCGGTCGGCTTCGTTACGAGTGATAATCTGCGCAACCAATTGATCGACTTCGGACCGCTCGGCATCGCTCAAGTCATCATATGGCGTAGCAGCATGACCGAGCGTTCGCCGGGCACCTACCCGCGGATCACATACGAAATAGAGACCGATGATGAAATCACATAGGTTCTCACGTTCCAGCATGGTACCGGCTTCCTCGAGCGCGCGGCCATCAAGCAACACGATGTCGAAACCTTCGGTCCGCGCATCACGCAACCACTTCTTCAGCAACTCATCCTTGAACGCCTGACTGAGCGGCCGGGCTCCGATCTTGGCGCTACCGACACTGACCTCATTGGTATACAGCAAGTCGTCGCGCTCGTCTTTCGACATGTGATAGACCTGTTTAACGAAACGTATACATGCTTCGGCCTTAGCATCGTCAGCGAGAAACGCGTCGATAGCAGCCGCGTCATCGAGATCGACACCGTCTCGGGTCGCAGCTACCACCAGGCAACGGAATACCTGGCCGGCATCGATCAACATGACATGATGGCCATGTTCGTCGCGAAGAGAATCCTTAACCGCCTGCACGATGGTGCCTTTTCCGCTTCTTGCTTCGCCATCGAATGTGATGAGCTTCGGTAGTGCCGGGGTTTCGGTCATTCTTACCGACTATATCAAACATCCTCCAGTGACGCACGCCCTAGCGTGGACTAACTGGTACAATAGGGTGCAATGGCCAAGAAGACACGCAGAAACACACCTGCCTCGACCTCGGTAGTCAACCGACGGGCCCGGTTTGATTACTCGCTTGGCGACGAACTGGTCACCGGTATCGTCCTGACTGGTCAGGAGACCCGCGCCGCCCGTGACGGCCACGTGCAGCTAAAAGGCTCGTTCGTGTCGTTGAAGGACAATGAGCTATGGCTGAACAACGCCAGCTTCAGCTTGAAGCTTAACGAAAAAGGCAATCAAGGACGGACCGTCGACACCCAGCCCCGAAAACTCTTAGCAAGCCGCAAGCAGATTGACGGATTCGCCGCTCAGAAGCAACAGGGCATGACCATCGTGCCGACCAGACTCATCACGACAGGGCGTTACATCAAACTGGTAGTTGCGCTTGGTAAGGGGAAGAAGCGTTACGATAAGCGAGAGACCATCAAGCGCCGCGAACAGGACCGTGAGTCGCGACGCTCGCTTAAACATGTCTAAGAATTGAACAAGCCGTCCGTACGTCCCTCGCATGGAGGGAGTACGGACGGCATGTCCTGTTCAGCTGGCCGAGATGACCGGACGCATGGTAGCGCCGATGGTCGGGTGGAAGGTCGCGCGCTGACGATCCTTCCGGAAACCCGGGTGACGGCCGAGCTTGAGCCGGCCGTAACGGGTGAAGGTGAAGCAGATCGAGACCATCGTCCCGTCGACGACGATCTCGTACTTCTCACCGTCTTCGTTCTTGTGGTGCTTGACCAGTCGGGCACCTTCCGGCACCTCGAAGATGGTCGGCTCGTCCTCGTACGGACGGGGGCAGATGCTCAGGTTGAGCGACTGCGGCAGAAGCAACGAGGGCTTCTTGTGTTCGTGAACGATCGGCTGCGCCCTGAGCTCACGGATGAGCTCAAGCAACAACGCGCCGTCCGACGTGTTCTCATCGACCGACCAGGCGCGGGCCTTCTTCAAGGCGAGTGCCTGGGCGGACTGACGGTTGGCGTTGACCCGACCGAGGGCGCGCAGGGCGACCTCATCGAATTCAATGTCATTATCCCCGATGGTTTCCGACATGTTGAGGTGCACACTCCTTAGGGTGTAATGGAACAGGACCCTGCAACTATACCATTATCCATAGGAACTGCAAACATGTATTTGTCGTATAATATACCTCATGAAATTATACTCCTGGAACGTGAATGGAATCCGTGCCGTACTAACCAAAGGCGCCTTACAGAAGTTCATCGAAACGCATGATCCCGACATCTTGTGCCTGCAAGAGACGAAGGCTTCGCGCGATCAGTTCGAAGTCGACTTCCCGCAATATGAAGAACACTTCTTTTCGGCCGTCAAGAAAGGATACTCTGGCACCGCCATCTTCACGAAGACGCCGGCGCTCAGCTACGTCGATGGGTTTCCTGCCGATATCATCGAGCAGTACGACGTAACGGGTGACACCTACGGCAACCCGAACGATGAAGGGCGTATCATCGCGGCGGAATTTGCCGACTTCTGGGTCGTGACGGTCTATACGCCGAACTCGAAAGGCGACCTTTCACGTCTGGCGCTCAGGTACGAACGCTGGGACCGTGCCTTCCTCGCCTACATGAAACGGCTGGAAGAGACGAAGCCGGTATTGTTCTGCGGAGACCTGAACGTCGCTCACCAGGAGATCGACCTGGCGAATCCGAAACCGAATATCGGCAAGCATGGCTTCACGGACGAGGAACGCGAACGTTTCCAGGATTTCATAGACGCTGGCTTCGTCGATACCTTCCGGGCTGCGTATCCCGACAAGACCGGTGCCTATAGCTGGTGGACACACTGGGCAAACGCCAGGGCACGTAACATCGGGTGGCGGATCGATTACTGGCTGGCTTCCAAGTCCATCGCCGCGCGCGTCTCTAATCCGCAGATTCATTCCGATGTGATGGGCTCCGACCACTGTCCGGTTAGTATCGAGGTGAAGTGACATGGAAGCCTATCAGCCGTCCGCCCAGGTGCTGGAGCGCCTGCACGGCAAGACGCTGGTGATGCTGGTAGGCCCCACTGCCGTGGGTAAATCTTCCGTCATGAACGAAGCGGTGCGGTTCGATACGGCGTTCGCCCGTGTCAGCGGGCTGACTACCCGGGCAAGACGACCGAACGATGAACCCGGACTCTACCGTTACGTGTCAGACAAGGATGCCCAACGTCTGATCGCACGACATGAGTTGGTGCAGTACGTCGTCCATCCCACCACAGGAAAGCTATACGGCACCGAGCCGAAGGATTTCCCAGGGTACTACAACCTGCAAGACACCCTGAGCAACTCGGTCGCGTTCTATAAGTCGCTACCGTTCGCCCGTCACGTTACCGTCAGCCTGACGACCAGTCCTGCCGCCTGGACGGCGTGGCTTGACGAGCGGTATCCGATAGGTGATGCCGAGCGCCGTAAACGCCTGTTGGAGGCGAAGTCGTCGATTGAATGGTCGCTCGCTAGGAACGAATCGAACCATTGGCTCGTCAACGCACCGGGGAACCTACGGCAGACGGCCGAACGACTAATTGCTATCGCACGCGGCACATCGGATGCGACGACCCCACCCCCCGAGGCAGAAGACCTATTACGAACGGTCCATGATTTGCTATCATACGGATAAGAATTAGAGGAGTGACCATATGGCCAAACAAGCTGCCAGCTACGAAAACAACCCGTTCATGATCGGCCTGGAAGGGGTCAAACTCGTCTTCAAACATGCTAAGTCCGTCGCCATCTTCGCTATCGTACTGATAGGTATCGGATTTCTTGGCCAGTTCGTCCAATTGGGTATCGACATCGCGAAGGGCGAGTTCACCAAAAGCATAGAGCAGCAGCGTCGTGACGAGCAGCGGGAGAACGAGGCTATTGAAAGATTCGTCCAAGGGTTGCAGCCTGAGCAGCTCACACTACTGGGCGTAGGCGTGGCAACGGGCGTATTCCTGATCATCGTGATAAGTCTTACTATCGCAGGTATCTTCGACCATACTTCGGCTCGACTTCGAAGCGGCAAGGACACCACCCTGAAAGCAGCCCTCAAGGATGCATTCGGTCACATCGCCAGCTACCTGTGGCTGAACATCATCATAGGAGTGAAAGTGTTGCTATGGTCGCTGCTCCTCATCATTCCGGGTATCGTCATGGCCGTACGTTACAGCCTAAGCGGTTCAGTATTCTTCAACGAAGGCCTGCGCGGCAACGCGGCGGTGAAGCGCAGCCTGGCTCTTACGAAGGGTGCTTGGCTGACCACCTTCGCCAGTCAGTCGCTCTGGAATCTCATCACGTTCGGTATCCTCCAGCCTCTGCTACAACCCGGCACCAATGCCATCCTGTACCGTCAGTTCGCCGAAATGACCGATACTGACACGCCGAAGCCGAACGCACATTGGCTCTCATGGCTCACCTTAGTACTGCCAATAGCGCTCATCGTACTATTCTTCCTGCTCATCCTTCTCATCGTAGTCCTACTTGCCGCTTCGAAGGGAGCCTAGCATGCGTCGATTCGCCGCCTTCGATATTGACGGCACGATTTTCCGGTGGCAGTTGTACCACGAGCTGTTCGACGCCCTGAACGATGAAGGCTTGATGGATACGGAGCAGGTCAATCCTGTGCTCGAAGCGCGCGAACGCTGGCGTGAACGACGGATCTCTTATGAGCAGTACGAACACGAGCTGATTGGCGCCATGAAGCAAGCCGTCGTCGGCCTGGAAGCGGAGCGTTTCAATGCCATCGCGGATGCGATCCTGGCAGCGAAAGGCCACCACACCTATCGTTATACGTTGGAACTGTTGAAGCGCCTGAAAAAAGAGGGGTTCGTCACCATCGCCATCAGCGGCTCCTACCAGCAACTTGTCGATCGCTTCGCGCGTCTCCACGGCATCGACCTTGCGGTTGGTCGCGACCATGTCATCGAACAAGGACGACTGACGGCCGAGTCGACTGAGATCTTTGGTCGTAAAGAGGTGATCCTAAAGGAACTCATGGATCAGCACGATCTTACCGCCGTGGGTTCATATGCCGTAGGCGACTCGGGCGGCGACATATCGATGCTTGAGATGGTCGATCATCCGCTAGCGTTCAACCCCGATGAGCACCTTGAGCAGAAAGCGCGCGAAGCCGGCTGGTCGATCGTGATCGAACGCAAGAACCTCGCGTATCATCTAGAGAAGGGAAGCGATGGAACCTACGTTCTGGCGCAGACAGTCAGCTTCTAAGCCGCTGTTTCCTGACCTTGAGTGGTCAAAGCCGGAGCGACGCGACCAGGCGGGCAAGCTAGCTGTGATAGGCGGCAACAAGTTAGGGTTCGCTGCCGTAGCTGAAAGTTATCAATTGGCACTCGAAGTAGGTGTCGGCCAGGTACGTGTGGTCCTGCCCGATGCGCTGAAGAAGGCGGTTCCTCCCACGCTGCTTGACGTCATCGTCGCGCCCAGCAACCCATCGGGTAGCCTTAGCGCCGATGCCAAACCTGAACTGGTTGCTACGAGCGAATGGGCGGATGCCGTGCTGCTTGTGGGTGATGCAGGACGCAACAGCGAGACCTCCGTACTGTACGAACAGTTCGTTTCCGACTACCAAGGGCCGCTTACCGTTACCCGGGACGCCATCGACCTTATCAAGAATGACCCGCGTCTACTGGTAGAACGACCTGACACGTTGTTGGTCGCCAGTTTCGCCCAAACCCAGAAGTTGTTCCAAGGGGTATATTATCCGAAGATCCTTACTTTCAGCATGCAGCTACTCCAACTGGTCGAGGCGCTTCACAAATTCACGATCACATATCCGTGCACCATCATGACGCTTCATAAGGACACGCTCATCCTTGCACAGCAAGGCCAGGTCATCACCCAGAGCTGGGAAGAGCCGATGGCGATATGGCGAGGCAGCGTCGCCACACGAGCCGCTGCGTATTGGCTATGGAACCCGTCACAGCCATTGGCGGCAAGCGCAGCCAGTCTTGTCGCGACATAGATTGCAAAATAGTTGATATTATACTATAATATCATAAATGCTTTACCGTCCCGAGATCATAGAGACGAATACGTTCGTCGAATATTATCAACTGCCCAAATCCATTGGGTCGGTTTCCGCGGGGGAGTTGATGGACATCGCAGACCATACGGCGGCCCATGCGGCACGCCTCGATACTCACGGCCGATTACGCTTCCTGGAAGTAGCCGGTTCGGCATCCGTTGAAGCGGCGCTGATAGTCGACCGACCTGGTGAGCAGGTAGATGAACGTATCGCACTCGTCGATCAAGGCATGGATCTACTCCGCGAGGCAGCCAAGATCGAATACCACCTTCTTGAAGGAGGTTTCCGTGACCCCGACGACCAGACGGATTGGCGAAGACTAGAGCTGGCAGCGACATTCGGCCAGGTATACCGCGACATCCTATGCGCAGATGTCACCTCAGACACGCGTCACGAAATCATAAGCGAGCTTGACCAACATTTCCGTTATGCCGCCGGTCTGGTCAAACATACGAGATTTGGGCGCACGGCGTATGGCCTCCAGCAGGAGATTCGTGTCCTGCGGCAATTCTGGCAAAATTATAAGCGTGATGGCGACCCGATCGCATTTCCTTCGACCGCGCGGGGTGGCAACGGCCTGAACCATGCCGGCCAGACCCACGACATCGTACTTGCAAGACTATCCGGTAGCGACGTGACCTTCGACACCGTCGAGGTCAAATCCGCCAACCTACGAAAGAATTACCACGACCTGACGCGTTACGCCGCCCATCTCGCCCTTGTCGACCGCGAAGGTTCGATCCGCTGGCACGACAGTATTTCCGCCTAACAAAATACGACGTATACCGTATGGTTACGTCGTATTCATGATGTCAGCTGGTACCGCGGGCCGGACTTGAACCGGCACGAGCTAATGCTCACAGGATTTTGAGTCCGGCGTGTCTACCAATTCCACCACCGCGGCTCGTACCAAAACTACTGCCCATATTGTACAATAGTTGCAAGTGGGAATCTATAAGCATGCGTCCTGAAGAAACACATCTGCTGCCTGGAGAGCCGCGCGGCCGAGTCCAGCCGCCGGGTCGTTCACATACCCCTGCGCAGGAAGCAGTGGCAAACATCGCCCGCACTCAGATAGATTCCATCTATGACAACCAAGCCACGAACGAGCAGCAGACGCAGGCCGCACAACCCGTCACCAACTCGTACCAACGCACCCATCAACCCGCTCATTCGGTTCAAGCGGACCAATGGCAGCAATACCATTCAGCTTGGCAGAATTATTATCAGAAATACTACGAGCAGTATTACATGGGTGCGGTTCATCAGGTAAAGCAGGCTTACGACGCACGAAAGACTGAAAAACCGACCGGACCGATTGGCTCGAAGCCCCAGGTCCCAGAGAACGGACCGACCATCTCGAAGGACGAGGCGCTCTACGATTTACGCTCACAGCTCATCGGTAAAGTACAGGATTCAGGCCGAAAGGTACGACGAAGCCGACATTTCGTCCCGATCACGGCCGCGCTTGTCGTACTGCTGATATTCGGCCTGTTGCAATACAACCGTGCCATAATCGCGAACGTGAAAGCTTACGTCACTCCTGGCGAGATCGATCCCCAGAACATCGTGGTCGACCCGACCGCATCGTTGAAGGTCAGCTCCGAACCCCGTCTTATCATTCCTAAGATCAACGTGAACGTGCCTGTGAACTACAACACCACCCCTGACCAACCCTCCCAGCTGAAAGCCATGGAAAACGGCGTCGCCTGGTTTGGCATTCCTGGCGCCAACAGTAAGCCGGGGCAGGTAGGCAATACCGTCATCTCGGGTCACTCAAGCAACGATTTCATCGAGGGCGGCAACTACAAGTTCGTATTCGCGTTGCTTGAACGCCTGAAGGAAGGCGACGTCTTCTATCTGCACTACGAGGGCACACGCTATACCTATACCGTTACCAAGACACGCGTCGTCAAGCCGAACCAAGTGAACGCGCTAATATATAAGACCACCAAGCCAGAAGTGACCCTCATCACTTGTACGCCGCTCGGTACCGCGCTGAACCGTCTGCTTGTTACGGCGGAGCAGGTAAGCCCAAGTCCGACTACCGCGAAGGCTGCGCCAACCGCCACGGCTGGCAGTGAGGACGTAGTGATCCCCGGCAACGCTCCGACGTTCTTCGAACGGCTGTTCGGCGCTTCGTAGGATCAGTCTAATATCATCTGGCTACGTTGGAGTTCGAACGTACCTTTGGTAGTGCGCTGTAAACTGTAGATGTACTTACCATCACTGGTCTGCACTGCGTCAAACGTAGTCGAGAGGGGGGCGATGGCGTGCTGGTTCGCGCCATCGAATTCCATGACGGTCAGCTGCGTTCCATCGGTCACATAGGGATGGAATCGATCAAGCCAGCGCAGCTCCTGCGTACCAAGCCGCTTGACACTCGTCATGGTCTGGCGGTCAAGCTCTATGTCGTACGTCGCGAAGCCGCCGGCGTACTGCGCCACCACCAAACGACCGCCCGATCGTACGGACAGGTGGGTGGGCGCGCTCGGCAAGGTTCGGGTTGCCAAGGTCTCCATGGTGACCGCCTGATCCGATCCGCTACCGGGTAGCGAAGAAAGGGTGTAGACCTCAATCACCGGCCCGACCGAAAGGGCTAGGTACGGATCACTGAAGTATGCCGCGGCGGCGGTCTTCACGGCCGACGTGGTCTGTATCCGCTTCAACTCACGTGGCGAATCGGTATCGTTAAGACTTACGTAGCCAAGACTCTTCGTAGCGGCATCGATTTTATTTACATATACGATATGGTCATCCCCGTAATACGAGAACGTCTCGACGTCCCCGACGACGATTGATGACATGGCATCGGCACTGACGTCGAGTAATCGTAGGTCGTTCTCGGTCGTAAGAACTGCTAACCGGTCACTGCCGCGTGGATCGAAACGGATACTTCTCATGGAGGCACCGTAACGGGCGGTCAGATCAACGATGTCAGCCGCGCCCTTGGCCTCACGCTCCACCAATAACCAACGGACTTGTTTGCCGGTCGTGGCAGTCATCAATAGACGGCTGCTATCATCGCTCCATTCCTGAACCTTGTAGGTCGTCGCGGCGCGGGTCTGCTCGATCACGACCTCGTCCGTCTCAACCCTTGCTCCATCAAGGGTCACGATACTGATACTAGGTTTATTCGCCACCGGTAGCAACGCCAGGTACCGCCCATTAGGAGAGGCTTTGGCTTGTGCGACTTTTTCAAATGTCCGCACGGTCGAGCGGGGAATGGTCTCGGGTACCAGCTGCGCATAATTCAGCCACAATACCTTACCTGCCAGCACGGTAACGTTTTTCGCCCAAGGTAAATATCCGTCACGTGTCAGACGCACTTCATAGTCACCAGGGTTCACCGTTACCTTTGAAGGTGTGGTGTCGACAAGGTCGGCCCTGCCGATACGGACATGTGCGTCATCAGGCCGTGAGTTGAACTGCACCAGACCGCCCTGCTGAATCGTGCTGGTATCACGGTTGAATCGATAGCCTAGCATAAGGAAGACGAGTACCGTCACCAGTAGTACGACTCCTACGCTCATAAGCGTATATATGACTGCGCGTTGGATCAGCTGGCGACGTTTCGATGGTGCTTTATACATACGTCATGTATTATATCACCGCAGCTTGACAGGAAAATGGTATTGCATCGTGCTTATGTGGCCATTATGATAGTAGTAATTATTAGGGGACGACAAGGGAAACGAACATGAGCGACCAAAAGACGATCTCGATCAACGGTATGTTGTACGATGCTCACACCGGCATGCCGGTCGGTCCTGCTCCTTCAAGCCGTGTGAAAGCCGACGCTCCTGCCAAGCCGGTCCGTAGCGTCTCCGTCCATGCGAAAGGTGTCCATCACACCCAGCAGCGCTCAAAGACGCTCAACCGGAAGCTGGTCGCCAAGACGAAACCAGCGGCCAAGCCAGTGCATTCCGGTGGTTCGATGGACATGAAACGTCCGAGCGTCAGCCGTAGTCCTCATATCTCGAAGTTCGCCCCTCATCCGCAACCGATAGCGAAGCAACCCGTTTCTCCAGACGTTGCTCCTGTCGCTCATCACGCGGTCACCAAGGCGCATGTCGCCATGAAAAAGCCCGTTCCTGCGGCTCACAAGCCAGCTCACGAAATCAAACGGACTGCCATTACCCAGGCCCTCGAGCGCGCCGCACCTAAACCGGCCAAGGCGCCCAAACACCGCTCACACCGACGCGCCCTCAACGTAGCTTCCGCCAGTTTGGCCGTCCTGCTGTTAGCCGGCTACTTCACCTACGTCAACATGCCAGGACTTTCCGTTCGAATCGCTGCCGCCCAAGCAGGTATCGAAGCGACCTATCCTGAATATCGTCCGGTCGGCTACCGCCTGAACGGACCGGTCGCATACAAGGAAGGGCAGGTAACCATGCAGTTCGCCTCTAACTCCGGCCCTCAGGTCTTCGCGTTATCGCAAAGCAAAAGTGCCTGGGACTCCAGCGCCTTATTGGAAAATTACGTACAACCGAAGTCTGAAGGCAAGTACGCTACGTACAGTGACGCCGGCCTGACGGTCTACACCTACGGCAACAACGCCGCCTGGGTGAACGGCGGTATCCTTTACACCGTCGAAGGTAGCGCTGCGCTGTCGAACGAACAGGTTCGTCGTATCGCGACCAGCATGTAGGGCAGGGCAGTGATCCGCATTCGAACGCAAGGTTTCACCATCGTCGAACTGCTCATCGTCATCGTGGTCATTGCCATCCTAGCCGCCATCACCATCGTGGCGTTCAACGGTATCCAGGCCCGAGCGCGCGACTCCGAACGACGCAGCGACTTTTCCCATCTTCAGAAAGCGATCGAGATGTACATGGCAGATAACGGTGAGTACCCATACTGCGGTGCAAGCAACGCCACGGCAGTCACCTCATGTGAGATATCGGGTCTGGCGGCACGCCTGACGCCGAAGTACATGGCAGCCATACCGCAGGACCCTATCAACGTCACGAACCAGCAATACTTTTACGCCCGGGGCTGGAAGAAGTCCAGTCCGACCGGCCACACCCGCACCGACTCGTACCAGGATTACTCCATGGGCATGCGTCTAGAAACCGAAGCCTGCGGATGTAGCGGTGCGTGGGGCTCGCAGATAAATTATATGGTGGGCAACTAATAGCTCTCCACCCCTGTATCTGGTACAATTGGTTCTAATGAACACCCCCGTCCGCACCCGTTTTGCCCCAAGTCCTACCGGCTTCCTTCATGTCGGCGGTATCCGTACCGCACTGTTCGCGTGGCTCGTCGCACGACAAGCTGGTGGTCAGTTCGTTTTACGCCTGGAAGACACCGATAAGAACCGTGAGGTAGCAGGCTCGGCCGAACACCTGGTAGCCAGTCTGAAGGCACTTGGGCTGCAGTACGATGAAGGCCCTGACCTGGGTGGACCATACGCACCGTATCGCCAGTCCGATCGACTTGCCATTTACCGACAGTGGGCGCAGAAACTGATCGATGACGGCCGAGCTTATGCCGACCCGTACACACCGGAAGAAGTCCAGGCATTTCGCGAACAGGCGCAAAAAGAAAAACGCGCGTTCCTGTACCGTCACCACCGCCCCGAGAATCCACCCGCTTGGGATGGTACGCAGCCGCTACGCTTCAAATCCGATCCGAAGCCATACCAATGGCACGATGAGGTCATGGGTGACCTCTCAACCGGACCCGAAGTCATCGATGACTTCATCTTGATTAAGAGCGATGGTTTTCCAACCTATAATTTCTGTCACATCGTCGATGATGCCGAGATGAAGATCACGCACGTCATCCGTGGCCAGGAATTCATTTCGAGCGTTCCGAATTACCTGAACCTTTACGAGGCGCTCGGTTTGCAGCCGCCGATCATGGCCACCATGCCACATATCATGAACGAACAGGGCAACAAGAAGTTAGGGAAGCGCGATGGCGCCAAGGACGTCCTGGATTACATCCGCGACGGCTACTTGCCGGAAACCCTTATCAGCTTCATTGCCACGTTGGGGTGGAACGATGGCACCGAGCAGGAAATTTTCAGCCGTGATGAGCTGGTCGACAAGTTTGACCTCTCGCGGGTACAGAAAAGTGGCGCCCGTTTCGATGAAAAACGCCTGCTCTGGATGAACGGCCAGTTCATCCGTGCGCTTGATCTCGACGAACTAGTGACTCGGGTTGAGTTCTTCTGGCCGGAGAGCGCCAAGAAAGCCGACCCTAAGTACCGTCGCGACGTCCTTGGTTTGGCCCACGATCGCCTAAAGACACTGAAAGATCTGCCGACGTTGACCAGCTATTTCTTTGAAGAACCGAGCGTCGATCGTTCGCTCATTACCGATAACAAGCAGCTGAATAAGCTTTCCGATAATGAGATACGGGAACTGCTTACTCAAGCCCGCACCGCCCTTGATACCGCAGACTGGAACCCGGCAGCCATTCAAGATACGTTGAACACGCTGCTTGAGACTACCGGTCAGAAGCCTGGTACGCTCTTCAGTCTGATTCGTATCGCTGTCACGTGGGCGCCATTCAGCCCCCAGCTGAACGATACCCTGGCACTTCTCGGACGCGAATCGGTCCTTCGCCGACTCGACACTGCCATCGCAGTGTAAGTACCATCTGGCAATAGACATAAGCGGTTTGCTATACTAACGCTAATGCAACCGTCAGAACCGATCCAACGGCCATCAAGGTTCAGCCGTCTCAAGGCTTGGCTTCACAAGCACCCGACCGCGACCTACGCCATCGTAGGCGCCGGCTTGATCATCGCCGCCAGCATTACGGCGTTCGCATTGTTGTGGCAGAAGCCGGAACCGATGCCGTCCATCAACATACCGGCTAAACCGAAACCGGTGGAGAAATACTATTCGTTACTGACCGGTGAAGAGGTCCAGAACAAGACCGCCGTCACCAAACCTGTCACGGCCATCATGTTAGAAAACAGTCCGGACGCCCGTCCACAATCCGGCTTAAAGGCGGCTGAAATCGTCTACGAAGCCGTGGCAGAAGGCGGCATCACGCGTTTCTTAGCCGTTTACCAGCAGAAGAAGCCACAGCTTATCGGCCCGGTACGCAGCCTACGCATGTATTATCTTGATTGGGCAACACCTTACGATGCCAGCATCGCTCATATCGGAGGCAGCTACAAAGCCCTCCAGACCGTACGGAACGGTAAATATCGTGACATCGACCAGTTCTTCAATGCCGGTGCGTACTGGCGGGCAAGCGACCGCTATGCGCCGCACAACGTATACACCAGTTTCGGCAAACTCGACACCCTGAACGCCAGTAAAGGCTATAAGACCTCCGATCCGAAACCATTCGAACGGGAAACGAAAGAGAAAGACGGCAGCCAGAACGCTACCACTGTCAGCCTGAACATCAGCGGGCCTACCTACAACTCCGTATATACCTACGACAAGAAATCCAAGCAGTATCTTCGTAGCCAGGCTGGTGCGCCACATCTGGATCGCGAAGAAGGTCAGATCCGTGCCAAGGTAGTCATCGCGTTGATGGTTTCAATGCAGCAGGTAATGGAGGATGGCTACCGCGAGTCCATCACGACCACCGGCAAAGGTACCGCTTATATCTTTCAGAACGGTCACGCCAGCCGTGCCACATGGAAGAAACCGAGTCGTGCCTCCCAACTGTCTTTCGTAGATTCCGAAGGCAAGCCGTTCAAACTTGATATCGGCAAGACATGGATTTCAGCCATTCCTACAAGCGGAGGCTCGGTGTCATGGAAGTAAAGGATGGCAAGGAGGCCGAAAACCGGTCACTGAACAAGTTCTGGCCCAACTACCATCAGCGGGCTCTGTTCACCGCCATGGTATCTCAGTTCGTCATCATCATGATGGTCATCTTCATCGTGCTGGTGTTCTATCCTGAACCGAGTCGTGAAGCCTGGGCCATGATGATGGTCGTCGCATTCATCGTGCTGGTCAACGCGGCCGTCATCACCAACCTGCTACTACGCCCATTACGCGACCTATCGGCCGCGCTAGTACACGCCGCTGGTGAACGAAGTGCCGTACCGCCACCGAACGTGAACCACAAATACTACGAACGAATCCGCTTGAAGCCGCTGCTTACGCAGGTGCTCGATCTTGCAACGGAACACTCTGACAAGAAAATAGCCGATGCTAAAGAGGCCGAGGAACGGGAAAGCAACGACACCAGCGTGACCGACCTTGCCGCCCAGCTGAACCATACCGCCACCGGCATTATCATGCTGAACGAGAACCGCGAGGTCGTCTATGCCAATAAGAGCGCACCGATCCATATCGATGGTGAGGGCAAGAAAAGTATGGAGCTTATTTTTGACGTCGACCAGTCTATTGATGAGTGGCTGACCGAACGGGGCGACCATGACATCCACGCCGAAAAGGTCTGGAAACGCATTCCAAGCAAGCTGACCGGAGAAGAGGACCGTCGTATCTATGACGTGTTCGTATCATATGAGAAGGGAAGCGAAGTAGAAACTATCATCACCTTGCTCGACCGTACCGGCGAGTACCAACCCGAGGACGACGACCTAGACTTCATCGCGTTCGCTGCGCACGAACTACGCGGCCCGATCACAGTCATCCGTGGTTATTTGGACACGTTGAACGATGAACTGGCCGACAAGGTAGACGGTGATCAGAAAGAATTATTCCAACGTCTTATCGTCAGTGCCAATCGTTTAAGCGGCTACATCAATAACATCCTGAACGCCTCGCGCTTCGACCGACGTCACTTAAAGGTGCACCTGACCGAGATGCATGTCAGCGAAATATACGACACCATTGCCGATGACATGCAGATGCGTGCCGCAGCCCAACAACGGCTTCTGAGCGTACAGTTTCCCGAAACCTTGCCAACCGTGGCGGCCGATCTGAACAGCATGAGCGAGGTGCTCGGAAACCTTATTGATAATGCCATCAAGTATTCGAATGAAGGCGGTTCAATCGAAGTGACGGCCGAAGCGAAGGGCGACTTCGTCGAAGTAGCCGTCACCGATCATGGCATCGGCATGCCGGCCAACGTCATCGGCAACCTCTTCCATAAGTTTTACCGTTCACACCGTTCCCGCGAGACCGTCGCCGGTACCGGCATCGGTCTTTACATCTCGAAGGCCATCGTCGAAAGCAACGGTGGTAAAATTGGCGTCCGTAGCGTCGAAGGTCACGGCTCAACCTTCACCTTCAGCATGCCAATCTATGCTAGCGTGGCCGACAAGCTGCAGCAGACCGGTGCAAATAACCAAGAGTTCATCGAACATTCATCAAGCGGCTGGATCAAGAACCACGGAGCGTTCAGGGGGTAACATGGCCATCAAAACTATTCTAGTGATCGAAGACGACCGATTCATCGGTGAGATGTACGTACGCAGCCTTAAGAAGGCCGGCTACGACGTCGACTGGATGGTCGATGGCAACGACGGTCTCATCGCAGCACGCAACAAGCCCTACGATGCACTGCTGCTTGATGTCATGCTGCCAGAGCGTCGTGGCGGTGAGATACTCCAGATCCTGCGAGGCGGGGCGGAGGACTTGATTCCGAATACCAGAGTAGTCGTACTGACCAATTTCGACCAGGCGGAGGAGTCACGTCTCGCCATGGAAAAGAACGCCGACGCATATCTCATCAAAGCGGAAATCACACCCAAGAAACTGCTTGCCGTGATTGAAAAGCTCGGCCAATTGAAGTAGACAACAGGGGTGATATTTGGTAGAGTAGGGAAGCTAGTCCACAAAGGCAAGCAACAGCTCATATGACTTTTCAAGCCATATGAGCCACAAATTCTTCAGAAGCATCTGAAAATAAGTTAGCTGATTTTCATACGCTTCGTTCAGAATTTGGCCTCATCGTCTAACGGTTAGGACACAAGGTTCTCATCCTTGCAATCGGGGTTCGATTCCCCGTGAGGTCACCAAAGAAAGAACGTCACCGCGGTGGCGTTTTTTCTTTGGTGTTTAACACGGGACCCTACACATAATCGCAGAATAGGTGCATACTACATGCATGGTACGCATAAAGAAAATCGTCCTTATGTCATTTGCTACTTCGTTGCTAGTCGGCGGCATCAGCTTTCAAGCGTTCTCGTCGAAGCTCTCCACTACCAACAGCAGCACGAAGAACCCGGTCGCGAGCGAACAGACTCAATCATTTCGCAGTGTCCACCTTACGCAGCCACTAACAGCTGATTACTCAAAGCTATGCATTACATCCTGTAGCGCCAGTGGCGCCTCTCAGGAAAAGACACCGAAGTCCAAGAACAAGCCACAAAATTCTGCCGGTAGCTCAGATTCCGCCCGACGCACGCTACCGTCACAGGCCAGCTACAAAGCGCTCCGCTAAGCCCATTTGACGGCTCGAACACCGGGTTGCTATAGTAGCCTTAACATGTGGGCTTTACAAAAACGAACAGGTTTCACCATTGTCGAACTGCTTATCGTCATCGTGGTCATCGCCATATTGGCGGCAATCACGATCGTGGCGTTCAATGGCGTGCAGGCGAGAGCGCGTGACTCGCAGCGCCTTCAGGATGCGAAGACGATAGAGAAGGCCATAAAGCTGCATATCTTGCAAACCGGTACCGCGCCGCCGTTCCACACCATCGCTGATACGCAGGATGGAGGATGGGAAACAAGCGCCGAAGACACCCCCAATCAGTTCCTGAAGCCACTGGTAGATGCCGGCATCATCAGCCGGGTGCCGGTCGACCCTCAGAACACGACAACTAGTGCGTATCGATACCATCTGTACGTTGCCGGTTACGCTGGTTGCGATCCAGCTAAGGGTCGTATCGCTGTCTTCGCCATTAAGGACATGGAGACTTCCGGTCGTCCGCACCCGGCAAGTCCGGGCTTCTCATGCCCGACGCGTGATTGGCAACCTGAAACGGATTACGTGATAGGGATATTTGAGAATGAGTAGGCGTTTTGTGATTTCCGTGCCATCGCGTCTACAGAAGGGATCCCCGTTAGATAAATCAGGATTCACCATCGTTGAGCTTCTCATCGTCATCGTGGTCATCGCCATCTTGGCCGCAATATCTATCGTTGCATACAATGGCGTGCAAGATCGTGCCAACGACACCGCAGTCAGATCGGATATTGGTAATTTTACTAAACGCATTCGACTATACGAAGCAGAGACTGGCAGTGTTCCGAAGGGAGGGTCTCACTACGGAAACTCCGCACGCTTTCATGACCTGGAGCCAGAAAAGTTAGCATTTACGAAAAAGGCGTATTTCACGGAAACGGGTGTAAACGTATATTACTGCACCGGTCTTAAATCCGGTCAATCAACTTTCACGATAGCTGCCAGAAGCAAGTCAATGAAAACTTTCGTGTACAGCCCCGAGAACGGAACGATCGTAACAAGCGGCTCTCCGAATGTACCATGCACTAGCGGCTGGGACGGCGGAGTATACAGTTTTTCATACGGCTACAACGCAGACCCTTCCTACGGATGGTTCGGATGGGCGAACGGATAGCGACATAAGGGGATACTTCATGAAATACAAAGGCTTTACCATCGTCGAGTTGCTTATAGTAATAGTAGTCATCGCTATCTTAGCGGCGATTACCATCGTGGCATTCAATGGAATTCAGCAACAGGCCGCCAACAACAAGACCATTGCCGCCGCCAACACCTGGGTTAAGGCGCTCAAACTTTACAAGACCGATAATGGCCGTTGGCCGTCAGGCTGGGTATGCCTAGGTCAGAATTATTTGTACGGGGTATCAGGCACGGATACGTCTGGCACGGCGCAGTGTCGTCAGACAAACGCCACTGGCTATCTTGTGAATACCAGTTTCAACAACTCGCTCAGACAATACATGAACAACGATACACCCGACCCCTCGTTCGTTACGGCAGTAAGCGCAGACGGTACGCAGTGGCGACGCGGAATCCACTACGCATACGGGGGAGGTGACGGAACGCAAGTGTATATCGATATCGCGTATGCGGGCAACTTGTCAGCTTGTCCGGTCATCCAGGGCTTTACCGGCTCTAGGTCGCACTGGGGAACCGAAACGTACTGCAATTATATGATCGGCCGTACGTCTGACTCTTAGCGCTGGCTTAATGCTTCGCCAAGTGGTCGATCGTTAAGATATATCTCCACTCTCTCTTTGGCTGAAGCGGTCTTTGCGGTCTGGGCAAGTTGTGCTTCTACACGCGGACCATCGCAGACGCCACCAAGGTTAAGCGATCCGCTCAGATATACCTTGACCGTGTCATTTCCAGTGCTTAAACTTACCATGCTCAATTCTGACTCAGATAGTGAATCGTGCAGGACGGTGCCGGGTACCGTGTGTGACCGTCCAGCCAGTAGTCGTTCCATAGCTACCCGTACGACATCTTCATCTTTGGTCGGGTCGGCAACGATAGGAACCAGGCTATCTCCGCAGCCAATACGCTCACCGGCTTTGCCGTCGTCGCCAAGCGCGACGTAATATAGCACGACCGGTACCGACCTTAGGGAAGCTTTCTTGCTCGTTGCCGAGGAAGAGTTCACGGTGCCGTTGTCATCCGTCGTTCCCGGACCGTCGTATCGAAGCAGGAACAGCATGCCCAATACCGCGATGATTGCCAAAAAGATGAGAGTGAGGCTGCGTACGATCATCATGCTCGCTTTCATAGACACCTCCTTTTACATTGGAAGGGCTTGTTCGCTCGAATCATAGGCGCTACCTCCTATTGGCATCAGTATAATCCTTGCGAAATAGAAAAGGAACAGAATTCAGACAGATAGATAGAAGCCTGCTGATATGTCAAATCTGAATATAGCCAAATTACTAGTGTTAATAATCCCGTTGTACTTTTCACCCCGTGGAGGAGTATAATTATATGCAGAAAGGAGGAGGGTGTAAGCGTAAGTACTACGAAATATAATTGCTATTTTAGCTATATTAGTGTATTTTACCTTCAATAGTAACTGCGAGGTTCCTCTAGTGGAGTAGAGGTGACGAGGAGGTGAATTATGGTTAAAGGGTTTATGGCCACGATTATTGCGTTTGTGGCGACAATCGGACTAGTAGGTGTTCTTGGTACGCAAGTTATTGCAGGTCCCCCACCAGATACTGATGGCGATAAGGTAAGTGACGATAAAGATGCCTGTCCACTCATTGCAGGATTGCCAAAAAATGATGGCTGCCCAGAGGGAACGGAAACCCCTTCTGATGCTGAGAAAAATCATGTTGAATATTGGCAAGCCATCTACTCAGGTTCAATTTGCGTGAAGTATGACAATCTTACCGAAAAAACATTTGTCGTTCCTGTAGCCCCAGAGGGAATGGATTATATTGCCGCCATCGTAAAAGCTGGATCACGGGCCTCTCTTGACGGAGCGGATCCAAACGAGGTTGATTTAACAGTCAAAGCCGGCGACAGCTTAACCCACTCAAGCGGCAAAAACTTAAGCCACGTAATTCTTTGTTACAAGAAAAAGCAAACTGACAGTCCTAAAACATTGTTCATGGTCAAACTTGTATGTGTAAAGAATAAGTATACATTGACCGTAACCAACCTAGGTGAAACCACAATTAAGGTCGACGTTAATGGATCTGCGAATACATTGCAGAAATTAGGCAATGCTAATAGCGAACTTATCGCTAGCCTTAACGTAGGCAGCGCACTTACATTAAAGATTAATGACAGTATCTATGAAACTGAAGCTGGGATTCGGTACGAGAATTTCGTATTAAAAACCTGCCAAGGTCAGGGTAATGTTCAAGAAATCCCTCAGGCTCCAACCATACCTACAGGTGGTGGCGCCGCCGTCGGTGACGTAACCTCTCTGCCGGTTACCTCTGGCGCTGGCGACAAGGCCGCAGCCCTCGTCGTTATGATCGGTTCGATCTTGGCGACTGCCGGCGGCTATGCACTGCGTGCCCGCAGCGGTGAACTGTCGATCTAAGAAAGGAACGACTTGAAGC
>CBFGLU010000006.1:0-27240 GCA_965649685.1 uncultured bacterium | reverse complement strand
CGCACTTACGGAAGATAAGCGTACTTGGGCTAGCTGATGCAGAAGGGGTACCGAAGGTCACGCCTGTAAGTTGATAGCTACTTGAAGCCGGAGCACCGGTTAAATCGGTAGAAAGTAGCGGATATGTCGAGTTCTCAGCATTATAGGCCTCAGCCTTCTTGTCAGCATTCGCAGCAGCCGATTGCGCCGAAGTGGTCTTCGCCCGGTTCTGAATACCGTTATAGGCAACGATACTAATTGCAGCCAGAATGGCGATGACGACAATGACGATGAGGAGTTCGACGATGGTGAAACCCTGTCTTAAATCTTTCATTACAAATCCTATTCAGTATTTAAGTGAACGACAGTATGACGGAGTTACGTCACACTGTCGTTCTTAGCTTAAGATTTAAGCTAAAGCGGCTGCCCAAGTGGTGCAGGTGCTACCACTAAAGAGGATAGTAATTTTACTTGCATCTACGACAGCAGCGTTGGTGCCATAGTCAAACCAGGCTAGCCGAATGCCGGTGGCGCCAGCAGAACAATACTGTGCTTGTACTGTGTTCTGGCCGTTGCCAGAGTTGATAGCACCGATCTGAATAGATCCAATGTTTGATTCAGTTTGACCGTTTAGAAGAGTTTCTAGCGCGTCTCCGGTAGCAGCACCAGTTGGGTATGATCCAGTCGCCGCATTGTAGGCTTCAATCTTCTTCTGTACGTTTGAAGCCGCAGCTTGCGCTGAACTAGTCTTCGCCCGGTTCTGAATACCGTTATACGCAACGATAGTGATCGCAGCCAGAATGGCGATGACGACGATGACGATGAGGAGTTCGACGATGGTGAAACCGCGAGACTTCTTCATAGTGTTGATATTGTTAAGCATTCTTTATGCCCCCTAATTACTTACTTATATCCGTAATATACTACAGTAAATTTTTAAGCGCAAGCACTATGGGCCGCACTAATCTGCGATGAAACGGACGTTGTCGATACTTGTCCAGGTGGCACTGTAGACTGGCGCTAACAGGCCGCCGGATGCTTCCAGGTCAACACGCGCAACGTTATTTGGTGACATCCAAGCAGGAAAGATGAGCCTCCCGTCGGTATGCGTGCCACAGGCAGCTGGAAGGTTGCCCAAGTCCTGGGAGGCGCCAGCCTTTATTAAGCCGCGCACCATCACAAGACCGTCTGAGCCTTTGAAGCACTGCGCCGGAGAGTATGAGGTAGCATTATAGTTGACCCAGCTGCCTGCAAGCGGTAAAGCTGTCCAGCTCACAGAGGTGGCTGCGGGGTAGTAGGTGAAGGCAAGGGACTGGTAGTTTGTACTTGCAGGAACGCCACGAACGCTGATCGAGCCAGATGCGGCGAATGATACCGCGCTGTCGTTGCCTGCCCTTGAAGTGATGTGCATGAAGTGAGATGGCGGAAAGCCGCTTGCGGTCATCGTGTTGGTGACGACGGTGCCGGCGGTTTGAGTACCGGGCCTACCAAGCCCTTCTACGTGCACTCGACCAAGGGTGTCTTTGGCCCGCTTCAAATCACCCCATGTGTTACCCGCGGCGCTATAATTGACCCAACCGTTCAACCAAGTACCATCCGCCCAAGGCACGGAGGTACTGGCACCAGCTGCAAGGAATGTTATACCCGCCAGGCTGACCCAGTTGGTTTGGCCTTGTGATACACGAACGGTACCGTCGCTATAAACGTCTACTCGAGCGGCACCGCTGGCGCCATTATCGTACCCGCCTACCTGGAAAATAAGATGCTGTGCCGGTCGGAAGCCGACAGGTAAGGTACAGACGCTGGCGGCTGGATCGATCGGTCCGTTCTTAATAAGACCGCGAAGCCCTACGACACCCGCTGAGGTTCTTGTGAAGCCGGCATCGGCATAGGTCGTGCTGTAGTTGGTCCATCCGTTCAGCAGCGTACAGTCTTGCCAGCGGGGAATCGTTCGACTTGCGGTGCCGTACACGTAGTTGCCGGCGCTTGTCACTGCAGTGACCTCCGCTTCGACGACCTGTTTTCGATGCGTTGCCACGACGCTATAGGAAGTCGCGGTGGTATTTTGAGGGCCGTTAACCCACGCGCCACCGTCGAAGCGATATCGTACATTGTAGCCGCTTGCATTACCTAGTGCGGTCCACTGGAACGTCGTAGTATAGGGTGTTGAGCTGCTGGAAGTCCATGTGACGTCTGGGGTAGGAGGCGCGTCAGCCACGGTATCACTCGCTTGTGCGTTCAGACTGGCTGCTCGGCTACTTCCGGTGTAAGTTACGGCATCTCCAGCTACTGTCTTTGATCGATTGATGGCGACCGAAACGCTGGTCGCATCGGTGGCTTCGCTGTCCGCTAAAGGAGTACTCGAAGAAGAGTCTGAGAAATAAGTCACGTCAAGGGACTCTACATTTTCGAGGATAGTCTCATCTTCGCGCTTACAGATACTTGGATTTGCAGTGACTACATCTTCGGCACAGCTTCCGCGCTGCCACGGAACGGCGCAAGCTGGCTGCTGGGGAAGGATGGTACGCTTATAAAGCGTTTGGTTATTAACAAAGTAAATGATGTAGTATTGATATACTACGTTTCTTGCGTTGCATGCACCCGCGCCAGTATAAATTAGCTGCCTGTTTGGATCAGCTGGATTCCTGGTAGTGGCTGCAGCTTTCATGATCAAAGTGTCGGGTTCGCCGGACCTGACATTGGTAAAGCGATTTGTCGTACTGTTTCTCCCCTGAGGATAGGAAAGCGTTGGCGTTTCTGTGTGGAAAGAGGCTGCCAGCGCAACATTGGTTTCGATATCGTTCAGGGCTTCCTGGACTTCATAAGCGGCCGCGTTCTTCTCACGTAGACGAAGACTTTCGCCGGTTAAGTTGACGACCAGCGCGATGAAGGCACCGATAAAGAGGATCACGATAGGGGCGATGATTATTATCTCAACGAGAGTGAATCCGGATGGAGCTGTCTTTGTGATCTTCATTGTTTGGTTACCAGTATACAAGTATTAAGCATAAGCTAGTTGGAATATGATGAATGTTGCACCGTCCGTGTCTGCCCTCGTTCGTTATATGTACCGGTGACGGTTACTTGAAACAGGTCGGTCGCCGAACCTGAGCCGGCCGCGATCGGGCAGCGGGTGACTATGACAAGGGCAACGTTGCCTATGCCTGTAACCGACTGGTTCTCGTTGGTAGTGCTGGCGGATGCCGCGACGCAACCGTTGGGATATTGTCCGGAAACGGTGGTAAGTTGTTTACGTAACCGTTCCTGTACGAGGTTGGATACTTTCGCTGTTTTGTCGGCATCGGAGGCGTCACGGGTTACCTGAACGTAAAGTTGGTAGCCGGCAAATAGAAATACCGCCGCAATGAACAGGGTGATCAGAAGTTCGACAGCGGTAAATCCTGCTTGCTTCGCGTGCTGTATCATTGGTGTTTGCTCTTTACTTTCTGTACGCTGCCACTTACTTCGCTGTACCAGTACAGATTGAATCGGACACATTCACCACCAGTGCCGCAGAATTCGTTATCAGCAGTTATTGGCTCGTACACATATTTATCAGTCGTATTGCCTGTGCTAGGACCGAAATGCGGGTCAAGAGCCGCCGTGGTACCTGGCGTCTTCCCTACACAGCTACTTCCAATACATATCACATCGAGCCAACCGGCAGGCGTTGGCGGTTCAATCGATGCCAGGCTTGTGCCCGGCATGAGCTTCGTCTGGTAGGCTCCGGGGTTGGCTGGGCTGAAGCGCCCGACTTCAAAGCCGATCGCCTGCCACATCTCCAGAATCGAAGGGTAACGTCCAGGGTCCGTATCGCGCGAACCAGCCGGCACCGGGTTGCCGGCATCGTCTGTCATATGGACGGCGACGGGGTTACCTTCCGCATATCTGCGTTCCAATCCGCGAGCCATAGTCTGTATGTCACTCTCACGTTCCTTGTCGCGGGCGTTGGCTTGTATTCCACGGAGGCTGACGACACCCAATGTAAGAAGGATAGCCATTACCACTAAGGTAATCAACACTTCGACAACTGTGAACCCACGCTTCATATCTAATAGCATAAGCTGTTTATGTGTGCCGGGCAAGGGGCTGAAGTTCGAGCGGTTCCTGCTCTATGTCGATTCGAAACGTATCACGTACCTTACCGATGATTTCTGTTCGTGCGGCCGCAAGATCCGCATAGCCTGTGGCCGATTCGTTGATAAGCACCAACGCATTCTTGTCGTGGACGCGCATGCCATGGAGCAGCTCGCCTTTCAATCCGGTTTGCTCGATCAGCCAACCGGTCGGAATCTTAAGCCGCTTGTCTCCCAGATCATAAAACGGAATGTCGGGCCATTGTTTCTGAAGTTCTGCCAGTTGCCACTCTTCGATGATGGCGTTCTTGAAGAACGAACCAGTGTTCGACCGTTCGTTGGGGTCAGGCAGCTTATCGCGCCGAATGGCGATCACCGCATCCCGGATGACCCGTGGCGTATAGAGGGTGATGCCGTTGTCGTCAAAGTATTTCTGAACCGCCTCATAGAAAGGAGGTTGAGGCGCGGCTTTATATAGCGTGAGCGTAATATTGATGATCGCATACCGGCCTGCGCTATTGCCACGAAAAATACTGTGGCGGTAAGCGAAGCCGCAATCCGCATTTTCAAGCGAAACGAACCGGTCCTGCTCGCTGTCGTATGCTTCAAGACTTACGAGCGTATCGGCGATCTCCTGGCCATACGCACCTACGTTCTGTACCGGTGCCGCACCAACCGTACCTGGGATGGCGGACATGGCTTCGATGCCAGACAGGCCCATCTCGACGGTTCTTGCTACGGTCTCGTCCCAGTTCTCGCCGGCCCCTATCTTAATTGTGGTAGTCGCGGCGGTATCCTCGATGACCTCGAACCCGGCTATGCGGTTGCGGATAATCATGCCGCCGAAACCTTCATCACTTGCGATGACGTTGCTCCCACCTCCTAATATGAAGAAAGGCACGTCGTTGGTGCGTGCATTACGGCACGCTGCCGCCAGTTCTTCGGGTGTGGTCGCGTCGGTCATAAAACGGGCGTTACCGCCTAGCTTCATGGTCAGATAGTTCTTGAGGGGAATGTTGGTGTGTACGTCCATGTTGGTTGGTAGTATAGCCCAAAAGTGCGTACGCATGCTATAATTACCTCTGTATTTCTGCACGCTTACACGCACCCGTAGCTCAGTGGATAGAGCACTGGTCTTCGGAACCAGGTGTCGTACGTTCGAATCGTACCGGGTGTACCATTTAGTAGATTTATGACACATTTGAATGATATCGGTCGCCGGCTTGCGCACGACCTTCAGGTTGCCAGGGCTCAAAAAGAAGCTAAGGAGCAGGCACGTGCCCACGCCAGCAAGGTGCACGTAGTAGGAGCGGGCGCGACCCTGACGGCCGCTTACGAGCAACTACGCAACGCCGCTGAATATACCGAAGAGCATGTCTTGTTGCAACGTGCCATCCGTCGGTTCTATAAGCGGTTGTTCATGCTGCGTGATGAGAAACGGATCGCCGGTAGCGGTGAAGAGCTGATCATTGAGCTGACACACGCGGGGTATCTGCAGAACGACTGCGTGCCTGAAGAGGAAGTGCAGCAAATCAATGCGCTGGCAAACCGCTATTTCGTAACGTTTATTGAGCTCGTTCGCACGAAGGGCGTGTCATATGAACAGGCCGAACGTTGGACCTATGAGCTACTGGCCGTCGAGGTCGAGTGGCTGCTTAACGATGAGTCGCAGCTTCAGGCATTTACGCAGTTCGCCCACTCCTATTTCACCGAGTCCATCGAATATGAGCACCTGTTCGGCGGAAGTCGTCCCGCCGATGTCGAGACGTCGTTATACGTGGCGCTTCATCGGGCGTTGTTGAAATCGGATGATGCGGTCGTCCGTTTAGGCCTGCTGCGCCGTTATCAACAGTCGACCGATAAGATGGCGTCCTATATTGAAACGAATCGTCAAATAGACGGCCTTTTCTCGTCGGCTACGACAGAGAAATTGTTCCGGCTGGTCGACCGCCGCGGTGCCCCTCTTCGGGTTTTGCGCCACATGATCGACGAGTATCCGGGGATTGAAGGTATGATGGTCAATCGCGATCAGTTCCTGCTGGCATACGAGAAGCAGGTCGGTGTTGACTATGAATCGATCAACCGTCGGGTGAACCACGGTATCATCAAGAGCGTCGTTTTCCTGATCATCACGAAATTTCTTATCGGACTAGCGATTGAGATTCCTTATGACTACCTGGTGATCGGTACGATTCTATGGCTACCGCTTGTCGTCAACCTATTCTTCCCCCCGTTCTACATGGTACTGCTGCGTGCTACCATGATGCTGCCCGGTCCGGCGAACACCGCGAGGCTGAGCGAGCAGATCGAGCGTACGCTCTATGGTGACTCTCATACAAAACAGCTCGTACGGCGTGCCAACCAGGAGTTCGGGACTGGATATAACGTGGCCTACGCGCTGTTGTTCGTGTTGGTGTTCGGCGGCGTGGCCTACGCGCTGTGGCATTTCCTTGATTTTGAACTGCTCCACCTGGCAATCTTCTTCGTCTTCCTATCGGCGGCCAGCTTCCTAGGCTTCCGTCTTAGTCGTATGATCCGTGAAATCGAATCGATTGAAACGCATCAGAATGGGATTACGTTGACACGTGATTTCCTCTATATGCCATTCGTCGTGGTGGGACGCTACCTAAGCGATAAGTATGCACGCATCAACGTCGTGGCGCTGATGCTGGACATGCTGATCGAATTGCCGCTTAAAACGATCCTGCGCCTCGTGCGTCAATGGGCCGCGTTCATCAGTGCCAAAAAAGATCAGCTCTAGACAGATCCGCCCCTGTTTGGTATAGTCGTACGAGTTACGGGCCATTAGCTCAGCTGGTTAGAGCACCTGCCTCTTAAGCAGGGTGTCCTGAGTTCAAGTCTCAGATGGCCCTCCATTGCAAACAGCCGACGATCCCGTCGGCTTTTTGCATGGCCTCGCCACATCTAGGAAATGATAAAGATGGATGAACTGAAATCAATCGAACAAGCGCAGCGCTACCTGCTGGAATTCTCGCCACCGAAACTGGATGGCACGACCTACACGCTTGGTAGGATGCGTGAGTTGATGCGACGACTTGGTGACCCACAGGATTCCTGCCGGGTGATTCATGTGGCAGGCACCTCTGGCAAGACGAGCACCGCTTATTTCATACGTGGTTTGTTGCAAAGCGCCGGCTGCAAGACGGGGTTGACCGCCTCGCCACATGTCGTCAGTATTACGGAACGGGTGCAGATAAACGGTTCGCCGCTTCCCGACGACGAGTTCTTGCGCTATCTCAACGATTTTCTAGCTCGTATCAACGAATTCCACGATATCCGACCGACCTATTTCGAACTTCTGGTAGCGTTCGCGTTCGTCGTGTTCCGGGAGGAACAGGTGGAGTATGCGATTGTCGAGGTCGGCATGGGTGGCCTGCTCGATGCCACCAATGTCATCACTCGTCCTGATAAGATCAGTGTCATCACTCCGCTTGGCCTCGATCATACCCAGGTGCTCGGCGAGACCATCGCTGAGATCGCCCATCAGAAAGCCGGTATCATCCTTCCGGGCAGCCACGTGTTCGTCGCTCCGCAGATTCCTGAAGCTGAGGTGGTGGTGGAGACGGTGTGTCGTATGAAACATGCCACCTACCATCCGATAAAAGATGCGAGTATTCAAGATGGTTACTTGCCTCCGTTCCAACAGCGCAATCTTGCCACGGCCCGTGCGGTCTTTGACTATGTAGTTACCCGAGACGGTTTACCGTCATTTGATGAGGAAGCGCTCTCACTGGTGACTCGGCAAACGCCCCCTGGACGCTTTGAGGTATATAGTAATGGTCCGAAGACGATCATTCTTGACGGTGCGCATAATCCGCAGAAGTTACGCGCATTTATTGAGGCTTGCCAAGGGCGTTTGGAGCAAGATACGGTATGGGTCGTCGGCCTGGTCGACGCACCGGAATCAAAGTTGCGGGAATGTATCGATATTCTTACGGCTCAACCCGGCAGATTCATCGTGACTGAATTCGGTGTGGGCCAAGATCTTAAGGCTCGCCGAAGCGTATCGGCCGCACGGCTCGCCGAGCTGGCAGCTGCGCGTCATTCGGATGTTCTAATTGAAGCAGACCCTGCGAACGCATTGACCCTGGCGAATAAGATGCCAGGGTCAACGGTGATAGTGACGGGCTCGTTGTATCTTGTCAGCGAGCTGCGTCCTCATTTCGGATAGCTACATCGCAGCCGGTTGAGATGGCGTGCTTGGTGGCGTTTGGTCATTGTTCACTGGTGGCTGCGCGGCGAGTGGCTGTGCCGGAGCGGCCTCGGATGCGTTACCCTTCCAGACGGCCTTTGAGTCGACCGCAAGCCAGATTACCCAGACGAGCGGTAAGAAGATATAGAGCAGGACGAAGACACCGTCCTTGCCAAACTTGATGCCAATCTTGTATGCGGCAATGGCACTGTACACCGCCAGTACGAGCAAAGTGATGAGGCTTACTACAGGAATCGGAGCGGTCAGTACCAGAAGCGAGATCCAGCCAGGCTGATCACCGAGTTCTAGTAAGACCCATAGGTTGTAAAGCGGCACCCACGCCTTCCAACCTTCGACGCCGGCTTTCTTGAATATCTTGGCAAGAAAGATGGAGTTGACGATGTAGCCAATGATGGCGATCAGGAAGAACGTCGCGCCGAGTACCATGAAAAAGCCGTCCATGTCGCTCGTCGAGTAACTGCTTGGATAAGTTGTGTCCATTCGAATAAACCCCTCTATTAAGTTAGAAGTATTGTAGCACGCTTTGCTACAATGGAAGGAGTGAAACAACTATACGGAACAGAGCTGGCCGACTACATCAAAGAACGGCAGGCCAAGCAGGTGCGTAACCTGCGACAAAGCTATAAACTAGTCCCGAAGCTCGCCATCGTACGTACTAGTGACGACGAGGTGATTGACACATATGTCCGTATGAAACGACGCTACGGCGAAGATATCTTGATAGAGGTAGAGGAGCATCGACCGGTCTCATCGGAGCTGCTTGGCTGCATCGCTCGTCTAAATGCGGATGAATCGGTCCACGCTATCATCGTTCAATTACCACTGGCGGATGACGGCATGGTCGATGAGGCATTGAACGCCGTCGAACGATCCAAGGATGTCGACGGTCTCGCGGAAGGTACCGTGTTCACGCCGGCCACCGCCATGGCGATCGACTGGCTACTGAACGGCTACAACGTGGAGCTGCGTGGTCGTAAGATCGCCATCGTCGGTAACGGTCGTTTGGTGGGGGCACCACTTGCAAAGTTATGGAAAGGCGCAGGTCATGACGTGACCGTCTTCGATGAGCACAGTACCAACATGGCAAGCAGCTTACGTCGGTTTTCGCTCATCGTCTCGGCAGCAGGCGTGCCCGGTCTTATCATGTCGCAGTCAGTCCAACCCGGTGCGGTCGTAATCGACGCAGCAACTTCCGCTGAACATGGCAAGATCGTCGGCGACGTGGCTGAAGATGTTCGTGGGCGTGACGACGTGACCATCACGCCGGAGCGTGGTGGCGTCGGACCATTGACGGTCGTGGCGCTGTTCGAAAATGTCATTCGGGCATGCTATGCCCGCGTCAACCATTCTTAGAGCTTGAGGGTCTCTTTGACACGCTCGATGACCTGACTCGGGGTCAGGTCGGCTTTGACGATGTAGCTCTCGATGCCGAGTGAGCGCAGTTCTTTCGGCGACTCTTCTTCGCCCATGTTCGTCAAAATGATAACAGGAATGTCCTTGCCCCACTCAGCGGCCCGTATCTCCTGCAAGGCTTCGGCACCGTTCTTCTTCGGCATCTGCATGTCGAGCAGAATGAGGTCGGGACGGAACGATTCCACCAGAGCGACGCCGCGTTCGCCATCGCTCGCGAGCTGCACATCGAAACCGGCGGCTTCGAACTTCATACGGTACATCTGGTTGATGGTCGGGTCGTCTTCAATGATGGCAATCTTGGTCATGTCATTATCATACCGCAGGCAAGCCATCCGGCGCAAAACGAACGGCGAACGTGATAAAATCATAAGCGTTATGAAAGACTTGGCACCGTCGATTCTGCGACAGCGACTCGTGATTGAAGGCTATCCGGCTAAAGCGATTTCTGATGCCGAGATTCAGGCCTACTTGAGTGAACTTTCCGGGCGTATCGACATGACTCAGCTGATCGAGCCCGTCACTCATAAGAGCGACCAGTATGGCTGGGCTGGCTGGATTCATTGGGAGACATCTGGTGCTCATTTCTATGCATGGGAGCAACCGCTTCTTTTCTTTAGCGTCGATATCTACACCTGTAAAGCCTTCGACTCAGCGAAAGCCGTCGAGTTCACGCGCGAATTTTTCCAGGCCTCCGAGGTCATGTGGCGGGACGTATAAGACGGTGAACGTCGGTCCGCAGCCCGAGCATCCGCCTCATGGCGAAGGAGCGGCTCGCTATGATCTGACCGAACGCGACATGCTGCATCGAACCTCCGAATTACTTGAACGTTCGCCTTTGGCGACCGACCGCCGCTTCATCTGCTACGAGCTTGAATCTGCTGAAATGAAAGACGTGGCGCGCACGATCGAACGTTCGGTATTCGAGACCAGTTTCGACAATGGGAGTGAGGAGATGGCCCGTATTTATGGACCATACGAAGCCGCTAGCCGGTTTCTTCTATCGATCGATAGGATCGAACATCGTCCCGTCGGAGCCTTGCGAATCATCGAGAACTCAACGGCGGGGCTGATGACGCTCAATACCCTACCGGCTGGAGTGACGGGTGTGGGACAGGAGACGCTACTCGATCATCACGGTATTCGTTCATTGGATGATTGTTGGGACGTCGGTACCGTGGCTGTCGTGCCGGAATACCGACGCCAAGGGAAGGGTATCAGCGTGCAGCTGTACCGCGCTCTGTATGTGGCAGCGATGAAGGAAGGCGTCGAGCATATGCTATCCATTATCGACACGCATCCGTATGAAACCATGACGAACTACCTTGGCATCCCGTTTGTGCCGTTAGGCGATTCGTCCTCATTCTCGTACGAAGGCTCGGAAGAGAGCATGGCGGTATACGGACATATCCCGGAGTTCTATCCGAAGATGCGCCGTCAAAGCCTGACCGTGAAAGGCCTATTAGCGCGTAAGGCACTCTGGCCGCTGGTCTTCGGTACCGAGGACGATGCCATCAAATTAGGTCACACCTATAAAAACTAACCCGCTTTCGCTAAAATGACAGCAATGGGCATCCTTATTACGCTACTTTCGCTCCTGGTCACTCTTATCTTAGGTTTAGTGGTGCTGTTACGGGATCCGCGACAGCAATATGCACGGGCGTTCGCGGCCATGTGTGGATCCATCGTCGTGTGGGTGCTGGCAAACCAGGCGACCAACGATCCCACGGGCCAGCTGAATGTCATTAATATGGCCAACAAACTGGCGTTCGTGGGCGGTTACGCGACGATCTTCTTCGGGTTATTGTTCACCTATCACTTCCCGTCGGAACGTGCCGTGAGTCTGAACGAACGACTCGTCGTCGGTATGATGGCTGTCATATCATTCACGATCTCGCTGCTCGAGCCCGTAGTAGGACTGGCGATCTACCGTGGTGGGCAGGTGCATTTCGTTTCGGGCGAATGGATCATGTTGTATGTCGTGATGTTCATCGCCACGCTGGGCTTCGTGTGTCGTAACCTTATCGAGGGTAACGCACGCCGGCGTAGCCGTGTCCAGCAGATGCAGGCGCGGTTGATCCTGGGTGCGTTCGTCGCCAGCGCCGTCATCGGCCTTACGTTCAACGTCATCATCCCCTATTTCGCTCAGAGCTGGCTTACTACAATGTATGGCCCGCTCTCTATTCTCATTTTGGTAGGACTTATCTCCTATACCATCGTCCGACACCGTTTATTCGATATTCGCCTGGCGGTGGTCCGAGGTGTCGCGTATGTCTTGTCCATTGCTACGCTTGGGCTTCTGTACGTCTCGCTGGCCTATGGCGTCACACGGGTACTATTTCCTGATGGAGTCGCGTCAATCTGGGTCGATGCGGCGCTCGCATTGGCGCTGGCGTTCATCTTCCAGCCCGTCTCGGGATTCTTCAATCGTGTGACCGACCGTATCTTCTATCGTGACAGCTATAAGCCCGACGAACTGTATACGCGGCTTAACAAGGTGCTGACTTCGACCACGCAGTTGCATGATCTACTGGTGCGAGGTTCGGTGCTGCTGGGGGAGGCCTTAAAGGCGGAGCAGATCTCATTCTTCGTGTACCAATCGAATGGTCATCCGCTTTCGGTGGGAAGCAAGCATCACTTGAAACCGACGGTCGCCGACATGCGGGCGCTTGACGTCTACGTGAAGGAGCAGGAAGACCATCGTCTCATCACTACCGAGGAGCTTCCGTCCCGCCACCCTGTGCGTCGGTTACTTGTCGGCTACCGTATCGTACTGGTGATGCCGCTGCTGCAGCGTGAACAGGTAGTCGGCTACCTGTTGCTTGGAGACAAACGGAGTGGAGTATACACCCGCCAGGACATCCGGGTACTCGAAACGGTGGCCGATGAGCTGGTCATTGCTATTCAGAACGCGGCCGCGGTAGAGGAAATCAGAAACCTGAACGCCAACTTGCAGCAACGAATCGACGCCGCCACCGAAGAGCTGCGCACGAGTAACGATCAGCTGCGTAGCCTCGACGTAGCGAAGGATGAATTCGTCAGTATGGCATCACACCAGCTGCGAACACCTTTGACCAGCGTGAAAGGCTATATCAGCATGGTGCTGGAAGGTGACGGTGGTAAGGTGACGAAAGTCCAAAAACAGCTGCTTTCCGAAGCGTTCGTCAGCAGTGAACGGATGGTGCATCTGATCAACGACTTTTTGAACGTCTCCCGCGTCCAGACGGGTAAGTTCATGATTGAGCGGCACGAGGTCGATTTGGTGAAGGTCGTACGTCAGGAGGTCGATCAGTTGCGTCGGACGGCCGAGTCACGTGATCTGACGCTGAAGGCCGATCTACCGAAGCAAGCCATCAGGCTTCAGCTTGATGAAGGCAAGATTCGACAGGTCATCATGAACTTCATCGATAACGCACTGTACTATTCCCGTCCGGATACCGAGATCGTCGTGTCATTGAAAACGGACAAGAAGGAGGTGCGACTGGAAGTCATCGATCATGGCATCGGTGTACCTGCTGCCCAGCAGGCCGGTCTGTTCACTAAGTTCTTCCGTGCCGATAACGCGCGTACGCAGCGACCCGACGGCACCGGCGTCGGTCTATACCTTGCCAAGATGGTGATTGACGGACATGGCGGGAAGCTCATCTTTTCATCAGAGGAAGGAGTCGGTAGTACGTTCGGCTTCAAACTTCCGCTAGAAACGTCACAAAGCGATGATGCCAACAAAACCGATCACAAGCAGGCCTAGCAGTAGCACGATACCGACCACGGTCAGGATGAACTTTGTGAGCTTGCCGTAGGTACGCCACCATTCCTGAAATGCACTCAGTTCTTCAGCTGAAACCTTGGTAACGGTCGGGCGTTGCATTCGCGCGTCGATGCCGGTATATGGTTTGTTGCGTTTTTTCTTCTGTTTCGCACTCATATCGACAGTCTACCATCTTCCTACGAAAACCGCCCCTCGCGGATAGGCGAAGGGCGGTGATCGTTATACTGAGGCTGACGCTTCAGGAAAAGATAGGAGCGGTCAGACTCGTTCTAGCCAAGTACGTTGCGGCGAGCGGTCACGACGTAGGCAGCGGCTGCGGTAAGCAGAGCTGCAACGATGGCGACGACACCTTCGCTACCGGTCTGTGGCAGCTCGGTAGGAATGACGGGGGTTACAGGCGTAACCGGGGTTTCGTCACAGTCGCTTAGGTCCATCGAGTGCTTCTTCGCGTTGAATTCGCTCTCGTCGATGGTAACGACCTTCTTTGAAGCCAGTTCACATACATTGATGCGCTTTGCTTCTGGTGCAGGACAGTTGACCTTCGCCTTGAACTGGACGAAGCGCTTGTTGTTGACGGAAACACCGACGTTACCGACGGTCACGCCGCTGGTAAGGATGGTGTCACCCATGGTGCTTAAACGGTTGCCGTTGGCGTCAAGCAGTTCGGTCGAACCGTTGACATAGCTTAGGCTGCCGGCTTCCGACAGGTTAACGCCGGCGGTACCGGTAGCGACCGCGTTCGCGCGGTTGTTGTCGGCCGAAATGGTGACGGTCGAGCTGTGGTCTTTACGGACACCCTGAGTAAGGGTAGCCTTGACCTTCACACCCGTGAGGGTCTTCGGGCCTGAGTTGTGGATACGTACCTTGAACTGGACGGTCTCACACAGGTCGGCGTTCGTCGTGGTGACGAATTCAGCCTGGTTGTCCGACAGGTTGCGCACGCGGTAGATGTCACCGCTGCCCAGCTGGCCGAACTCGTACGTCGCGTAGACGTTGGTCAGGGCGACGGCGGATACCATGATGGCAGCCGCAGCCATGGAAAGTAGGTTCTTCATAGGATACTCCTTCGTAAGAATACTTCTGGTTGATAGGTTGATGGGTGCAAACTAGATAGTCATGGCGTCTTCACGTATGAGGTGATGTGCGCGGGGCACACAGAGGTGAGCTAGGTGCTCTCAACTCTGTGTGCGCCCGCGGCACACCAACTACTGCATCACCAGCCGGTGTTCTCGTTGACGACCTCGATGGTCGCCGTGAAGGACACCGTCTTGCCTCCCGCCGTCGCCTTGACGGTCAGGTGCGCCAGCTGCGACGTCCCCTCGGGGATGTCCAGCGGACGCACGCCGATGGTCAGGCGCTGCTTGCCGTTCACCACCGAACGCTCGACGAGCGTGATGGCGATGGGGCCGTCCGACGAGTGCTCGAACGTGATCGGGTCCCCATCGGGGTCGAACGCGTCGAAATCGGCGAACTGAGCGTCCTCACCGACGTACAGGTGCTGGGGAGCGTGGCCCTCCAGCGTCGGCGGGTTGTCCGGCGCCTCCTCGCAGACGAGGTGGATGCTGGCGTGGACGCTGACCTCCTGGGACTTCTGCGCGTCGATACGCAGCTGGGCCCAGGCGGCCGTGTTGGCGTACGCACGACGCGCCGCCTCGATCCGAGCCACGGCAGCCGAGCTGGCGCGAACGTAGATCGTCTCGATGGTGGTGGCGCTGGCACCGGCCGAAGCCGCACCGTACAGCGTGCCGGTCGGGCAGACCAGGCTGCCCTTGACCTCCACCTTGCCGTTCGTCGTCATGACCGTCTTGTTGCGGTAGACGACGTCGGCCTCGCTGCGGACCATCAGTACCTGAGTGTCCTTCAGCTTCGGCCTGAGGCCGATCTTCCACTCGTTGTCGCAGACCTGCCAGAAGCGGCCGCCTCGGTACTCGCCCTTGTGCCCCCAGATGCCCTTACGGACATTCTTGAGGGTCATGAGCGACCATGATCCCCGCACCGTGGCGGTGAAGGGGACGACGAGGTTGCCGTTCTTGCCGGAGTTGGCCCAGGTGCTGCCGTGCTTGAGACGGACGCACCAGGTGCCGTTGACCTTGCGCTTGTTGGCGTTGACCACGCGCTTGATCTTGGTCTTCGACCACTTGATGCTGACGTAGATCAGCTTGCACTTCTTGGCCTTCGCCAGCCCCCACGCCGAAGCGTTGGGGTTGAAGTAGCTCAGCTGAACCTTGCCGGACGCGGTGGTCCGATCGGTCAGCGAGACGTCGACGACCTGTGACGACTCGGCGTAGGCACAGCCCTCCATCTTCACCTCGTTGTTCGAGGCGCTTCCGGTGGTCAGGCACTCGTCGGGCTCCGCGGCCGTAGCCGTGGGGGCGCCGACGAGCGACAGGCTGCCGATCATCATGGCCAGGGCCGTGATGACGAAAGCGAGATGCTTGCGCATGTTGATCCCTCCTCAGGGGTCATGTGCCGACACGTTGCCGGACTTCACGTACATGAACCCCTGATGGTTACGTACGCTTAACCAGAGCATCATACGAGATGATCATCCGGTTAAGCGTACGTTTTCGGGAAATATTGCAGTAGTTGGTGTGTGGGACTTATGGCGCGAGCCGTATGAAGGGCTCAAGCGTCGTAAAGACCCATGACTATCTAGTTTGCGATTTTGCTTAAACTCGGATATGTGTTTAGGCCGCAAACAATAGTTTTACACTTGGCTAGATTGTTAAACGGCACCTCACACTGGGGGGATAACAGGGAAGAGCGCCGGTAACGAGTACCGGTGTTCAGGCCTCTAACTCCACTCCACAGAGGATAATTTCAATATATCACAAAACGTAAAAAATGTCAACTATATAACCATAACAACTATGATATGCAAGGTCGGGTAAACGAAGGAACCGCCCCATGTGTGAGGCGGTTCCAGCGGCTACGTCGAGTTTCTATGATTGACGGCGGCTTGAGAGGTAGTAGGCACTTGAGCCGGCGAGTGACATGGCACCCATCAGCTGCAGCGCAGTTTCGGCCGGTCCGGTCTTTGGAAGCTCGGTGACTACCGGTGCTTCCTTACAGTCGTCCAGGTTGAACGAGTGCAAGGTCGAGTCGAAATCTTCCTCATCGATGGTGATGATCGTGTCGGTAGCCAGTTCACAGACCTCGATCTTGCCTGGCTGCTTTGGCACATCGACATCGGCCTTGTCGCAGTCGTCCGGGTTGCCAGGGACTTCAGGAGCATCGACACATACGGTGTTGGTCAACTTGCCGGCCAGGTATGCCGGTACCTTGGCGGTCAGGGTGAACTCCATTTTCTGGCCGATCTTCAGCTCTGGAATGGTGTGGGTCCATACGTTGCTCTCGATTTCACCGGCACTCGCATCTACCAGGGTGATGCCTTGGTCGGGCGTATCGGTGACGACGACGTTCTTCAGATCGATCTCACCGGTGTTGGTAACGTTGATCTGATAGTCGTATTCGACGTTCACGCCGACGCGCTTGTATTTTACGTTCTCGACGAATTTCTCGATGTCGACGTCAGGTGTTTTCTGCTGTGGCTGAGGCTTGACGGTGAACTGTTTGACACAGTCCGGGCCGCTCTTCTGGCCGACGCTGGTGTCGACGGTCGCACGTACGGTGTAGGTGCCGGCACGGTCGGCGGTGTAGTTATGACGGGCGGTCAGGTTTGAGGTGCGGATAGTTTCTGAATCGACACGCTGGCCGTTGCGGGTAGTGACGAAGGTGTAGGCGCGAACCTTGGCACCGTTCTTGACTTCGGCGCGGGCGTCAAAGCGGTATCGGGTGCGGTCAATCTTGGTAAGTGTCAGACTCTTACATTCGGCCGCTGGTTTTGGCTGAGGTGGTTTCGGCGGGGTGGCGGTGACAGGGTTACCACATGGCTTCATGACAGCGAAGAGGAAGCGTCCGTTGGAATCGAACTTGACCATGGCGGTCTGGGCGCTACCCATGCGGCTGACGGATACCTTGCTAGCGGTGGTGCCGCTGATCGGAGTACCGCCAAGGCCACGCGCTGCCATCATGGCACCGGTGGCGACAGTCTTGCCGCCTACTACGACGCGGCCGTCCTGATAAACGATACCGTCACGGATATCGCCGCTCAATTCACTTTTGCTGATTCCCATGGCGGAAAAGACCTTGGCATGGTCACGCTGGTCGTATTTGTTTCGGGCCTCGGCGACGCTCATGGTGCCACAGTAGACGACGGCGAACCGGTCACAGTCGCGGCTGGTATCCACAGCGGCGTTGGCTTGCAGTTGTACGACCCCGATGGTTGCGACGCCGAACAATGCCAGCACGAACGCAAAAAGTTTACCTTTCATTCACATACCTCCTCGCTAGGTTGTTTTGTAGTTCTGTCCATCAGCCTGCTCCACTATTCACGCTGACCGACCACTGTAAGGTGCTTGCATTGAACATATCACATAACACCTTAAAAGTCAATTTATAACGACATATTTTTGTAATAAACACAAGCGTTATGGAGGGGCGGAGGACAACCCTTTTCAAGAGGGGAGAAAAATGATAGTATGAGTTGGTTGTTCCATGGAACACATGTTCGGCCCATATCTTGATGATATGAGCCGCAAATTCTTCAGAAGCATCTGAAAATAAGTTAGCTGATTTTCATACGCTTCGTTCAGAATTTGGCCTCATCGTCTAACGGTTAGGACACCAGGTTTTCATCCTGGCAATCGGAGTTCGATTCTCCGTGAGGTCACCAAAGCAAGACGCTCTGCCATCGGTAGGGCGTTTTACTTTGGTCATACGGCTTGGTCTGCAGCCTGTCGTAGGTCTTGCTACACTTGATATATGGTGCAACATGCGATGAAAGGAGTGAACCTCGGCGGTTGGCTGGTCGCTGAGAAATGGATGACGCCTTCGATATTTAGCCGCACGAAGGCTACGAATGAGCACCAACTGTCTCGGACATCGGAAGGTCGTCAACGTCTGAAGCGACATCATGAACGATTCATCACTGAAGATGATCTGGCATGGCTGAAGGAGCACGGCGTGCAGATATTGCGCGTGCCGTTTGGTCATTGGGTATTCGGCGATTATCCACCTTATGTCGGGTCGATCGAGCGGCTTGACTGGGTGGTGCGAACCGCAGCGGTTTATGGGATGAAAGTCCTGCTGGATCTGCATGGGGCCCCGGACGCGCAGAACGCCTACGCGCACAGCGGAAGCGGCAATCGGCCGCGTGATCGGAGGTGGCTGGACAACCGGCCGGCACAGCGTGCGACCATCGAGGTGCTGGTGCGTATCGCCGAACGGTATCGTAATGACGTCAACGTCTGGGGCATTCAGTTGCTGAACGAGCCCGACCCCGGTTTGAGCGGGTTGAAGCTCGCCCGCTTCTACCGTCGTGCCTACCGTGCGGTCGTGAAAGTGGCCCGGCCAGGTACGCGCATCGTGTTCTCGGACGGCTATGCTCCGCTGCTACTTGCTAACGCGCTTGGCGTGATATCGAAACGGGACTACCCAGCAGTGATGGACTGTCACTTCTATCAGTGCTTTGGACGCGATGACAGGAAGCGGGATTTCGCCGGACACCTTCGTAAGACCCGCCGGACAGGTAGACTCGTCAGATTCCTGCAGGTGTTCCAGCCGGTCATCGTTGGTGAGTGGAGCGCGATGTTGCCGTATGCGGTCGGGCCAGAAAAGAACCGGCGGTATTGGCGGGCGCAGGAACAGGCGTATGGCATGACGGCGGCGACGTTTTATTGGAATTACAGGACCGAAACGGGCGGTCGTTGGAATTTTCGCACCATGATTGAGACGCTAGACCCTGACGTAAAGAGGTGACGACTGGTACAATGGCACTAATGAGTGTCATTTTCAAACGAACCAAGATTTTAGCGACTGTCGGTCCGGCGGTCGATAACGACGAAACTATCAAGCAGATGATCGTCGCGGGTGTCAACGGCTTTCGCCTTAATTTCAGCCATGCCAGCTTCGATGGTGCCAGTAGCTCGATCGAGCGTATCCGACAGGCAAGCGCCGCAGTCGGCAAGCCTGTCGCCATCCTGCAGGACCTACAAGGTCCGAAGGTCCGATTGGGCAACCTATCGGTCGATGAGCTACCGGTCGCACAAGGCGACGAATTGATCCTGGATTACGCGGCCGAACACGATGGCCATGTGTTACCCGTGCAATACAATCTGGCCGAGAAGGTGAAGCAGGGTCAGCCTCTTTATCTGTTCGACGGTAAGGTGAAGACCAAGGTCGACAGCATCATGAGCGGTACCGCCATCAAGATACGTGTCGAAAACGACGGCGTCCTGATGAGTCGTAAAGGTATCAACCTGCCCGAGACCGACTTCGGTGGTGACATCATCACCGAGAAGGACCTGCGTGACATCGACTATGGTGCCGGTCAGGATATCGACTATGTCGCGCTCAGCTTCGTCCAATCCGCGCAGGATATCCGCAACCTACGAGGGCTATTGAAGGAACGTGGCTCAAATGCTCGTATCGTCGCCAAGATCGAAACCAAGGCGGCCATTGAAACGGCGACACTGGAAGAGATCGTCAAGCTGAGCGACGGCGTGATGGTCGCACGCGGCGACTTAGCCGTGGAGGTCGGTCCGGAAGTAGTACCAATCGTACAGCGCCGCATCATTGCTTTGTGTCGTAAGTACGGCAAGCTGAGCATCGTCGCCACTCAGATGATGGCGAGCATGGTGTCTAGTCCCGAGCCGACCCGCGCCGAGGTAAGCGATGTCGCCAGTGCCGTTATCCTCGGCGCCGACACGGTGATGCTGAGCGACGAGACGGCCATGGGTAAATACCCGCTTGAGACCGTGGCAGCCATGAAACGGGTCGTCATGTATACCCAGGAAAACGCACCGCCCGCACCGATCAACGATGTGATCGGAGAAGAGAACTCCCAACGCACCGCCATCGGAGCTGCCGCGGTCAAACTGGCGGAAGATCTGCAGGTCGACGCCATCGTGGCTGAAACGAAATCTGGCGCCACCGCCCGTGACATCGCCGCCTTCCGGCCGAACCTGCCAATTGTCAGCGTCACTAGTGATCCGCGCGCTGCACAACAGCTGGCGCTCATCTATGCCAACAAAAGCTTCGTCCGTCCGGATGGTGAAAAAGCCGGTCTCGAACTGGCACGAGAATTGACTGATCAAAAGTATTTCGGTGCGGAAGGTCCCGTCAAGGTGGTCATCGTCAGTGGGCGTCAGCCAGGTCTGATCGGCGCCACCGATACCATCCGTGTGCGTGTGGTAGAATAACGGCAGAACGACGAAATACAGATAGGGTGGGAATGAAATTCTTCAAGAAGACGATCAGGGACGTGCCGCTCGAGGGTCGGACGGTGTTGGTCAGGGCCGACTATAACGTGCCACTATCCACTGATGGTAAGGTGCGTGATGACTTCCGGATCCGAGCTAGTCTGCCGACCTTGCGGCGGTTATTGAAAGATGGATGCAAGGTCGTCATCATCAGTCATCTGGGACGGCCGGAGGGTCGTGACCCGAAGCTGAGCCTTGAGCCGACAGCCGACCGATTGGCGGCGCTTTTAGGGGAGCCGGTGCGGTTCGTCGACCAGACCGTCGGAGAGAAGGTCCGTATGGCCGTCAAACGTGCGCCGAAGCGTAGCGTGATCGTGCTGGAGAACCTACGCTTCCATCCGGAAGAAGAAGCGAACGATGAAGCGTTCGCTCGTCAGCTTGCACGCGACAGCGGGGCGCATTATTTCGTGCAGGACGGTTTCGGTGTGGTGCATCGGGACCATGCCAGTACTGCGGCCATCACGCTGTTCTTACCGAGCGTCGCCGGACTGCTCATCGAAAAAGAATACCTCAGCATCACGAGTGCGATGCGGCAGCCGGAGCGCCCTCTGGTAGCCGTCATGGGCGGCGCCAAGGTGAGTGATAAGATTCAGGTCATAGACGAGCTGGTCACCAATGCCGACCGTATCCTGATCGGCGGCGCGATGGCCAACACGTTCCTGGCACAGAAAGGTAGTAACATTGGCGCCAGCAAATATGAGCCGGATGAAACGGATACCATCACTCGGATTTATGACGCCGTGCGCGCCAAGGTGGGCGAGGAAGGAGTTGATGACTTCCTGATGTTACCGGTGGACGTGGCGGTAGCAAAATCCATCAGTCCGGATGAAGCACGGGTCACAAGGAAGCTTGATCAGATCCAGTCCGACGACATCGTGCTCGATATCGGCGAGGAGACCATTGACCGTTACGTGAAAGCACTTGGTTCGGCCGGTACGGTCATTTGGAACGGAACGCTTGGTTATGCGGAACTTGATGCCTTTGCGCACGGTTCGGCCCGAACCGCCCTTGCGCTTGCGACCCACCCGGGAATCGAATCGATCATCGGGGGTGGTGATACGGCTGACTTCGTGCTGCACTGGGACGCGAAGCAGGGCGCAAGCTTCAGTCATGTCTCCACCGGTGGCGGTGCGAGCCTGGAACTGATGGCGGGCGAGAAACTTCCCGGAATCGAACATTTGCTAGACGCCTGAACGCGCCGTCTGGTACACTAATGGCAATATACTAAGCGTAAGCATCATGAATTAGGGTGACGGCAAAGAAACTTATCGTTGGTAACTGGAAGATGAACCTCACGGTGCATGAGGCCAGTCTGTATGTCCATAAGCTTGCGTCGGCGGTGAAGAATCACCGTAACGTCGAAGTGGTGCTAGCGCCAAGCATGTTGGGGCTGCAGTCCCTCAGCCTGCAGGTCGAACGGCGTCAGTTCAAGCTGGCAGCCCAGAATTTGTACTGGCGCGACGAAGGCGCTTTCACCGGTGAAGTATCAGCCCATCAGCTTCGAGGGTTGGTTGAATACGCCATCATCGGCCACTCCGAACGTCGTCATATCTTCGGCGAGCACGACAAGGACGTACGTGCGAAGGTCCAGGCGGCAGTGCGCCACGGTATCACCCCTATCCTGTGCGTCGGCGAGACCGCCCATGAGCGGGCAACCGGTGAGACCGCCGGTGTACTTCACGATCAAATAGTGGGCGGTCTGGCGAACCTGACTGCCGATGAGGTATCCGAATTGGTCGTCGCGTATGAGCCTGTCTGGGCGATCGGTACCGGTGACAACGCGGTACCGGCTGATGTCGAAGCGGCCATCAAGCTTATCCGCCGACAGATCGAGCATCTATATGGCAAGACTGTGGCTGCCACGGTACGGGTACTGTATGGCGGTAGCGTGAACGCGGCTAATGCCAATAGCTATCTTATGGCTGAAGGCGTTGATGGACTTCTGGTGGGCGGCGCAAGCCTGAAGGCGGAGGAATTCGCTCAAATGACGGAACTGGCACATAAAAGCGAACGGAAATAGGTATGAAAGATATAGATTTTGACGAACTCGACAAAGCGGTCAACTCTCTGATGGGTACTGCTGCCGGTCCGGCGATCAAGGATGACTCGGCGCCAGCGCCTGCGGAACCGAAGAGTGATGCTCCTGTCGCAACCCCCGAGCCAGTTCCGGCGGATCCGTTGACCAATCCTATGCCATCACCCGCTCCGGCTCGTCCTGTTATGCCGGCCCAGCGGCGCAGCGGCCGTTTCATGGATATGGTCCACACGTCATCTGACATGACCTCATCGCGTCCGTCTCAGTCACCATCCCGCGAAGGGCTGAGCGTCGCACCTCGGACGCAACCGGAAGCACCGACGCCGACGAACCCGGCAACCGAACCGACGTCTGCCTCGACCGACGCGCCTGCCTGGCCCGACCCGCTTGAACTAGCCTCATCCCAGGCGCCGACCGAACCTGTGCCGACCGCTGAAACGACCTCAGAACCTGCTGTCGAACCTCTTGCCGCTCCAGTCGAACCGGAACCATCGGCACAAGCGCTCGATTCACCGTTTCTGACCAATGCGAAAGTAGAAAAGCGCCCATTGAACGCAGGCGCGCCTACCGATGAAACCCCGGCTGCAGAGCCCGTCGTCGTTCCAACCGACGCCGACGAAACTCCAAAGCCGTTCGTTCCAGCCGAACTGAATAGCGATCTGGTCGCCATTGAGTCGGGTGAGCCAAAAACCGATACGCCTAGCGTGGAGTCAGCTCCAACTAACCAGACGGAAGCAGTCGCGTCTCCCGCTCCGGTAGGACCGACCTCAATCGCGCAGCAGTACCGCGAAGAGCCAAACAGTGGCGATCAAAGCCATGCGGCCATTTATGACACCAGTCAGTTCCAAGCCCCACTTGCCCATCCGGCTAAGAAAAAATCAGGGTGGCTATGGATAGTATGGGTGCTGCTTCTGCTCGCACTTGGTGCCGGCGGTGCCGTCGCCCTCTATATGGCCGATCTTATCTAGGCTATACTAGGTACTAATGGATTTACTTGAGGGATTGAACGACGCCCAGGCGCAGGCGGTCTGCGCGGGCGAAGGGCCGCTGCTGATTCTCGCGGGTGCAGGGAGCGGCAAGACGAAGACGCTGACACACCGGATCGCTTATTTGATCAAGGAGCAGGGCATATGGCCGAACCAGGTGCTAGCGGTAACCTTTACGAATAAGGCGGCACGCGAGATGAGGGAGCGACTCGCGCAATTACTCGGTCAGCCGAATGTGCGTGGCTTCATGCCGTGGATGGGTACGTTCCACGGCATCTGTGTCCGCTTGTTGCGCCAGGACGGCCATGTCATCGGTATCCAACCGAATTTTGTCATCTACGATGAAGATGACCGCCAAGGATTGATCAAGCAGGCTATGAAGGATCAGGGTGTGACTGACGCGAAGATAAAGCCGAAAGCCGTCAGTGCGATGATTTCGACCGCGAAGAACGAGATGGTCTCGCCGGAGGAGTTTGAAGCGACTGCCCGATACCCGTTCCAGCAGTCGGTCGCCAAGGTCTATGCACGGTATGAAAAGATGAAACAGGCGGCTGGCGCGCTCGACTTCGACGACCTGCTGCTTGAAGCGGTACGCCTGTTCAAGGAGAGCGACGAAACGCGCCGCAAGTGGCAGCGCCAGTTCGTTCATATCATGATCGACGAATATCAGGACACTAACGCGGCCCAGTATGCCATCGTAAAGAGTCTGGTCGGACCAAATCGTAACATCTGCGTGGTAGGCGACGACTGGCAGTCTATTTACAGTTGGCGCGGGGCTGACTTCACGAACATCCTGAACTTCGAGCGTGACTTTCCCGGGGCGTTGGTCGTGAAATTGGAACAGAATTATCGGAGTACCGGAGCAATACTTGAGGCGGCGCATAATGTCATCACAAAGAACAAAGAACGGACCGACAAGAAATTGTGGACGGCCGCGGGACCCGGCGCACCGGTGCAGGTACACGAACTGTATGACGAGAGCGAAGAAGCCAGGTTAGTCGCCAGTCGTATCCAGGCCCAGATCGGCATCGGTGCCCGTACGGCCGACGAGTTCGCGGTACTGTACCGTACCAATGCTATGAGTTACAGCTTGGAGCGTGCACTTCTTCAAGCAAGGATCTCCTATCAGATCATCGGGGGTGTCCGCTTCTACGATCGTAAGGAAATCAAGGACGTCATCGCCTACTTGCGTCTGCTGTATCAACCGAACGACCGTGTCAGTTTCTCGCGTATCGCCAACGTACCTGCCCGAGGGTTAGGTGCCAGCAGCATGGAACGCTTCCTTACCTGGCAGGCGGCTTCGGGCCTTGATATCGTGACGGCCCTCACGAGGGTGCACGAAGCGGATGGCCTGACACCGCGCGCCAAGAACTCTTTTCAAAAACTCGGTGACTTATTAGTTAGCCTTCAGGATATGCAGGAGGAACCGAGCGTGCTGATTGAGCGCCTGCTTGAACGGACCGGTTACTTGGCATATATACGCGACGGCTCACCGCAGGCCGAAGACAGGGAAGAGAACATAAGCTCCCTCGTGTCGGACGCCAAGACCTTTGCCTCGCTGCCTGATTTCCTACAAGAAGTCGCCCTGATGTCCAGCGTCGATGAGACCGGTCGCGAAGCGAGCGTCACCTTGATGACGCTTCATGCCGCTAAGGGACTCGAGTTCCCCGTCGTTTTCATGGTGGGCATGGAGGAGGGTATCTTCCCTCATGCTCGGGTCAATGAATCCGGTCCAAGCGAACTGGAAGAAGAGCGTCGACTCTGTTATGTAGGAATGACCAGGGCGCGCGAAGAGCTGCACCTTACTTATGCGGCTTCCCGCCTGCAGTTCGGCCAGCGTGGTTACAACATGCCCTCACGGTTCCTTGCCGACATGGGCAACGTGGCAACCATCGGTTCCGAACGCCCATCGTTCGACCAGGAGTACGCTGAGCCGGTGATGGAATTTGACATCAATGACCGGGTCCGCTCCGCCCAGTTCGGCGACGGCACGGTGGTCGACATCGACGGGATGGCAGTAACGGTCCGTTTCGATAACGGCCAATCCAAGAAGCTTAACGTCGAGTACGCCAACCTCACCAGACTGTAAAAGCTGCGCCTGCGGCTGTGATTTGGTATAATGTGACAAGTAACTTTTTAGAGACAAAAAGTTCACGCTTTTATGAGAATAGAGTCACGAAGGTTTACCTCTTTCCGGATGTTCATCGCCATCATCAGCCTGGGGCTGGTGCTGTTTGCGTTGGCCATCATGCCAAGGGTCCAGGCGGCGCCCGATGAAGGCGAGCGCCTTATCACCATTCACGACAGAGGTATCGAACGTGGCCTGATCACCAAGCACGACACATTGCGCGAAGTGTTCGAAGAGGCCGGCATCGCGCTCGATAGGAACGATATGGTCGAGCCGGGTCTTGATGAGAAGTTGGTGACGAACTATTACCAGGTGAACATCTATCGGGCCCGCCCGATCGTCATCGTAGACGGTCAGGTTCAGCAGCGTGTCATGAGTGCCTACCGGACGCCTAAGCAAGTCGCGAAGCATGCCGGTATCGAACTCCAGGATGAAGACGAGGCCGAGCTCGTTCTGAGCGACAACGTGCTGCGTGACGGAGCCAGTCTGCGTATGATTATCGACCGTGCCGTACCGATCGAACTGACGCTATACGGCAAGACCGAGACCGTGTACACCCAGGCGACCGACGTGGGCGGACTGCTGGAAGAGAAAGGCATCACATTGGGTGAGAAGGATGACATGTCGCGCGTCCCGAGTGACGCGGTTGTGGCTGGTATGAAGCTCAGCATCTGGCGCAATGGTAAGCAGACCGTCACCCGTGAGGAAAAGATCGCCTTTCCGGTGGAACAGATCAGGGATGCCAACCGTGAGGTTGGGTATCGTCAAGTAAAGACACCCGGTACGGATGGCAAGAAGATGGTCACGTATGAGGTCGTTATGAAAGATGGTCGTGAGGTCAGCCGAAAGACGATTCAGACAGTGGTGACGAAGCAACCGAAGAAGCAGGTCGAGGTGATAGGTACGAAATTGCCGCCTGTGGCCGGTCCTGCCGAGATCCTGAGTAGGATCAACGCTGCCTCGGCACGGCTTGGTATCGATGCTAACCGGGTGGCGACGATTGCGAAGTGCGAGAGTGGGTTTAACCCGATGGCCGACAGTGGTTATTACAAAGGCTTGTTCCAGCATGACCCTGGCTATTGGCCGGCACGGGCTGAACGATACGGCTACGCAGGTGCTTCCATCTTCGACGTCGAAGCGCAAATCGGTGTATCTACTGCCATGATGGCTGGCGGCGGATGGTCTCACTGGGGCTGTGACCCAGGCGTCTAGGACCTATGCCAACCAATAAGGCTCTCGGACAACATTGGCTACAAGACCGGCATATCCTATCGGATATCGCCGAAGCTGCGGAGATCCAG
>CBFGLU010000005.1:0-27489 GCA_965649685.1 uncultured bacterium | reverse complement strand
ACCGGTGGTGCCGACGCCAACCCGTTCGTCACGCACATGGACGCGCTTGACAATGATTTTTACCTGCGCATCTCACACGAGCTACCGTTGAAGCGACTACTAGGCGGCGGTTTCGAAAAGGTCTACGACATCGGGCCACGCTTCCGGAATGAGAATTATTCCGATGAGCATCTGCCGGAACACGTCGCCATGGAATGGTATTGGGCTTATGCCGACTGGCGCGACGGCATGAAGTTCATGACCGAGATGTACCGCCATGTATTGAAGGAAACGTTCGGTACGTTGCAATTCAAGCTCGGTAAGTTCGATGTCGACCTGGAGAAGGAATGGGAAGAATGGGACTACGCCGAGGTCATTAAGAAGCACTACGATATCGACGTGTACGATTGCACCATCGACCAAGTGAAGGCCGCGCTGAAGGCCCATAACCTTGAAGTGGAGAAGACCGAGAACATCGCCCGCGGCATCGATAAACTTTGGAAGAACATCCGTAAGGACGTGGCCGGCCCGGTTTGGCTCATCAACACACCGAAGTTCATCAGCCCGCTCGCGAAAAGCACCCCGGGCGACGACAACACCGTACAGCGTTTCCAACCGGTGATCGCCGGTAGCGAGCTAGGTAACGGTTTCTCGGAACTGAACGACCCGATCGATCAGTATAACCGTTTCGTCGAACAGCAGAACATGCGCGACGCCGGTGACGAAGAGGCTATGATGCTCGACATCGATTTCGTCGAGATGCTGGAATACGGTATGCCGCCGGCCTGTGGTTGGGGTTACTCGGAGCGCGTCTTCTGGATCTTCGAAGGTGTCACCGCTCGCGAAGGTGTGCCGTTCCCGCAACTGCGTCACGAGATCGACGAGACGACCCGTGCGCTGTATCCCGACGCCAAGCTCTAAGCTATACTAAGTAGTAGCGAAGGAGGTGACATGGGAAACGCATATGAACTGGATGGGCAACTGTTTACCAACGTCGGGGAATTCCTGGATGCCGCGGCTCACGAGTACAAGCATGGCGATAAAGACCTGGCCATGCAGACGCTTGAGGACTACGGCTTCACGCTGAGCGACATTAACGCGGCCGGACATCAACCTCATCCGAAGTCCGCGACACCGGATAAAGAAGAAGAGGATGACAAGGAAGAAGAATGAAAGCGACCTGGAACGGACGTGTGATCGCTGAGGCACCGAAAGAAGAGCTTATCAGGATCGAAGGCAACTGGTATTTTCCACCCCACCGGATCCACAAGGGCTTTTTTACGCCGAGCGAACATCAGACCGAATGTTTCTGGAAAGGCACGGCCAGCTATTACGATATCGAGGTGGATGGCCATAGGAACGACGGCGCCGCGTGGTATTATCCGCAACCGCTTGAAGGTTCGGTCAGCCGTGTCGGTCGCGACTTCAAGGATCACGTGGCATTCTGGCGTGGTATCGACGTAGGCGAATAGCCGCTAGGGAACGGTATCTTTGCTATACTCTTAGGTGATATGTTAGACATCCGCTTCATCCGAGAGAATCCAGAACGCGTCCAGCGTGCCGCCCAAGACAAAGGTTATGAGGTTTCGATCCAGCGCCTGCTGGAGCTTGATGACGAGCGTCGCAGCCTGCAGCAGCAGGTCGATGCCTTGCGCGAACGTCGAAACGCCAATGCCTCGAAGATGCAGGGCGGTAAGCCTGAGCAGGCATTGATCGATGAAGGTAAGCAGATAAAACTCGAGCTCGCCGAGAGGGAAGGCTACCTGACGAACACCGAACGGGAGTTTACGGAACTTCTGAAGAAGGTACCGAACATGCCACACGACGACGTACCGGTCGGCGCCAGCGAAGACGAGAACGTGGAAGTCGAAGTTGTCGGTGAAATTCCGCAGTTCGGTTTCGAGGTGAGGAACCACGCCGAATTGGCCGAGGCCAAGGGCTGGCTCGACAAGGAACGTGCCGCCCGGGTGGCGGGCAGCCGCTTCGCTTATGTCATGGGTGACATGGTGAAGCTTGAGATGGCTATCGTTTCCTGGGTGATGAACGTACTGAGCGATCAGACCATCATCGAGGGTATCGCGCGCGAGGCCGGTCTGGATGTCGATACGCGGCCATTCACGCCGGTGCTGCCACCGCTTATGATCCGCACCGAGCCATACGACCAGATGGACCGCCTGGAACCGCGTGACGATCGTTACAAGATCGAAGGTGAGGAATTATGGCTGCAAGGCAGTGCCGAGCACGTGTTGGGGAGCATGCATGCCGGCGAGATCTTCGAGCAGGCACAGTTGCCGCTGCGCTATGTTGGCTTTGCGACCAGTTTTCGTAAAGAGGCCGGCACCTATGGCAAGGACATGGAGGGCATCATCCGCATGCACCAGTTCGATAAGCTGGAGATGGAGAGTTTCACTGAAGGCAAGGACGGTCTGAACGAGCATCTGTTATTCGTAGCCATCCAGAAATACCTTCTGGAGCAGCTGGGGCTGCCGTATCACGTCTTGCTCAAGTGCACCGCCGATATCGGTAAGCCGAACGCCCGAGGCGTCGATATGGAAGTCTGGTTGCCGGGTCAGGCCAAGTACCGTGAAACCCATACGGCCGACTATATGACTGATTACCAGGCGCGTCGTCTGAATACCCGTGTCCGCACCGAGCAGGGCGTCGAGCTGGTCCACACCAACGATGCGACGGCGTTCGCGTTGGGCCGTGCCATGGTGGCTATCATCGAGAACTATCAGACACCGGAAGGTGACGTGCGGGTGCCGGATGTGCTGCGGCCATATCTTGGCGGTCGCGAAACGCTCTAGCTTGAAAGTGGTATAATAAAGCTATCCGAACCTAACAAAAAGGAGGGGTACATGATTCAATCAATCTCGATCAGCGGGGTCAAATACGACGTCGATCCAACCACGAAAAAATATGTGATGAGAAAGATTGGGCGTCTCGACCGTTTCCTCCCCAGGCATGCGCGCAAAAGCGTCACGGCAGAGGTCAAGCTGAAAGAGGTCAATCGTGACCACGGCAACAAATATGAAGCCGAAATCATCCTGAACGTTCCTGACAAACAGCTGACCGCCAAGGATTCTACCGTCAATATGCTGGCTGCCGTCGACATCGTCGAAGCGAAGATAGTCAACCAGCTGCGCAAGTACAAGGATCTGCATATCGGTCACGTCGGCAAGACACGTGCAGCATTGGCGCGCTTCAAGCGTAGTTACGCCCGCGAACTGTAAGCCTCGTCTGAAGGCATGCCACGGTCCCGTCGTTTTCTCGGCGGGACCACCTTTTTTTAAGAGAGGAAACGGCGTATAATGACAGGTAGTTTACTTACCGGACAATGTCAGACTGAGAGGGGAAGATGCCAACTATCAACCGGCAAACTGTGTTAACGAAAGTTTTCGGCGATCCGCAGAAGCGAATCCTGAAGGGGTTAGAGAAAAAGGTCGCTGCCATCAACGCGCTCGAAGAGCGTTACAAGAAGATGACCAAGACTGAGCTGAAGAAGCAGACGACGGTACTGAAGGACCGTCTGAAGAAGGAGAAGCTCGACGATGTACTGCCAGACGCCTTCGCGCTGGTACGCGAGGCGTCACGTCGCCAGCTTGGCATGCGCCACTTCGACGTGCAGCTGATCGGCGGCATGGCGTTACACCAGGGTAACGTGGCCGAAATGAAGACCGGTGAAGGTAAGACGTTGGTGGCGACGCTGCCTACCTACCTTAATGCGTTGGAAGAAAAAGGTGTCCACGTAGTCACCGTGAACGACTATCTGGCTCAGCGTGACGCCAGCTGGATGGGCGAGATCTATCATTTCCTTGGCATGAGCACCGGTGTCATCATTAATGATGCGTCGTTCATCTACGACCCGAAGTTCGATAACGAAGCGCACGACGACGAGCGCATGCGCCGCCTGAAGCCGGTTACCCGTAAGGAGGCCTATGCCGCTGACATCACCTACGGTACCAACAACGAATTCGGGTTCGACTACCTGCGTGACAACATGGTCGACGACATGGAATTGCTGCGCCAGCGTGAACTTAACTTCGCCATCGTGGACGAGGTGGACTCGATCCTGATTGACGAAGCCCGTACGCCACTCATCATCAGCGCACCTGCCGCCGAGAACCCGGACAGTTATTACCAGTTCGCTAAGGTCGCGGCCAAGCTGAGCGAAGGCGACTACATCCTGGATGAGAAGCGTCGTAGCGTATCGCTTTCCGACAAAGGTGTCGAGAAAGTTCAGAAGATGCTCGGCATCAAGAACCTGTACACGCCGGAGTACGTCCGTACCGTCTATCACATGGACCAAGCCCTGAAAGCTGAAACCTTGTTCAAGCGTGACAAAGATTATGTCGTGACTAATCAGGGTGAAGTCATCATCGTCGACGAACACACCGGCCGCCTGATGCAAGGCCGTCGCTACAACGAAGGTCTGCACCAGGCCATCGAAGCCAAGGAGAACGTGCCGGTGCTGTCTGAAAGCATGACGCTCGCGACCGTATCGTTCCAGAACTACTTCCGTCTGTACAACAAACTGAGCGGTATGACAGGTACGGCCTTCACCGAAGCCGAGGAGTTCCAGCAGATTTACAGCCTCGACGTCATTCAGATTCCGCCGAACAAGCCAGTCATCCGTAATGACAAGGAAGATCTGATCTTCAAGACGGAGAAGGGTAAGCTGAAGGCTATCGCCGACACCATCCGCGAACATCACGAAGCGGGTCGTCCGGTGCTGGTCGGATCGGCTTCCATCGCCAAGAACGAGTTGATCGCCGCTCATCTGGACCGCGAGAAGATTCCGTACGAGATTCTGAACGCGAAGAACAACGAGCGCGAAGCCGCCATCGTGGCGAAGGCGGGTGAGAAGGGTGCCATCACGCTGGCGACCAATATCGCCGGTCGTGGTACCGACATCAAGCTGGGTGAAGGCGTCAAGGAGCTCGGTGGACTGGTCGTCATCGGTTCGGAGCGTCATGAATCTCGCCGTATCGACAACCAGCTGCGTGGTCGTGGTGGTCGTCAGGGTGATCCTGGCGAGACCCAGTTCTTCGTCTCGACCGAAGACGATCTGATGCGCATCTTCCAGGGTGAGCGTATCGCCGCCCTTATGAACCGCCTCGGCGTCGATGAGGAAACGCCGATTCAGAACAAGGCAGTTTCCAAGACACTCGAAGCCGCCCAGAAGCGCGTCGAAGGGTACCATTTTGATACTCGTAAAAACGTGGTCCAATACGACAACGTCATCAACCGTCACCGTCGTGTCGTGTACACCATGCGACGCAAGATCCTTGAGGGCGAAGATATCCAAGGCGAGATCGGCCGTCTGTTGACCGAGCTGGTACGGGAGCTGACACTGCTGCCCGCCAAGAACAACAAGAAGTTCTACGATGAGTTCACTGCGATCATTCCAGTCGACGAGAAAAAGCTGAAAGCGGTCGGTGAAGAGAAGAAGGATAAGGTCCGTTTCGATACCGCACTTGCCATGGCAAAGAAATTCTATGCCGGCAAGGAAAAGGAAATCGGCGACGAGATGCTGCGAAAAGTCGAGCGTGACGTCTATATCCAGGTACTTGATACCCTTTGGATGCAGCATCTTGAGAACATGCAGCACCTGCGTGACGGTATCCACTGGCGCAGCGTCGGTCAGCGTGACCCGTTGGTCGAGTACCGCTCGGAGAGCCAGAAACTGTTCAACGGCCTGCAGGCGACACTGCGCGAAGAGGTCATCCGTGCCGTCATGCACGTCCATAAGCACGACGCGGTTGCCGCTAACCACGAAGACCACGAGACCGAACTGACCCGTCTGGCCGAACGGTCGGTCGAAAGTGGCGTCAACGAACTTGGTACGGGGGAAGATAACCGCGATAGTGACTTCAAGGTTACCAAGGTGAAATCGGCCAGCGAAACGAACCGTGTTAAGAACACCGCCCGCAAGAAGAAGAAAGCGGCCCGACAGAACAAGAAGAAAGCCCGACGATAGACCTCCGCGAGCGGTAATGGTGGGCAGAAAGAAAACCTACAGGTGAAGCACACGACACAAGAAGTACGACTGAAAAACGGCGCGCGCGGTCTGTTGGTAGACGTGCCTGGCGCCACGGTGATGAGTTTCCAGTTCCAATTCCGAGCTGGCAACCGTTACGTGAAGCGCAAGGACATCTATGAGACCGCCCACATCATGGAGCACATGGCGTTCGGTGCCAACGCCCAGTTCAAGAGCGAACATGATTACGAGGCGGAGTTCACGAAGAACGGCGCCTATCATAACGCTTTCACGTCCGATCTTTCCATGGTGTACGTGGCCGATTGCGCCGACTTCGAGTGGGAGCGCATCCTCCGCCTGCAGCAGGTAGCTATCTGCCAGCCGCGTTTCAACAATGCCGAATTGGAAGCGGAAAAGGGCAACGTTCGCAGCGAACTGACGGGTTACCTGAACAACCATAGCCGTGTGCTTTGGCCGAAGATCCAACAGCTGCTCGGCGAAGACATCCTGACTTTCTGGCAGCGTCTCCAGACCATCAACAATGTCACCCTGAAAGACATCAAGGAGCACTACGCCCGTACGCATACCGCGAACAACATGCGCTTCGTCATCGCAGGCAAACTGTATGGTCGCAAAAAGAAACTGATCGAAATGCTGAATGAATGGGAGCTTGAGGAAGGTGAGCGGTTCGATGTACCGCAGGATGAACTTTCCAGCGGCAATCCTACCATCATCCGCCGCAAGGAGGCATCGAACATCACCTTCGGTCTTTCGATGATGGTGCCGCGTGAACTCGATGACGAGGAGCTCGAAGCCATGAACTGTCTCGACCATATCTTGACGGGCACCATGCACTCACGTATCTATGGCGCCGCCCGCGCCAAGGGTCTGGCGTACGGTATCTTTTCGGATACGACGGCCGGATTCTACGATAGCAGCTGGGATTTCGGCGGTCAGGTGAACCATGATACCGCCGATAAACTGTTCGATATCATCGTGCGTGAGCTTCAGGCGGTCTGTGACGGCAAGTTGAGCGAGAAGGAGCTTGAAGCCGCCAAATCGTATGCGCTAGGCCGCCACCAGATGGGCGCGCAGACCGTCAGTCAGATTTCCGGTTTCTATACCAATCGTTACTTCGCTGACGGCGTGGTGAAAGATTATGAAAAGGTTCCAGATGCTATCAGGGGTGTCACTTGTGACCAGATGGTGAAGACCGCCAAGCAGTTCATCGATGCCAACACCTGGGTACTGGCCGCCGTCAGTAAGCAGGAGAAGGAAGAAGTCGTCGAGCTGTCCGACCGAATACGAAGTTTATTCGAGGCAAGGGCGTAACATGAACGTCGCGCTGGCCGGGTATGGGATCGAAGGCAAGGCGAGTTACGATTACTGGCGCGCGCAAGGTCACGACATCACCGTGGCTGACGAACGTGAACGGCTCGATGTGCTACCGGATGGAGTGAACACTATCCTAGGTCCTGACGCTTTCACGCGGCTTGGTGAGTTCGACTTGATCGTACGTTCGCCTAGCGTCAATCCGAAGAAGCTGCCGTACGGCGATAAGGTTTGGTCGGCGACCAATGAGTTCTTCGCGAAGTGCCCCACGACCGACATCATCGGTGTCACCGGCACGAAAGGTAAGGGCACGACCAGCTCGCTGATCGCCAGTATCTTGAAGGCGGCTGGCAGAACCGTCCATCTGGTTGGCAATATCGGTACACCGGCCTTGGCCGAACTGCCTCGTATTCAGCCGGACGACATCGTCGTATACGAACTTTCCAGTTTCCAATTGTGGGATGTGAAACGAAGTCCGCATGTCGCCGTCGTACTCATGATCGAACCGGATCATCTGGATATACATGACGGTATGGATGATTATGTCGATGCGAAGCGTAACATTGTCCGGTTCCAGCAAGACGGAGACGTGGTCGTGTTCAATCAGAATGATGCCCGTTCTTCGGATATCGCAGCCTCAACCGTCGCGCAAAAGCGTACCTATCCGTTCGAGTTGGGTGAACTTGCGAACGCGGTTACACTACCTGGTGCTCACAACCAGGAAAATGCCAGCGCGGCTATCATGGCGGTTCAGGACTATGTCAGCGATCAGGGCACACTCGCGCAAGGCCTGGGCTCATTCAGTGGTTTGCCGCACCGTCTGAAATTCGTGCGCGAAGTCGGCGGCGTGAAATTCTACGACGACAGCATTGCCACCACGCCAGGTTCGGCCATCGCCGCCATCCGATCGTTCGACGCGCCCAAGGTGCTCATATTGGGCGGCTACGACAAGGGTGCTGATTATACCGAACTGATTAAACTATGCGAATCGACGGAAACGAAGATTCTTGCTGTGGGCGCGAACGGGAGTGACATCGCCGCGCTGGGCGAACAATTGGGTGCTACCTGTGAACGTGAGGAAGGCGACATGACAGCTATCGTCACGAAAGCATTCGAGATCGCCCAGCCTGGTGACGTCGTCATCCTTAGCCCTGCTGCCGCCAGCTTCGATATGTTCAAGAGTTATGCCGACCGCGGCGATCAGTTCGTCACGGCGGTCGAGCGTTTAGAGGCCTAGTAGTTCACGTACGCGGCGAGCAATCGCTTCCGTCGGTTCAAGTACGGTAACTTTCGGCCCGACGGTCTCGATGATCTCACCTTTGATCCAATGATAATGCGTGCAGCCTAGCACGATGACGTCGGCTCCTGCGGTCACGCACTCGTTCGCCACGTCCTCGATGTGATCACGGTTCATCTGGTTGGCCTCGATCAACTCTGCCCAGTCGCTGCAGTCGGGCTCAATAACCTGCAGTGAGGCGGCGTGCCGCTGCTTGGCCTCGGCATAATGTTCGCTTGCGAGCGTGGCTGGCGTGGCACAGACGGCGATGACGCCTGACTTAGTCAAGGCGGCTGCTGGTTTCAACATCGGCTCCAAGCCGATGAATTTCTGCATAGGGTAGCGCTCGCGCAGCCACTCGATCGCCACGGCCGTGGCGGTGTTGCAGGCGATCACGATCACGTCACAGCGAGCGGCAAGTAACGGCCCTAAGGCGGTATCGGTCAGGCGACGGATTTCTTCGACCGGACGGCTACCATAGGGCACATGCTCTTTATCGCTCGCCGTCAGTATTTCACCGTCAGGAAACGCTATTCGAAGAGAAGAGGCGACTGCTTCGCCACCGATGCCGGAATCAAATACGCCGATACGCATGTCACCAGTATAGCGCGGTGGTACAATGGAAGGAATGCAACCTCTTGAGAAACGTGCCCACAGCTTGTCTTCGGCCGTCCATGACGCCATGGAGCGGCTGGCTATCGATGCGAAACGGGCCGAGCTGGAACGCCTTGATGCGCGGCTTGCTGAACCGGAAATCTGGAACGTTCCGGCCGAGGCGCAGGAACTTAGCAAACAGGCTGCGGCTTTGCGTGCGCTGGTAGAGCCGTGGCAGACACTTGCCTCGCAACTGGCCGACATCGTCGAACTGATGGCGATGGGGGACGAGTCGATGACAAACGAGTTCGGTATGCAGCTCGATGCGCTGGAGACGGAATTCGCCGAGCGCAAAAAAGACCTTCTTTATGGTGGTCCGTATGATGATCACGACGCGGTGCTGCGTATCACGGCAGGTGTCGGTGGCACTGACGCACAGGATTGGGCCGAGATGCTGGAACGGATGTACCTCCGCTGGGGTGAGAAAGCCGGCATGGACGTGAAGAACGTCGAACGTTCCACCGGCGAAGAAGCGGGTATCAAGACGAGCGTACTCGATATCTCCGGTCCGTACGCCTTCGGTAAGCTCAGGAGCGAACATGGCGTTCACCGCCTAGTGCGCCTTAGTCCGTTCAACGCCGACAACCTACGCCAGACCAGTTTCGCGCTAGTAGAAGTCCTGCCGCGCATCGATACGCCTGATGAAGTGAGGCTCGACGACAAAGACCTGAAGATCGACGTCTACCGCGCCGGTGGCCACGGTGGCCAATCGGTCAACACCACCGATTCAGCCGTCCGCATCACGCATTTACCAACGAATACCGTGGTAGCGATTCAGAACGAACGTTCCCAGCTACAGAACAAAGAGACCGCGCTGAAGATCCTGCGATCCAAACTGGCGCAACTTCAATTGGAACAACACGCCGAGAGCCTGGCTGATCTGAAGGCGGGCGAATCGGCCAACTGGGGTAGCCAGATCCGTAATTACGTGCTGCACCCGTATACCTTAGTAAAAGATACCCGCACCAAGTACGAAGACAAGGACGCCAAGAGCGTGTTAGACGGTAAGCTAGACGGATTCATGACGTCGTATCTTGAACACACCGCTGGATAATCAGCTCAGCCGCTTGGCACTATCCTCAAGGCAAGGAGCGCGCTATAATTCAGGCATACAACGTAAGCGGAATGGATAGTCATGTCAGAAGATAAGCACGAGACCACGAACGAGCCCTCTAAGAACCGACCGGCCACGCCGGTCGAGAGTTCGGTTAAACAGGAGCAGCCGCAAGCCGCTACGCCGGCTGAACCGGTTGCCGCCGCTGCCAAGACCAATCCGGGTCTGTTAGTGCTGCAATGGCTGGTCTATGCCTTCTGGGGCTGGAGCGCGCTTGCGACCAGCTGGTTGGCGGTCATGGCTATCAGCTTCCTGTTTGATGCGGACAAAGCAGGGCATATGTTCGACGTAACGATTGCCTATGCGCTAGCGGCCACGGTGGTGCTCTATCTCATCGCTCTGGTAAGTGACATCTTCTATCTAAAACACGAACCGGCTCAGAAGACCGGTGGCACCATGGTCATCATGATCATCCATGCGGTCATCTTCGCGCTGTTTGGTATCGGCTGGCTGATCGCCGCGGTCTTTGGCGGTGTCCAGCTGCTGATCGGGGACAGCGATGAACTGAACGGGACTCTGGCCTTCATTACTACGGCATTGCTGATGACGGTGGTGTACGGTGCTACGCTGCTTCGAACCCTACGTCCGGCCGGCCGCACGCTTATCCCGCGCATTTATTGGATCGCGATGACGGTGCTGGTGGTCGCACTGGTCGTCGTGGCATCGGTCGGTCCGGCTGCCCGTGTACGGCTCGCGAAAGCCGACGAGCAAATCGAACAAGGGCTGCCGAACATCAGCAGTGCCATTAGCAGCTACACCGCTGAAAACGATAAGCTGCCGGCTTCGCTCGACGATATCAAGTCTGAGCTTCGCGGCGATGCGCTCGAAATCGTCGATGCCGGCAAGGTGCGGTATACACCCAAGGAAAAGTTGACCAGCTCGGCATCCGCTCGTGAGTTGGCGCGTGACGACAATTCGAACGTCCGCGTCCCGCCTATCAGCCAGGATGAAGATCCCGTGTATCATTACGAGCTATGTGCCACGTATGCGACCGAGTCTGAATATTACGACGAAGACCGTCCGTACCCGGCGATCGGTCGTGTCGGTTATGAGACTACGCCTGATACCTACAACCATCCGGCCGGTGAGGTTTGCTATGACCTGCAGACCGGATATAGCTACGGCTACTAGTCAAAATTCACGACAGATTAAACATAAGAGGCTTGTCAGCCCGTGCTATACTACAACTAGCAATGATTCTGTTGGATAGGGTAACGAAGACGTATGGCAAGAGTACCAAGCCTGCCTTGCAACGTATCAGCCTCCATGTCGAACCAAGAGAGTTCGTCATATTGGTGGGTACGAGCGGTGCGGGAAAGAGTACTCTGTTGAAGCTGCTCACGCGCGAAGAGAAGCCGACCAGCGGCAAGATCGTGGTGGGCGGTATCGACTACGACACCTTGAAAGATAAGCACATCCCGCTGCTGCGCCGTAAGATCGGTGTGGTCTTCCAAGACTTCAAGCTGCTGCCGCAGCGGACCGTCTTTGAAAACATCGCCTTCGCGCTCGAGATCGCCGGCATGACCAACCGTGAGATTAAGACGACCGTGCCGAAAGTCATCGAACTGGTAGGGCTGAGCGGCAAGGAAAAGAGCTTTCCTCACCAGTTGTCCGGCGGTGAGCGCCAACGCGTCGCCATCGCCCGTGCGGTCGTACGTCAGCCGAAGATCCTGATCGCCGATGAGCCGACAGGTAACCTCGACCCGAAGCATAGCTGGGACATCGTCCGGCTGCTTGAAAAGATCAACCGCTACGGCACGACCGTGCTGCTGACCACGCATAACGTCGAGATCGTCAACAAGCTGAAGCGCCGTGTCGTCACCCTGGAACACGGCAAGATTACCAGCGACCAGGCGCAGGGGAGCTACAGGCAGTAACATGGCACGACGTAAACTAGACGCCAAACAGTTCGCCTTGCAGAAGCGCAAACGACGCCAGTGGCTCACGTTCCTTCGCATGGTCAGCTACGGCGTGCACAACTTCTCTCGTAATGCCTGGCTGACGATCGCGGCTACCGCCGTCATGACCATCACGTTGCTAATCGTCTTTTCGACGCTGGCCGCCCGCAACACGCTTATCACCACCGTCGACGAGATTCGCGACAAGGTCGACATGTCGATCTATCTGAAGACCGATGTATCCGATGAGGCCGTCGCCACCATTCAGTCCGACCTGAAGAAGCTCGAAAGCGTGGTCGCGGTCAGCTACACCAGCCCGGAACAGGCACGCGAAGACTATGCCCGTGAGAACCGGAACAACCCGGTGTCACTGAACGCCATCAACCAGGCGACCAACCGCTTCCCGGGTACCTTGCGGGTCAAGGTGGTCGATATTAATGACACCAGGGAACTGAGCAGTTTCGTGAAAGACAACCAGACCGTCAAAGAAAACCTCGATCCGAACCGTCCACCTTCTTTCGCTGGTAGTCGCAAGGAGGCCATCAAGGGAATCGCCGAGGGCGTGGTCTTCGCCGAACGGGCCGGTATGATCGCTACCGTCGTATTCGTGGTCATCTCGTCGCTCATCGTCTTCAATACCATCCGTATGGCTATCTTCAACCGTCGTGACGAGATCGAGATGATGAAGCTGATCGGTGCCGACCGGAGCTTCATCCGCGGTCCGTTCATCGTTGAGGCGGTCGTGTACGGCTTCATCGCCGCCATCATCGCGACCGGATTAGGCGTGGCCGGATTGACCTTCCTGAAGGGCAAGCTCATCGAAGGTATCGAGCTGCAACCGACCATCAACTTCGTGATGATGAACATGCCGCTGGTGCTGCTTGGCATGATGGCGGTAGGGGCGGTCATCGGTGTCACCTCATCGCTACTTGCGACCCGTCGTTATCTCAAAATCTGACGACGAGTAAAATCTACAACCATATGATTGACAGGCCATCATGCTTATGCTACATTTGGTATCAGATGAAACTTCGGTCCACCACACCAACATCGACTTCTAAAAAGATGCGCCTCGGACTTCTTACCGTAGCGCTGATGTTGGCTGCGACCATTCCTATGACCATGATGCCGAAGGCGAACGCCGACGAATACGATCGTCGCATCGCCGAACTGCAGCAGGAAATCGACCGCTACCAGTCGGCCGCATCGAAACTTGGAGCCAAGGCCGACACCCTGCAGCGCAAGCTCGACGCCATCAAGAACGAGATCGCCCAGATCCAGGCCCAGATCCAACTCAACGAAGCCAAGCACCGTAAGTTGGTCGCCGACATCAAGCAGACCGAAAAAGAGATCGCCGAGAACCGCGTCGCTTTGGGCGAAGTGCTGGCCGACATGTCGATCGACGGGGAAGTGACCCCGCTTGAGATGTTGGCAAGCTCGAAGAACATTTCGGATTTCGTTGACAAGCAGACCTATCAGGAATCGATGCAGGATGAACTGAACGCGACCATCAAGCGGATCAACGAATTGAAGAAGCAGCTTGAAACGCAGAAGCAGAACGTCGAAACCGTCCTTGCCAACCAGAAGCGTTCACGCGCTGCGCTAGACCAGAAGCGCGCCGCACAGCAATCGCTGGTGAACCAAACCCGTGGCCAGGAAGCTGCCTACCAGTCGTTGAAGCGGAAGAGCCAGGCCGAGCAGCGTGCCGTTATGGAAGCGCAGGCCGCCGCCATCGCTGCCGCAAGCGCCAATAACGGTGGAGTCCGTTTCGTCGGCGGTAGCTCGGGCGGTTACCCATGGAACTCCGGCAACTGTTATGTCGACGGAAACGCCATGAGTTACGGCGGTGCCGACGGCCAGGGTGGTGACGGCTGGGGCTACGGCTGCCGTCAGTGTGCCAGCTACGCGGCATGGAAGATCGGTCAGCACACCGGTGTCATCCCGACCTACGCCGGTAACGCCAACAACTTCCCAAGCTCATTCTCGAACCGTCCTCAGGGCAGTACCGCCCGTGCCAACTCCGTCGGTGTCATCATGGCCGGTCAGTACGGTCACGTCGTCTGGGTCGAATCGGGTCCTGACGCCAGCGGTTTCATCACCGTCAGCCAGTACAACGCCAACTACGGTGGTGGCTGGGGTAACTTCTCCCGCGTCCGTGTCCACCAGTCAACCTACGACGTCTTCATTTACTTCTAGGAAACCCTAAGGTAATAAACACACTAGCGCACCGCTAATCCGGTGCGCTATACTTATGCTAATGGAAAAAAGGGTAGAACTCTCGAAGACCTATCTGGTCGCCGCAGGCTTGCTGTTGCTGTTGGTCGGTTTCGTGGCCGGCACACGCAGTGATCAGATATTCGCGACCGTCGGGCCGCTGCTAGGGTATAAGACGAGCGCAGAGACGCTGGATGATACGGCGCTGCAATCGACCTTCCGTACCCTCAAGGCTAATTTCAACGGATCGCTCAATAACGACACCTTGCTTGAAGGGGCGCAGCGCGGGCTAGTGGAAGCGGCGGGCGACGACTATACGGTGTTTATGAACGCCAAGGAAGCGGAAGAATTCAACCGTGACCTCTCAGGTGAAATCGGCGGCGGCATCGGGGCTGAGATCGGTATTCGCAACGAACAGCCAACGGTAGTACGCACCTTACCAGACAATCCAGCCGAAAAGGTAGGTCTGCACGCCGGTGATATCATCGTGGCCGTCAACGACGAAGCGACGACCGGCTGGGACGCCGAAAAGACGGTCACTCGTATCAAGGGCGAGCCTGGCACCACGGTTAAGCTGGTAGTGCGCCGTAGCGGTGGCACGAAGGAGTTCAATATCACACGTGCCATCATCAATAACCCGAGCGTCAGTTCCGAACTGAAAGGCGATATCGGTATCATTACCCTGAGCCGGTTCGACAACGAGACCGTCAGCCTAGTACGAAAGGCGGTCGATCGTCTAAAGTCACAAGGCATGAAGAAGCTGGTGCTCGACCTACGTGGCAACGGAGGCGGCTACCTGGACGCCGCGCCGGGTGTACTCGGCATGTGGCTCAGCGACAAGCAGGTCGTCAGCATCAAGGCCACCGGTGAGTCGGCGCAGAATTTCCACTCGGAAGGCGATCAATCATTGAAGGGCATCAAGACGGCCGTCATCGTGAACCTCGGCACCGCCAGCGCAGCTGAAATCGTCACGGCGGCTCTGAAGCACTACCGTGTCGCCACCGTGGTCGGCGAGACTACGTTCGGCAAGGGAACGGTGCAGGAACTAGTTCCTCTTACAAACGGCGCCATGCTGAAAGTCACCATCAAACGCTGGTATACTCCGGCCGGCACCAACGTCAATGAAAAGGGAATCAAGCCCGACGTCTCGGTCGGCCTGACACAGAAAGACCTGGATGCAGGTAAGGATCCGCAGCTTGATGCGGCCATCAACGCGATCGATGGATAACGGTTGTGCCTATCATAATTTCGGGGTAGTATAAGGGATATGGAAACGAAGAAGAAAATTCTGTTGGTCGAAGACGACACGGCGCTCGCCGGCGTGTACCGTTCTCGTCTTGAGCTTGAAGGGTTTGAAATCAAAGAGGTGAACAATGGTGAAGAAGCCTTATCGGCCGCCATCGATTTCAAGCCGGACCTTATCTTGCTTGACGCCATGATGCCGAAGATCTCCGGCTTCGACGTACTCGATATCCTGCGTAACACGCCGGATACCACCAACATCCGTGTCATCATGCTGACCGCCCTGAGCCAGCCGAAAGACAAGGAACGTGCCGAGAGCCTGGGCGTTGACGATTACCTAGTGAAGTCACAGGTCGTCATCGGTGACGTGGTCGAACGCGTCAAGCATCATCTTGGTCTTGACCAATCGACAGCTGCAGCCTCAGCTGGTGAGACCACACAGACCCCTGCAGAATAGCATTCGGCGAAGATCTGAACGCATAAGCGGTATTGACTTTTTACCGCTTTTTTGCTATAGTTAACATAAATAACCGCCAAAATAAAAAATATGGAACACCAGCCACCATCACACGATTCACCACACGAACATAATCCTGACTCGGAGCAGGTGATTGATCGTCTGATGTCACTGCGTGACCGCGAATTCACGGTAAAGCGCAACGCGAACCAGGAGACCGGCCAGTCCGAGTACTATGAGGCTGGCTGGATCATCGAGGATGTCCAGCAGCTGGCCGACGGACGAATCGGCGTACGTATCGCACAACCAGAACAGAACATGTATAAGCGTATCTTGGCGACTGAACTTCTTTCATGGCAGCCTGAGTCAAGCGAGGAACTTCAGGAAGATACCGTCATCAGCCCGTTCGAACTGGAGCGGCATGATTCATCTGAACGCGTAGAAGAAGCGTTAGGTGACGTCGCGCTTGAAGCAAGCGGTCTCGAGAGCTTTGAGGCGCAAGAGGATGACAAGGAAGATGAGCGTGAGAGTCTGTTGAAGGCCAAGCTTGATGCGTTCTTCGAGACGTCAGACCTGAATGGTGTAGCTGAACAAGGTGATGCGATTCAGATGCGCAGCCGACGGATTGTCGATTTGCTGGAAGATACCCAGCAGGTCATTAACGCTACTCTGTACGATACAAGCCGAAAAGAGTCGACTGCCCGTCATCTGGCCGATACTCTCGGTGATCTTCGCAGTCTCGTAGGCCAGGGCGTGGTTGACTCGGAAGAACTGAACGGTTCGTTACGGCGCATGGCCGGATCGGTCGAAGACATGTACCAGGCCCGCGTGCAGGCGGATCAGGACAGCCAGGAGCGCCTGAAGGCTAAGCTTATCGATGAGACATATGATGAGCTGGCGCAGTACGGTCGCATTGTCGACATCTCACTGGCAGAAGTCGCCGAGTTCCTGAAAGGTCACGGCAAGTTCGAACGCGAAATCGATAGCCTGGCACACGACAGGTACGGGTATGAAACGACCCTAAGCATGCTTCGGAATTACGTTCAATCCATGATCGATTCGATGCACGCTGCCCAAGGTAGGGCTGGCATGATAGGCGACCGGGTCGCCGACATAGAAAAAGCCAGGTAGTATACCTGGCTTTTTTAATGGACGATGACCGTCCTACTGAACGACGACCTGGGTGCGCGGGGTGGTCTTGCCGGTGAAACGGCGGGTGCGGACCTTCTTGAACGCGACGACGCCATCCTTGGCGGCGTGAATGGTGAAGTTGCGGCTCATGAACGTTCCTTCGCCGGCAATCTTCGTGCTACCGGTCTGGCGAACCAGGACTTCGCCTTCAGAAACCTTCTGGCCACCGAAGCGTTTGACGCCCAGGCGGGCACCGGCGTTGTTGTGGATGTTCTTTGACGAACCACCAGCTTTGACGTGTGACATAGCCTTACTTACTCCTTAAATTTGCTAGTAACAATCCGTATGATTGTACCGTAAAACCGTACGCTTTGCAAGGGGTGGACGGCACTTCGCCGCTAAGGCGGGATATGGTAGCATAAGGCTAATGCTTAGCGACACTTCCAAGCGACACGGATTCACCATCGTCGAGCTGTTGATCGTCATCGTGGTGATCGCGGTACTTGCGGCCATTACCATCGTGGCGTTCAATGGTGTGCAGCTACGGGCACGCGATGCCGATAGGGCACAGGATATGGCCACGATCAAGAAAGCGCTCCTGATGTACCAGGCCGATAACGGTGGAGTGCAGCGCACGACCACTTACGCGGGAAACGACGGTGGCGGATGGGACTCCAGCGCGACGGCTCCCTGGATAAGCTTCCTCGGTTCACAATATGGCGGCCCGATGCCGGTCGATCCTATCAATACGCCGAACACGGTAGGTACGGGTGATCCGACGCTCGGTGGACAGTCATATTTTTACTATTGCTATGCAGCTGGCTCGGGACCTAATCCGGCAACCGCGAACGTACGGCTCGGCTATTGGTCGGAGCAGACGAAAGCCCGGGTGAACGTCGATATCCCGGTTGATAACTGCATTTAGCGTTTCGAAATAAGCAGCAGTTGGCGGGCGACGACCTGGTCTTCACGGAAGTACGCCAGTTTCCTGGCATCGGCGGTCTCAAGCGGCTGCCAGTCGTAGCCGAGTGATTTCAACTTGCTGATGAGCGGTAGGTGGGTCAGGTTACCTTGGTCGTCGCGCCAGGCAGGCACGGCCAAGGTGAGGGGGGTGCCGGGTTCCAACTGTTCACCCAGATTAAGCAGGAACTTCGAAATGATTTCGTTACAGATTCGGACTACCTTCTCCAGTTTGTCGGCAGCGGGCGGTGCACTGAACGGCTGACCAAGATACGTTTCGGCGACCACGGCAGTTACGGGCATGCTCCAGCGGTGCTCGATGGCGTCACCGTGCTCGATCGTGACATTGGTGTCCAGGCGGTATTTCTCTACTAGCCACTCAAGGTTCACGCGTGAATAATCGACCATCTTCTCGGCCAGGTCGGTGCCATAGACGTCGAAACCGAGCAGGGCGGCTTCCTGCAGGACGACGCCGGTGCCGCAGAATGGGTCGAGGATGCGGCCATTCACCCCTGATAATCCGGCCATGTTGACCATCATCAACGCGAGCTTTGGCGGCAACATGCCCACGAAAGCATCACGTTTCGGTCGGCCTTGGTCGCGGGCTGCCAGCGCGGTGATGTTCTGCGTACCGACGCTTTCAGCCACGATGACGGTGCGGTCGCCATAGATCACCATCAGCTCAAGTTTGTTCGGACTGAGTCCTAGCTTGTTGTGATGTGAGGTAGCGGTGGACAGGGCGGAGGCATCGTTCGGCACCAGACGGACGGACCGGCCGTGTTTTCTCAGGGCTTGTTTCAGGGCCAGGCCGGTACGACCGACGTCGCGCGGTTTGACGTCGCGGCCGTAGACGCTGAGTCCTAACGTCAACTTACCGTCACCCTTGGCGAGCTCTCGTGAGTATCGCTGTACAATATCTTTGCTCAGACGCAACCAGTCTGCCTTGTCCAGCTCGGCGATGACACGGCCTGCTTTTACCACGCCGCCGAAGCGCTGCACGTCGAACGTGCCGTCGAACGAGACGGTGGCGGATTCATCCGAGTATCGACGGACGTTGCCGCCACCGAAGACGCGTTCCAATTCGACCAGGCTAAGTTCGGGCTGACGCCCCAAGATACAGATCAACATATTCCTTACAGTATACGATGGCAGCGCCCAGTTGTATAATGGAAGCAATGTCTTTTCGAACGATTCTCAGCTGGGTCACACTTGGACTGGTGGTGCTCATCGTCTTCCTCTCACGGAAAGAGTTGCAGCATGCGTGGGAACTGCTCGGTACGGTAAACCTTGCGATACTGGCACTGCTGATTCCGATGCAGCTGGTGGCGTACTTCGCGGCCGGTGAGACCATGTTCTCGTACCTTCGCGGCAAGGGTACGATGCGGAAGGTGAACAAGTTGGAACAGGCACGCATGGCGCTTGAGATGAACTTCGTCAACCACACCTTGCCATCCGGTGGCGTCAGCGGCATCTCATATATGACGTGGCGCCTCAGTAAATTCGACGTGTCGGCTGGAAAGGCGGCATCGGCACAGGTCGTCCGCTACGTGGCCGGGTTTATCGCCAGTATCATCCTGGTGCCACTCGCGGTGGTGGCCGTGACGGTCGATGGCAACGTCAACCGATGGATCATCCTCGTCAGCGCCTTGTTGGTGATGTTCATGGTGGCGGCATCGGTCGGGTTGGTATATCTGGTGGCCAGCCGCAGCCGTATGCAACGGTTCGCACAGTGGGTGACCGTCACGACGAACCGCCTGGTCCGTAAACTCACGAGGGGTAAACGTCGCGTAGTGGCGCATGAGAAGCCGATCCTGAAGTTCTTCGAAGAAATGCACGATGACTACCTGGAGCTGAGGCGTGACCGTCGCGTGCTGAAACAACCCATCTTGTGGGCGCTTCTGTTCACCCTCGTCGACGGCATGTTGTTCTGGGTGACCTTCTGGGCACTTGGGGCTCCTGTCAATCCGGCACCGATCCTGATCGCGTACGTCTTGGCGTCGGTGGCCGGTTTCATCGTGGTGACGCCTGGTGGTGCCGGTGCGTACGAAGCCATCATGGTGGCATTCCTGGCACTGGCCGGTATCGCGTCGGGCGCGGCCATCGCGGCCATCGTGCTGACGCGTGTCATCGTGCTCATCACCACCATCGCCATCGGGTATGTGTTTTATCAACAGGCATTATTGAAATATGGAAAAGGCAGACCTCCGCTTCAGCGTCAGTGATTTCGTGGCGGTGGTGAACCAGGCCCTGGAATACGCGCTAGGGAACGTGGTCATCGTCGGCGAAGTGTCAGGCCTACGTGTCAATCAAGGCAAGTGGGTGCGCTTCAAGTTGAAAGATGAGAACTCGGCCGTCGATTTCTTCGGTTCGGTGTACCAGCTGAAGATTCCCCTCGAAGACGGCATGGTGGTGGCGGTACAGGGTCGGCCACGCCTGAGCGAGAAGTGGGGCTTCAGCGTGAGCTTCATGAACGTGCAACCAGTAGGTGAAGGCAGTATCAAACGGAGCTTCGAGCTCTTACGCAAGAAGCTGACAGATGAAGGATTGTTCGATGAATCGCGTAAGCGTATGCTGCCTGAGCTGCCGTCGCACATCGGCGTCATCTCCAGCACGCAGGCGGCCGGCTACACGGACTTCATCACCATCTTGAACGAACGGTTCGGCGGCATGCGCGTGTCGGTGGCCCATACGTTGGTGCAAGGCTTGAACGCACCCGGCCAGATCACACGGGCACTTGAACATTTCAACCAGTCGGCCGACGCGCCGGAAGTCATCGTCATCGTGCGCGGCGGTGGTGATCCGGACGACCTGGCAGCGTTCAACGATGAGGGCCTGGTGCGTGCCATCGCGGGCAGTCGCATTCCGACCCTGGTCGGAGTGGGGCACGAAGTCGACACGACGTTGGCCGACCTGGCTGCCGACGTGCGGGCCGCGACGCCGAGCAACGCCGCCCAGTTGCTGGTGCCGGATCGGCGTGAGCTGATTGCCGAAACGCGCGCACGGCTCGCCGGCATCATACCCGCCATCGAACGGGCGTGTGAACGGCTGGACGATGAGGTCCACGGATTGATCGACAAGGCCGAGGTGCTGATCGATGCCGCGGTGGATGATGCGGAACGTGAGCTGGCGACCTTAAGACGTATCCTGGATCAATTCGACCCGGCGGCGGTACTGAGGAAAGGGTACGCGTTGGTCCGTGGCCCGGCCGTAGCAGGTAAGACCATAGAAGTCGAACGATATGAAGATGTGATAACGGCGGAGGTGAAAGATGTCAGACAAAAGTAACAAGACCATCGAAGATAAGATGAATGAACTACGAACACTGGTCGCGTGGTTCGAACAGGACGAGTTTAAGTTGGAGCAAGCCGGCGAGAAGTTCGCGGCCGCATCCAAGCTGGCACGTGAGATCGAGCAGGACCTGACCGGCCTGAAGAATGACATCACCGTGCTGAAGCAGTCCTTCGAGGACGCATGACACTGACCTGGATGCTCGTTGGCGGGGTGGTGCTCCTGTTCGGTTTCGTCGTCATTTTCGGAGCACCTTACGTACCAAGCCACGCGCGTGAAGTGCGCAGGTCGTTCAAGGACCTGTACCGGGTAGGTAAGGATGATACTGTGGTCGATCTTGGCTCGGGTGACGGCGTAGTACTGAAAGAAGCCGTCAGGTCTGGTGCGCAGGCCTACGGGTATGAACTGAATCCGATACTGGTGATCCTTACGAAACTGCGGCTGTTTCAAATGGCACGGGCACAGGTACGCTTGGCTGACATGTGGCGTACCCCTTTGCCGGACGCCACCACGTTGGTCTATGTGTTCAGCGTGTCACGCGACAGCGCCCGACTGGCGCGGCACCTGCAGCGCGAGACCGACCGCCTAGGCCACCCCATCCACGTCATGACGTACGGCGTCGGCCTGAAAGGTCGGGTGGCCCTTCGGGCATCACGCGGACATATCCTGTATGAGATGGTTCCTTTACAGGGAGGGGAAGCATAAGTATAATGCCATTCATGAATAAAATCGTCTCTCAGCGCGGCACTTCGGTTCCCGTCGTCATCACCATCGTCCTTCTGTCACTTCTCATGGTCGCCTTCGCCGGTCTGGCCGTCTGGGCGTACATGAACTACGTTGATCAACGCGACCGCGTCAACCTGAAGATCGACGCCGCCGTCGCCATCGCCGAAAAGGACTTGGGAGACAAACTGGAAGCCGATTTCCTAGAGCGTGAGAAGGAACCTAACCGTGACTTCGCCGGTCCGAGTGACTACGGCACCCTGTCGTTCAAATATCCTAAGACGTGGAGCCTGTACGTCGCGAGCGACGGCAGTCAAGGCGATGGCTACGAAGCCTACCTGAACCCTGGCCTGGTGCCGGCCGTCAGTGAGGATGAACGATTCGCCCTACGCGTCAATATCGTCAACCAGAAATATGAAGAGGCGATCGAAGAATACCAGGGCCTGGTGGAAGACGGCGCCCTTAGGACCTCGACCGTCAAAGCCAACGGTGAGAACGGTACCCGCCTGGACGGTAACTTCACCGAGAATATCCGTGGTGCGGCCGTCCTGTTCCGAATCCGTGACAAGACCGCCATCCTGCGGACCGACGCCGACACCTTCAAGCCTGACTTCGAAAAGATCATCAAGACCATCACGTTCCAGAACTAGTCGGTCCGTTGCCGTGCTACACTAAGGGTAGTATGGAGCAAGCGGGGAACCGGCGTTCGAAGGGTGGGACCTTCCTTGGCGGCGTCACGCCGCTCAGCGTGGCTGCGCACGAGCTTAAATCTCCACTTGTGTTACTGCGGCAACTATCACTCGACCTTGCCTCGACGGTCGATGAAGCGGAACGAGACCGCATCACTGAACAAATGGCACAGGTGAGCGAGAAGGCACTTCGGTTGACAAGTGACATCACCCGTAGCGAAGCGCTGCAACACAGTCTGTTCGAGCGGACGCCTATTAATCCGTTGAGCGTGTGCGAAGATGTGACGCATGAGTTGTCGCGGTTGTACCGTGCCCATGGTCGGACGTTACGGATCGGTCGTATCCGCCAGCTTCCGCCGGTGGTCGCCAACCGTGATCTGCTAAGGCGTATCCTGCTGAACTTCGCCGACAATGCCTTGCATTACGGTGACGTCGACGGTGTCGTGGAGCTGCAGGCGCAGCTTCTGCGTGAACGCGGCAGGGTTCGCATCGGCGTACGTGACTATGGGCCAAGTCTGCCGCTTAAGAATTGGCAGAAACTAGTGAGCGGTCTGGAGCATAGGCAGCCGGTCCATGCCCGGCCGCAGAGTAGTGGTCTCGGATTGTATATTTCGGGACAGTTCGCCGAAGCGATGGACGCCCGCATCGGCGCCATCCGGCATCGCGACGGCGCCTCTTTCTACGTTGAGTTACCGGTCTCGCACCAGATGAGCCTGCTATGAGCGGCCAAAGCGTGGTCGTAGTAGAAGACGACGCGTGGTTGGCCGAGCATTACTTACGGATACTCCGACGTGCCGGCTACGAGACTTACCACGCGTCACATGCGCTCGCTGCCATCGACATCATCGATGACGTGCGGCCCCATGCCATCCTGCTTGACGTACTGCTGACAGGCACGACCGCGCTGGCGCTGCTGCATGAGTTGCAATCACATGATGACCTGGCCCGCATTCCCGTAGTGCTTGCTACCAACTTGGCGGATCAGATCGAACTGGATGACGTCGCCAGCTATGGGGTGAAGCGTATTCTCGACAAGGCCACCATGCATCCCGACGATGTGGTCACCGCGATCCGCGGGGCGCTGCTGTGAAGACCATCCGCACCAAGGCTATCGTGCTTCGGCGCACCGATTATGGCGAAGCCGACCGCATATTGAACCTGCTGACGCCCGATCATGGCGTCGTCAGCGCCATCGCCAGAGGTGTGCGGCGTGAAAAGAGCAAGCTGGCGGGCGGTATCGAACTGTTCGCACGCTGTGATGTGACCGTCGGAAGCGGTCGTGGTGAGCTGGGCATCATCACGGGTGCGCGGTTGGAAAAGTTTTACGCCAACATCATGACCGATTATGAACGGCTGCAATTTGGCTATGACGCGGTGAAGCAGGTGGCCAAAGCCGCTGACGCGTTGGACGAACCGGCCTTCTTCGATCTGCTCGACCAGACTCTGGAAGCTATCGACGACCTGACCATCGACCTGCGTATCACGAAGGCCTGGTTCTGGCTGCAGCTCGCCATCGTGCTTGGTATCGGCATGAATCTCTCGACCGATTCCAACGGCATGAAGCTGGTGGAAGACGCCCGTTATAATTTTTCCGAAGCCGACCATGCGTTCGTCTTTCATGACAACGGCACGTTCGACAGCAGTCACGTCAAGCTGCTTCGTCTGCTAAGTGCCCAGCCGCCTAAGGTCGCGGCTCATGTGAGAGGCGTGGATGGTCTGATATCGGATTGTTTGTGGATCGCGGAGCGCGCCGTCGCGCACTAGGGACTAAAAGGCAAAACCCGCACCTGGTAAGGGTGCGGGGTTCGCATGGTTCCGACTGACTAGAAGGGTAGGATGCGACGGACGTTGCGCAACGTGCTGCCGCTGGCCGCGCTGATGATCCGGCCGTCAAGCAGCTCGTCAAGTACGAGAGAAAACTCATCCTCGACGATCATGCGGAGCGTGATCTTGTCCGCTCGGAAGCGGTAGACGATCCGTTCAGCCGGTGGCACCAAAGGAATCAGCTGGCGTAGGTTGTCCAGCTCGTAGATCCACTTGTTGCCGCCGCGTACCATCTCGTCGACCTGTCGGAACTGATCGACGGCACGTGGCCTGTCAACGGCCGCATATGTGCGGGCCATCAGACCATCGGTGACGATGAGCTCGACGCGGTGCCGTTCATCGGTCGTCGCCCGGCGCTTCAGTAGGCGCTGGGCCCGGGCGATCTGGCGGTTTCCCTCGGTAAACTCGCCCCATTGCCAGAGCGTCCATCCAAGATCCCGCAGAGTGATGGCACGTCCGATCACGTTATCGCGATCGAACAACCGTTCTGCGCGGATGAAACGGGCACGGGCGGCCTTGCGGTCGCCGGTGTGCGCGTACGCCTGCGCCAGGCGATGGTTGATACGGGGCAGCAGGTACGCTGCCTCGGTCAGCTCATCGACGTCGCGCGTCGCGTTGAGGGCGAGTAGGAGCAGCTGAAGCGCACGGTCGTACTCGCCAAGGTTCATCAGATGCTGCGCCTTCTTGACGAGCTTTTTCGTGTACTTCAGATCGCTCATGGGCGAATCCTTCCAGTCGGTTTGTCGAAGTGCGAACAAATATCTATTGTACAATTTTATTATTCAAAACTCAATAACGTAACAGGGGTGGCAGAATAATGAATATGTGCTACGGGCGGCGAGAGAGTAGGTTGCCGACCGCATTCAGCCAGCCATCGGGCATGTCGCGGCGACTGGCTTCAGTGAAGGTATCAACGATCCGGTCGGTAAAACGATTAAAGTATGCTGCCGCTTCGGTCTGTGCGTACGGGCATCCGCCACGACGAGCCTCGAATTTCTTAGGAAGCGTCAGATCCGATTGGAGGATCAGTCCGTCGTCGGTCATTTCGAAGTACTCATCATTTTTGCGGTAGCGATAAGCCATGCGGCTGAAGGCGGAAGAGTCTAGGTTGCGGCTTGCATCCACTAGGGTGTCCCGGGTCAGCTCGGTATCAAACAACTTCTTCGTGGCGTCCGGTCCGATGTCGCGGAAAGAGGGGGCCATAAGATCATAGATATTGTCATAGGCGGCGAATACCAGACGTTTGGAATCGGCGTCACCTTCGCGTTGAAGCTTCACTCCACTCAATTTCGCCGCGGTCCAGCCTATGGCGCGCATGCGTCCAGCCTGGCGAAGCACCGTGTCGATCTCAAGCCCCATGGCGGCGTCGGTGAACTCCTTGCCTCGCGCCAGCATATCCTTCATGCTCGGCGGACGGCCGAAGGATCGTTGTGTGGTGGTCATAACATCATTATACAATATTTAATGAAATAAAGCAATGTTTGGTATACTGATGACTAATGGAAAACAAGGTAAAACTGGAAGATATCGTTAGCCTGGCGAAACGCCGCGGCTTCATTTATCAAGGCTCGGAAGTGTATGGCGGTTTAAGCGGTACCTGGGACTACGGCCCGTTGGGCGTGCAACTGAAGCGTAACATCATGAACCTGTGGTGGCGGATGTTCGTCGACGAGCGTGACGACATGTACGGCGTAGACGCCGCCATTCTGATGAACCAGAAGGTCTGGCAGGCAAGCGGTCATGTCGATACGTTCACCGACCCGCTGGTCGAGTGCTCGAACTGTAATGCCCGCCATCGTGCCGATAAGCTGGCCGACCCGAACAAGTGTCCGACCTGCGGCCAAAGCGGTACGTTCGGCGAACCGAAGCAGTTCAACATGATGTTCAAGACGCATGTCGGTCCGGTGGCAGACGAAGGCTCTATCAGCTATCTCCGTCCCGAGACAGCCCAAGGCATCTTCACCAACTACAAGAACGTCGTCGACAGCTTTTATCCCGACCTGCCGTTCGGTATCGCCCAGCAGGGCAAGGCGTTCCGCAACGAGATCTCACCGCGTGATTTCGTCTTCCGTTCGCGTGAGTTCGAACAGATGGAAATCGAGTACTTCGTGCACCCTGAAAAGTGGGAAGAGGCCTTCGAACACTGGGTCGAAAAGTGCAAGGAGTGGTTCGCGGCTCTTGGGCTGCCTGAAAGCAGCGTTCATGAGCTGGAAGTGCCGGAAGACGATCGGGCGCATTACTCGAAGCGCACCATCGACTTCGAATTCGATTACCCGATCGGTCGTGAAGAACTGATGGGTCTGGCATACCGTACCGACTTTGACCTGAAGAACATTGATGACAACAGTGGCAAGTCTATGGAATACACCATAAAGGGTACGCAGGACAAATTCATTCCGCATGTGATCGAACCGAGCTTCGGTGTCGAGCGGGCCCTGATGGCCGTATTGGTCAGTGCCTACCGAGAAGATGAGCAGAACGGTGAGAAGCGGGTGTACCTGGCGCTGCCGGAGCACCTGGCGCCAGTGAAATATGCCGTGTCGCCACTGCTGAAGAACAAGCCTGAACTGGTAGAGAAGGCCCGTGAAGTGTACGCCATGCTGAAGAAGAAGCACGGCAACGTGATGTGGGACGACAACGGTAACATCGGTAAACGTTACCGCCGCCAAGACGAGATCGGTACGCCGCACTGCGTGGTGATCGACTTCCAGACGCTGGAAGACGGTAC
>CBFGLU010000004.1:0-27921 GCA_965649685.1 uncultured bacterium | reverse complement strand
GGGTGTACAATAAGTACACAACCTAACGAATAGGAGGGGTAACGTGCAAGAAGATCAGCAAACTACTGAGGTGCGCCAAACCAACGAACAGGTCGGTAACGACAACGTCCGGCGTGAAACGGTCGCCAGGCGCTCCAGTGTACCAGGAGCCGTCGTCGCAAGGCGAGTCATCTACTACATCGGTGGAGTCATCATCGCCCTGCTTGCCCTTCGGTTCCTATTCCTATTACTTGGCGCCAACCAGGGCAGCGCGTTCGTCGATTTCATCTACGGTCTGAGCGGCATCTTCGTCGCGCCGTTCAGCGGCATCTTTGGTGAACCGACCTTCGGCGTCTCATATTTCGAGACCAGCTCGTTGGTCGCCATCGTCATTTACGCCCTGTTGACCATCGGCATCGGCAAGCTGCTGACACTCGGCCAACCACGTACGACCGTCTAAGCAAGATCAAGTTCGAAATCGGACAGGGAAGCCAAGCGGCTGGTGACATAACTGCGCAGTTCTTCGGTACTGCGCTCCCTGTTCCAAGTTGAGGTGGTTTCTTGGTCGATGATGATAGGTGCTTCCATGGCGGATGATTTTCGCTTCTGCCGTTGACGGCTTTTTTGTTTTATTTGCTTGTAATGCTATTTAAGCATAAAAGCTTTAAAAAAGCAATACCTTTTTCAGAGAACATGGCATTGTCACGCCGCTTATGGTATAAAGTAGCTAAGGAAACTATCCGAAATAAACACTATGAATCCGCTTGAATCACTCCTTATCGTCGCCGTGGCCGCGCTGATTCACGCCAGCTTCCAGCTGAGCGTCAGCATGTTGACGCTGCTTTCCAGCCATACCATCGGTGCCAAGCGCTCCCACGCCCGTCTGCTGAAGCTTTCCGGGGCGTTCACTTTCGGTGTCATCGTCATGACGATTCTGGCGTTATCAACGATCGCGTTATTCACGCAAGCCTTATTAGCCGGCGCCGACCAAAAACTGGCATGGGTCGCGGTATGTGGTTTGTTGATCGGCTTAGGTGTCGCGGTATGGATTTTTTACTACAGGAAAGAGCAGGGGACTACGCTCTGGCTCCCCCGCTCCCTTGCCCGCTTCCTTTCAACCCGTACCAAAGCCACCTCGCACACGGCCGAGGCGTTCAGCTTAGGACTTACTTCGGTACTAGCCGAGCTACTCTTCATCTTCGTGCCGATGTTGCTGAGCGCGTTGGCACTCATTAACCTGGCACCGATGTGGCAACTGGCCGGTATCGGACTTTATGCCCTGCTCTCCCTCTCTACCCTGCTCGGCATCCATCTGCTGATCGGTGGCGGTCACCGTATCAGTCGTATCCAGCGTTGGCGGGAAGAAAATAAGGCTTTTCTGCAATTCGCGGCCGGTAGCGGTCTTATCGCGCTGGGCTTTTATGTCTACGTCGAACAGGTCCTGACGCCTACCGTCATGGCCGCGGCCGGAGGTCTTTAGTATGCCTGGACGACTGATCGACGTAGTGAAGCGGAGTGGTGAGCGACCGACCGAACGCTTCAATCGTGACAAGCTTCATGCCAGCGTACTGGCCGCCTGCCTCAGCGTGCGCAGTCCGCACGGCGAAGCCGAAACGGCCGCCGGCAACGTCTGCGACGCCGTCATCATTTGGTGCGGTTCGAAGCGCGAAGTCACGTCGAACGACCTACGCCGAAAAGCCGCCGAGCACCTGGAACGAATCCACCCTGAAGCCGCCTACCTATATAAACACCACCGCTTGGTACTGTAAGGAGAACGAAGCATGCCACGAAAGAATTCATTCGACTACGACCTTATCGTCATCGGAAGCGGTGCGGGCGGTAGTGCGGCAGCCTCCCTCGCCGCCCGGGCCGGTAAGCGCGTCGCTATCGTCGAGGCTGATACGTTCGGCGGTGACTCACCGAACTGGAGCGATGTGCCGACCAAGGCGCTCCTGCATGCATCGCATCTCTACGACGAAGCCCGCCATGGCGCCCGCTTCGGTCTACGTTCAAATACGCTAGGTTACAACTACCCTTCCCTGCGCGCCTGGAAAGACCTGGCCGTCAAACGGACTGGTGCTGGCGGCAACCGCAAATTCTATGAGAACGAAGGTATCGCCACTTACAACTCGGCGGCGCATTTCCTAAGCCCGAACGAAATCAGCATCAACCGGCGTCACCTGTCGGCCGAGCAGTTCCTGATCGCGACCGGCTCACACTGGGTCGCGCCGGACGTACAGGGCCTGGCCGACGCCGGCTATCAGACGCCGCGCACTTTACTTGAAGTCATCCGGCCACCGAAAAGCCTGTTCATCATCGGTGGTGGTACCATCGGTGTCGAACTGGCACAGATGATGGCTACCTTCGGCACCAAGGTGTATATCGCCGATATCGCCGCCCGCCTGCTGCCAAAAGAAGATGAAGAAGTAGGCCATCTGATGGAACGGCTGCTGCGCGAACAGAAAGGCGTGACCGCTCTCACCCAGACGCGCGTGCTGGTCGCTCAAAAAGAAGGTCTTGGCAAGAAGGTCACCTACACGCGTGGTGGAGTAGAGCGGACTGTCCGTGTCGACGACATCCTCATCGCAACCGGCCGCACGCCGAGCGTCGACCTTGGCCTCGAGAACGCCAGCGTCAAGTACTCGCCGAAAGGTATCGAGGTAAATACGCACCTGCAAACCAGCGCCAAGCATATCTATGCCGCCGGCGACGTGCTCGGCCATGCTAGTCACACACATACCGCCCTGCTGGAAAGCCGCGTCGCAGCCCACAACCTACTACATAAGCAGAAGATCACGCCGGATTACACCGCTACCCCTCGCCTTACCTTCACCTTCCCCGGTATCGCGTCGGTCGGCCTTTCCGAAGATGACTGCCTGAAGCGCGACCTGCCGATCCGTAAGGGTGTCGCACCACTCAATATGATCGCTCGCGCCAATACCAGCGACTTCCGCGACGGCTTCGTGAAACTGATCGCCGACAAGAACGGCGTGCTGATCGGTGCCAGCGTGGTCGCGCCGCACGCTGCTGAGATCATCCACGAGCTAGCGCTGGCCGTAAAGTACGGCCTAACTGCTGCTCAGTTGGCAGCTACCCCACACGCCTTCCTCAGCTGGAGCGAAGCCGTGCGTGTGGCTGCGAACCGGATCACGCTGTAGCAGGCACCTAATTAACGCCGTCTATCGAACCGATTCTCAGCTTCTCGAGCTGTTCTTTCGCAGCCTCACTATGCGGCGTACCGCTGCCTATCGGCTGGCCATTTCGATCCGTTCGCGTTTCAAACATAACAGTGGCATCTGTGCCGCATGCCCGCAACATCTCATGACCGCCCGGATGCCGTTTGATATAGCCGGTGAGGTCGTACACGCCCGATCGAATGATAGTCCAACAGTCATCTTTAGTCGCATGTTCAGCGACGTCCTTCGATGAATACACCTGTGTAACACCGCTTTCTTTTACGACTGGTTGCCGAAGCGCCAAGGTTGCCACTACAGCGCCCAACGACGCAAAAGCCACTATGATGCCTGCTCCTACGTATATCTTTCGCATTCCTACGTTCTCCTATCCTTCATGAGGTGGCGTATAGCCCCATAGCTCAGGCCATTCGGCCATTGTATTCACTATCTTATATCGGCTCTGTACCGCATCCTTGGCGAACTGAGCAAGCTCTTTGTGCGTGGCCTTGGCGTCAATTGCGAACGCTAACTGCACGTCACTACTCGTTAGTGTGCGCAGGTAGGCCAAGAGCTCTTCATCAAACTCATCATCGCTTGAACTTTGCAGGTTTGCTATCATCCGATGATGCGCCCCGGCAGCCACATACCTTGGCAGCCTGTTCTCGTCTGGCGTTGCATTCTGATACCCCCATTCATTCTGCCACCGCATCAGCCTCGCTTCCTCGTCCTTCAAGACAGCTTGAAAGTCCTGCGCCAGTCGTTTCAACTCGTCATGCTTCGCGACAGACGTGGCTCTCATTAAGACAGGGAGCGACTCATCATACTGTGCAAGCATGTTGGCGATGTATTTCGCTTCGACGCTGGACGCATCTTCGGTCGTAGCGCTTGCCCGTTTCAACCTTTCTTTTGGTTGGTCGCGTAGGGCATACACCCCAAATATCATAGCCCCGACAAGGATGATCGAACCACCGATAACTACCAGTATCTTCATGCTACGACTGCGTATAGCCCCATTGCTTCTGCCATGCCTTCATCTGTCCAATCTCTCGCTCCTGTGCGGTAATGATGTCACTTGCAAGCATCTTTATCTCTTCATGCTTAGCATTGGTATCCGCATATTCGGCCATCTCGACTGCCTGCTCGTGGTGAATGATCATCTGCTTCAAGAACTCACGATCATAGGCCTCACCTTTCAAACCCTGCAATTTTGCCATCATCTCGGTCATGTCACCCGCCATTTCCATGCCACCGCCGCCATGGCTCATGTGCCCGCCACTGTTAGTGATTTCGTAGCCCCAGTCTTTCTGCCATTGACGCATGTCCATCATTTCTAACGACTGCATGCGCGTAATTTCGCCAGCAAGTGCCCTGATTTCCTCATGCGCGGTCACCGCCTGGGCCTGCTCGGCCATATTCACGGCCCCTTCATGATGTGCCAACATGTCAGCGATGAACGCCTCGTCGAAGGCGTCACCTTTCAGCGTCGCGAACTTACTGCCACTATTCGATTTCGGCTGCGCGGTGTCACTTTGGTTCGTAGCCTGTGTACTTGGCTGATCTTTCGTGGTGTTTAGCGCTAACACGCCCATGCCTAGCAACACCGCGATAGCGGTTACGATGCTAGCTATTTCGAATTTGCTTTTCATGAATCATTTACTCCTAGAACTTAAATAGTTAATCGATACGTATGAGTCGATTCTAGAAGCGGAGCACAGAATAGAGGAGATACGACGGGACCCCGGGCGGTGGTTCGAAGTCGACCGCTTGCAACGTCTTGAAATCGTGTACCGATGAATAGGCGATGCCGATAGTCAGAAGCGAGTAGTGCGAACGTTCCTGGGTATCATCGTCTTCGTCCTCGAACAGGACGGCGTTGTCCTCATCCCTGCTGGGGATGCTCAGACATAGGCTTGCGCAAGAAGTGACCGGGTCCTGGCGAACTGAGCCGTGCGAACCATGCGCAGAACTCGGCACGGCGTGTGTCGTCATACCAAAAAGGCCAAGCAGCAGGACGCCTAGCGCCGGAATAATGCTTCGGACGATGTTTCGTAAGCTCATACTCTTCTTATTTTATCATTGCTCGATCACGCCATGGTAGCGTACAGAGGTAACGGAATCCTCTTGTACTTTCGAAATACGAGGAGTATAGTTTGGTTCGCTGCACCCGAGATACGAGAGCATCAGTTAGCATACCTATCGCCACGAGCGGGAAGAGTGTTGCAGCGATCCGGGAGGAGGATGTATCCAACCGGCTAGACGAGTCGAAACCAAGACGGGAGAGGTAATACTGGCAACGAGTCGGCACCACCCGCCCAGTCTTTTTGATTGATTGAGTTTATCGGACCAAGAAAAAGCCCCCATCTTTCGATGAGGATTATTTCTTGGTTGCGGGGGCAGGATTTGAACCTGCGACCTCGTGGTTATGAGCCACGCGAGCTGACCAGACTGCTCCACCCCGCGGTACATACCGAAGTTTAACAGATGTGAACTAATCCTGCAACCGGTTGGATGCGCCACCGAACAGGAAGTTGGCCCATTGCTGCAGGTTGCCTTGTTCCACCCGGCGTGGCGTGGTGGATCCGCCATCTTCATCCGCAGCGGTCGCCTGAGCCGAGTTCGGCGGCAGAATCAGCACCTTCTCGCCGGGATTCACCAGCCCCATGCGTTCGCGCACGGCTAGCTCCTTGTACTCATCGCTCTTGTAGTAATTCTGCTCGAACTTCAACGTCTGTGTTTCCAGTTCGGCCAAACGAAGCTGCAAGCGCTTACTGTCGACTTCCTTCTGCAAGCGGTAGTTACGCTCCATCGCTTCGACCGAACCCCACGCCCAGCTGGCCGCGACCAACAACGCCACGATCACCACCGCATTGTTGGCGGTGAGGTACTGATGGCGGATATGGTACGAGAGTCGACGAAAATTTATGTGTTGCATGGCGCTAATGCCTTTACTGAGCATTATAGCCCACCAGAGGGGAATACGCTATAATACCGAAAGGCCACGGGGGTGTAGCTCAGTGGTTAGAGCAGCGGGCTCATAACCTGTTGGTCGCTGGTTCAAGTCCAGCCACCCCCACCAGAAATTATTTATGATTCCAATTCCGTCGTCTGACGGACGACATAAGACGCCGGCGTGGTAATACCATTGGCCTCGTAGAATTCCTCCAGCTGACCTTCCAACGTCTCGCGTTCACGTTCAATGGTGCTCAGACTATGCGTGAACATGGTGGCGACATTACGGTTATAGCGCATGCCAAGGCCCAACATGGCGCCCCAGTTAGCTACCCGTTCCTTCTGCGCACCCCGTAGCAGCCGGTACGATAGGGCTTGCGACATTTCGATGAACTGGTTGTTCGTAAGATCGTGTTGATCCTTCAATACGCTCAGCATGCCCATGAAGTTCTGATCCCAGGCCGTGGTGGCGAGCAGTCGCACGTCGGCTTCGGTAAGATGGCGGTGATAACCGGGCGTCTTCTGCATGTCAGCCAGCTTTGCCAGGGCTTCCTGCTGAGTGGCGACGTGGCTCAGGATCTTCTCATGACGTTCCTGCTTGGAACGAAGCGCACCGGCAACCGAACGGAGCTGCTTTTCGCGGGCGCGAAGGTCGCCGGTCTGACGGTTGGCGGCTTGAGTGGTATTGCGGACGCTAGCCTGGAAGGCGTCGTGATTGCGAATGATGGCTTTGTAGTACTCGGAGCCAAGCGCAAGACCGTTGACCGCCGTATTACCCTCGACACCGAATAGGCCACGCTCGATACCAGCCGGATCAGTACGTCGCCATGCCAGATTGTCCAAGCGCTCGAATGGCGGCACGTCGATGCGCTTACCCAGCATGGTCGGCACGCTGCCGAATGCCCGATATTGGTCGGGGTCGAAGCGCGGCTCGGCGGCCGGAGCTTCTTCTATGTCGAGTGGAAGCTGCTCTTCCGGCAGCCCAGGAAACTTATCGCGCCGCGACGGCATAAGCTAGCTCCTACCGCAACCGCGACAGCCTGGCTTGTTGCAGTTGGCACAGACGACGCGTCCTTCTTCGGCTTCGATGGCAGCATGCTCGTCGGCTCCATCGATGGCCCGACGGGCCGTATTGGCGAGTGCGGCTTGCACCTCGTGCGACGATACGACGTGAGATTCATAGCTCTCAGGTGACATGGGAATACCCAGGTCTTCGGCGACTTCAGGATCGACTCCGCCCATTTCACGGAGTCCTTGGTAATATGCGGCTTCGAGTTCATGCTTCGAGGTCATAATGCAAATATTGTAGCATATTTCTTATGTTTTTGCAATATGACGACAGTCATCAAAAAAGCCCCGCTGATTGGATAGGGCTACTGCGGGCCGCTATAAAACCTTGCGAGGCAATTTTGGCACCTGTTTGTTTGATACTACTGTACCACCAACGCCGCTTATGTTTCAATGGTAATTTTTACCAGATGAAACACCTATTGTTTTCAGCGGGTTTACCGAAGAAAAACCGCCCTTTTCACGGGCGGTTTTCGTTTTTTCAAGCTGTCTTATTTCTTCTTTGAAACAGTCAGGAAGCCGTTGCGTGGGTTTTCCTTGACAACGCGGTCAGCCGGCAGGTCTACTGGCTCACCCTTGGCGTTCTTCTCTACCTTTGCGAAGAAGTAGATGGTCTGTGGTTTGCCACCGCGAAGGGTAACTTCAGTCTTGTGTAAGTAGTAAGTGATGCCCTTCGAGTTAGTGTGCTTGTAAGCCATTGGTCTTAATACCTCCTATTAGTTCTTACAAAGGTAAGAGTACGCCCTCTGGTGGCCTCTGTCAACAATCAGATGCTACGGTAGTGGCGATGAAGCATCGCTCTCAGGACAGCCAAGCCGAGAAGCCGCAGAGCAATAAGCAGGAGAATCAGGCCGCTGACCCCTGTCATGAAACCGGCGAAATCGGGTGACCAGACCGGACTGGAGAACTCATGCCGGTATAGCGAGGAACTTGGCAAATTTGCCTTGTCTGGTGCGTTCATACCTGACGGATATTTAGCCAGTTCATTGGCGAAACATTGCACATAGGCCTGCGAATAGCCACCGAACTGGGCCTTGCATACCTGATCGGCCATGACGTTGATGTTGCTGGCATTACCTTGCCGGCTGGCCTTTTCAATGGCGCGTTCGGTATCACGCTGGTACTGATGCTGCAGATAGACCAGACCGCTATCGGCGTTCATGTGCTCGGCCGAATAACGCTGCAGATCGAACAGACGGGCCCGGATGATATCCTCATCGCCGCGTTCGTCGGCCGATAACACGGCCGTACGGCGTTCGATCATACCGATGTTGTTGAGACGAAGCAGAGTGGCGGTCAGTAGGAGCGAGATGATCAACAGCAATACTAGCTGCCACGTCTTGACCCGCTGCAGCTGCTTGATGCTCCGCTTTACCTGACGTTTATCTGCCACCTAAGACTATCGCACTCCACCCTTCTTAACTGGTATTCAGTATAGCACGGCGCTACCGCCGGTACAGAGCGAAGCGCGGCGTGATGATCAGCAGGCTGGCCGCGGCTGTCAGGATGAAAAGTAGTCGCAAGGCGTCACCTTCCGAAAGGACCATCACCAGACCTGCGAGCAGCAGCGCCCATAGGCTGGCGCCCAAGTTGCCGAGGGCCTCACCAAGATAGAGATAGACGATACGGAAGCCGCTCATATCGGCCGTGTCGAACATGCCGCGCGTGAAGGCCATGTTGTAGCCGGTCGTAGCCACGTCGTTGACGGCGTTGTTTGCCACTACGCCCAGCGCCGAGCCGACAGTCGGCCGGAAGAGGTGCGTCAGCGAATTGACGACGACGCTGGTACGCAGCAGAAGCAACCCCTGCCGACGATCGATCAGACGGCCGAAGACGTACGACGCGCTGAGCGCGACGATCAGACCGAGCGAGGTGAACACACCTACCTTAGCATAGATCTCGTCACCGTCGTGCGCGAATACGATGATAGTGATGAATAGCACCCAGGCGTTACCACTGGCGAATACGTCCAGCCCCACGCCTAGCTGTGCCCGCAAGCTGCGCCACGTATCATGCCAGGGAAAGCCGATGAAATGCAGCTTCTGGTTTAGGTGGGTCTGCTCGGCGGTGCGAAGCAGCGGCACGGCCGAGAACAGGAAGAAGATGGCCGACAGCACCATGGCGCTGCTCGGACCAAACACACTGGCGATGACACCGCCCGCCAGCGGACTGATACCGGCCGCGACCTTCTCGATGATATTCATGTAACCGAGCTCTTTACCGGCATGGTCGGCGTGTTTGACCTTAGAGAAATCGATCAGGTAACAGAGTTGGTTCAGACTACCTGCGAACGCTTGCAGGAAACACCATGGCACCAACGCATAGAATCCAAGCTCCTGGCCACCGTATAGGAATGCCAAGGCGACGGCGAACAGGATATTCGCCATCAGCAGACCATGCTTGGGTCCGTAGTGGGCCGCGATTCGGGCCGCCGGCCATGCGAACAGTGCCTTCAGGAAGAAGTAGCCCGCCCAGAACAACGCGATGGTCTGCAGGTCGTAATCCAGTTTGTAAAGATAGACTGAGACGAACACTAGCACGAAACGGAGCGCGAACATGGTCATCAGCCGTGAGGCATACAGTTCAGCGACCTCTGAAAAGGTAGCATGACGCCAGAAATGACGCCGCTTGAACAGACGGTGGATGATGGATTGAAGCATGAAAACTGATTGTGTTTGTTGTTGAGCTGTATTCTCTTCTTCCATTATACTACAAGCATGAACGTCTTCTTCTCTGGAATCGGCGGCGTGGGACTAGGGCCGCTGGCTGAGATCGCCAAGCAGGCCGGTTACCAGGTATGCGGCAGTGATGCGGCCGATGGTCTGATGACCAGGCAGCTACGTAGCCATGGGATCGAGGTCGAGATCACGACCAACGATGAATTCCTGCGCTCCGTCCACGCCGACGCACCGATCGACTGGTTGGTGCAGACGGCTGCCCTGCCGGCCGACCATCCAGAATTGCTGGCAGCGCGTGAACTCGGCATCAAGGTCACCAAGCGCGATGAACTGCTGGCGCATATCATCCGCGAAAAGAACCTGAAGCTGATCGCCGTCTCGGGCACCCACGGTAAGACTACGACCACCGGGTTGCTCGTATGGGCGTTCCAGCAGGCCGGTATTCCCGTTAGCTACTCCATCGGTACCACCGTATCGTTCGGACCAAGCGGCCAGCTCGACCAGGCGAGCAAATACTTCGTCTATGAATGCGACGAATTCGATCGCAATTTCCTGCACTTCTCGCCTCATCTTTCCTTGCTGACTTCACTGAGTTATGACCATACCGACACCTATGCCACCGAAGCCGATTACCTAGCAGCCTTCGCCGAGTTCGCTGGGCAGTCCGGCCACCTTATCGGCTGGCAGCATGACTTACGCCGTCTGCCGGAATTACGACCTGACCACGCTTGGCAACTGGGTGACGACGAGACGGTCGAGTTAGGTCTGGCCGGTGCCCATAACCGACGGAACGCTACCTTGGTGTTGAAAGCGCTGGAATACCTTGGCCTACCGTCCGATACGAACGCCTTGGAGCGCTTCCCTGGTACCAATCGCCGGTTTGAGAAGCTGGCCGACAACCTGTATAGCGACTATGGCCACCATCCAACCGAAATCGCAGCCACCCTGCAACTGGCCCGGGAAGTGAGCGATCACGTGGTATTGGTGTATCAGCCGCATCAGAACCGCCGGCAACACGAGATCCGCAACCTGTACCGGAACAGCTTCAAATTGGCCGAAAGGGTGTACTGGCTACCGACTTATCTCTCACGCGAAGACCCCGACCTGCCCATCCTTACTCCGGTCGAACTAACCGAGAACTTGGTTAACGCTGATGCGGTGAGCATTAGCACCATGGACGACGAGCTGTGGACCGCCATCGAGCTTCACCGTGAGAGTGGCGATCTGGTACTGGGCATGGGAGCCGGTTCGATTGACGGCTGGTTACGCGAACGCTTGCAAAACGAATGAATCCGTTCCATTATTTGAATACGACCATGACCAACATCCATACCATCCACGAAACTTACCAGACCGATGAGACGGAACGTCGTCACGCGCTAATGACGCTACCTGTCCGCATGGCCGACGGTTCATTCACACCGGCCGACCAACTGGCAGCCCGAGCGCATGATAGCGTATACGGACAACACATGCGTGACGAGCAGCCCCTACGCTTCGCCCAACGCTATGATTACGCCGACCGTCAGACGATGCTCGATGAACTAGGCATCGACCTCTGCCCGATCGGTCATCAGAAAGAGCTCGGCTGGCACCTAGCGCAGCTGATTGAGAAACAGCGGCTGTTCGATCCGACCTTCGAGTTAAGCGACGATGACGCGGCCGTGCTGATGTTCACCTGCCAGATTCATGACATGGGCGAGATGACGCACGACGAAGTGCTTGCGGTTACCGGTGCCGTGGTCGGCGATATTCCGGCCGGCAAAAAGACGGCTGAAGATCGTCTGGTCGAGAAGAATGTCCGCTTATTCCTGTATGACACTTTCTACCCAGATGTCGCCTCCGATGTCATCACACGGGCCGAAGCCATCATTGCTCACGAGGATGATTCTCAATTACATGAACTGTTCGAAGCGGCCCATGAAGCCCAGACGCTCGAAACGACCCTGAAGGCCCGCGACATATCCGAGAATCTGGGATGGTTCGATGCGCACGACGCCATTCCCTTAATAGACAATACCGATGGACGTGCCCGTGCCGCACTGGGAATGGGCCGTCACGTGTTGCGCGATCATCTGTCGAAATTTGAGAGCTTCAGCCGCTACGCGCACATGGCTGATCTGCTAGCCGAGGTAGATCCGGACGGTCAGCTAGCCGCTTAGCGGTTGTCGCCGCTGCCCTTGGTAACGCCGCGGTCCTTACGGCTCAGGACCTTGTCGAGGTTAGCTTGCGCGATCTCCTCAAGCGAATAGCCGAGATAGACTCCCACTGAGTTGACATACCATAATACGTCGCCGAGCTCCTTCATGAGCTCCTTCCGGTCTTCGTCGGTGGCGATACCATCCTTGTCACGAAGGATCTTCTTGAACTTTTCAGCGACCTCACCGGCCTCACCCACCAGTCCGAAGACCTTTTCGAGCATGGCATGCGAGTCGATCGGCTGTCCTTCCTTATCATAAAGATCGGTCGAGATAGCTTGCTGGGAATAATCGGAAATCTGCATGAGTCTTATTGTAGCATTCGAGCCCGTACGAAATTGGTCGGACTACCCTCGCCTAGCCAGCGTCGTTCGTAGGTGGTGAGCAATTTATAATCATCGCGCAGATCCGATTCATGAAGGTCAAAGCTGAGTTCATCGAGATGCCATCCTTCGCTTACCAGCTGTTCCAGACTCCACAGGAAGAATTCGCGTGAGTCGTGTTTCAGGTTGAACGAGCCGCCAGGCCTCAATAATTGACGGTAGAGCCCGAGGAACGTCGGATGCGTCATACGACGACCGGCTGAACGACGTTTCGGAAACGGGTCAGGAAACGTCAGCCAGATGGTCTCAAGTGAACCGGCCTCGAAACATTCAGCCAGCTGATCGGCCCGAGCACGCAAAAACCGAAGATTAGTGAGCCCGCGTGCCGTGGCTTCATAGGCACCTTTTTGTAGCCGGTCGGCCTTCACATCGATGGCCACGAACGTCTTGTCGGGATGTCGCTCGGCCAGTTCAACCGAGAACAGGGCCGTACCGGCACCAAGCTCGATCACGTCGACGGCCGTTTTCTTCCATTCATCAAATTCGAAACACAGCGGCGAGTTGGCGAACTTGGCGAACTTATATTTCTTTCGTTTGCGGGTGATGATGAAGTCGTTCGGATCGATCACCGCAGGCGCTCCACTTCACCGTCTTCACCTAGACGTAGCAGCTGCGACGGCGTGGTATCCGTCACCTGACCGCCATCGACGTAGAAATCGATACTTGCGCCGAAATAGGCTTCGGCCTCTTCGATGGTCATGGCAGGCACTTCCCCTTGCGGGTTGGCGCTCGGCGCGATGAGCGGACCGGTCTGAGCGATCAAATCGCGTAGGTCGTCGTCGGCCGGCAGCCGGTACGCGACGGAGCCGTTGCCGCGGCTCAGCCAGGCCGGTGCCTCATGAGCGGGCAGGATGACGCTGACCTTACCGGGCCAGACATCGGCCAACAGTTCGGCACCGGGTTCGTCGGGCCGATCGTATAACTGGGCTAACGACGCGATCAGCACGATCGGTGACTTGGTGTCGTCACGACCCTTGGCGGCATAGACACGTTCGACGGCCGCTTCATCATCGGCACGCGCTACTAGTCCGTAGAGCGTGTCGGTACGCAGCACGCCGATACCGCCTGACTGGAGCAGGCGGACTAGCTTAGGGTCGTTTACAGTGGTGAACCTCGTCATATCACGTGCTATACTACCACATATGGATGTGGGCAAAAACCAACAGTACCTGGACCGATGGTCCGATTGGCTCGGCGAGCACTGGATCGATTTCGCAGTCATCGCATTCGTCGCGCTGATTGCCTACTTCGCCGGTACCCGGCTGCTGACCTTCATCGTCAAGCGGGCCGTTAAGAGCACGCGCCATCGTTCATGGCATAAGAAGGATATCGAGAAGCGGCAAAAGACCTTAGTAGGACTATTCGTCACCATCTGGCGTATCATCATCATCGTCTCGGTTGCCTACGCCGTGCTGAAGGTGTTCATTCCGGACCTGACTTCATCGCTGGCACCATTGTTCGCCAGTGCCGGTATCATCGGTATCGCGCTTGGCTTCGGTGCACAGTCGCTCATCAAGGATTTCCTTAGCGGCATCTTCATCATTTCCGAGAACCAATACCGCGTCGGTGACATCATCGACATCGAAGGCTTTTCCGGTACGGTCGAGCGTATCGGTACCCGCAGCACGGTTCTGCGTGACGTCGACGGGCAGGTCCACTTCTTTCCTAACGGCATGATCCAGCACGTCATCAACAAGACGATGGGCTTCTCGATGGCGCGCTTCACCGTCCTTTTGCATCCTGACACCGACATCGATGACGTCAGCGACCTGATCGACGCCCTCGGCACCGCCTTGGCCGAAGAAGACGGCTGGAAAGATAAGATCCTGGAAGCGCCGGCGTTCGTTTCCGTCGGCGAGATTACCGGTAGCTCGATCGAGGTGATCGTAGCCGGCAAGACCCAGCCATCCGATCAATGGAGCGTGGTCGCCGAGATGCGTCGCCGACTACTAGAAGAGTTCGAGGCGAAAGGGGTCCGTCTGGCCGTCACTCCGTTCCCTGTCCCGCCACCTAAGAAGTAAGCTAGCGGTCCAGTCTCAAGGCGTGGTCGCTTAACGCCTCGCCGCCGTAGGCATCGATCTTGGCCGCTTCGTCGGACTTCTCTTTGTACAGTTCCTCAAATTCGGTCAGCGATTCCTGATCGATCGGCCCGTCGGCGGAAAAACCTTCGAAGAACTCCTTGTCACGTACCGCTTCCTGACGAGCTGCCTCGTAGCCAGGTCGGCTGAGATCAAGCTGCAGAGTGCCGCTGCTCTGATATAGGCTAAGTGCCACATAAACCAAGAAGAGCGAGATCACGATCGAACCGATGATCATGGTGATGAACTGGTGACGCTTGATGCGCTCGACGGCTACAGACTGACGTGGCCCTGGAGTCTCGTTCATGAGGCATGCTCCTTCAGCCATTCTGCCTTAAACCGGCTGAACTCTTCACCATAACGGACGATCAACTGCTTCAAGCGGACATTATGGGCTCCTACGTCGGCCCGCTCAGCCCGCGCCTTGAGCAAGGCGTTATAGAACGTGACCGGCTGCTTGGTGCAGTCGATGGCCAGCAGTTCACTCATGGCGTTGTCGTACGCGATGTAGGAGGCATAGAACCGATCGTATTCGGCCTCGAACTCAGCCGCGACCGTGATCAGCTCTCCGCCGTCAAGACGGTTGGCCACCAGCCGCTGGTTCAATGGCACCATCAATTTGCCGCTGATGGTGCGGTATAGATCACCAAGATCGGTGCGCAGGAACGCATCGGTCTGATGAAGCCGATTAAGGCTGGCCTGGTTCTCGACGCAGCGTTCGCGTATGAACGCGATCTTCTCCTGCGTGATCGGCTCCTCTTCCTGCGCAAAGACGGGCGTGGCCGCCATAGCAAACAGGCCAAGAACGGCCAGGCTTACGAACGGTAATAGTAATGATTTCACCCCTACAGTATGCGCTTGCACGCCCTACTTGGTCAAATGGTATCGGCCGCCGACCGCCCCGATCAGCCCGTCACGCAGCAACCCCTCCAGGGCCGGTTCGAACCGGTCGTCCCTGCCTACCGTCCGACCCAGCTCCTCAACCGTCAATTCAGGGGTGTGGCTCAACGCGCTGACGATACGTCCACGCACCTGCCGGACACTTCCTTCAAGAGGTGCCTGTCGACGATAATGCCGGCTTTGAGTGATATTCCTGACGCCGTTCCGCTTCAGCCAGGAGCCATAGTCCATCAATGCCCAGTAGAATTCCCGCGGATGCTCCCTTTCCAAGGTCGCCTCGAGCCGCTCCCGCACGGCCATATCCGGCACGTCCGTCGCATCGGCAAAGAAGTGGTGCAGATATACGGTGCGGATATTGGTCTCGACGAACAGGGTCGGTCGGTTGAACGCATAGGCTTCAATGGCGCCTGCCGTGTTCGGGCCGACACCAGGCAGCGCCAGGATGTCGGTTCGGTCGGTCGGGAATGCCCCCTCGTGCCGCTCAACTATCTGGCGTGCGGCGTCATGCAGATACTTGGCCCGGCGGTTATAGCCAAGTCCTTGCCACGACGTCAGCACGTCGGCGAGCGGTGCCGCGGCCAAGCTTGATTCATCCGGAAACCGCTCGATGAACGCGTGGAACTTAGGAATGACTCGGGCGACCTGCGTCTGCTGCAGCATCAGTTCACTGACAAGCACGTAATACGGCCTGGTGTCATCACGCCATGGCATGGGTCGGAACAAGTCCGTGCCGTGCCGCCACAGCAGCTCCCTGAACTCTTCGGTTTGCATAGCATCATTATAGCCAAGGTATAATGGAATCATGACTACTTATACGTTGGCCGGCGGCTGCTTCTGGTGTCTGGATGCGGTATTCCGGCGCCTGAAGGGTGTGCAGTCTTCCGTCAGCGGTTATGCAGGTGGAGCGGCCGAAGATGCCAGCTATTACAAGGTTGCCGGTGGCACGACCGGCCATGCCGAATGCGTCCAGGTGACGTTCGATGAGAACGTGCTGCCGTCGGACATCCTGCTCGACATCTTTTTTCTCATTCACGACCCGACCAGTCTGAACCGTCAGGGTGCCGACGTCGGTCCACAGTACCGATCAGCCATGTTCTTCACCAGCGACGACCAGCGGACCGTCTTCGAACTGGCCATGCGGCGTGCCCAGGAAAAATGGGACGATCCGATCGTGACGGAACTCACCGCGCTTGAGACATTCTATCCGGCCGAGCCGGAACACCAGGATTACTTTACCAATTACCCGGCCAACGGCTACTGTTCGGTCGTCATCGCGCCAAAGATCATCAAGGCTCGCAACGAATACGCTAACTGGTATAAGGAGGTTTCCTGATGAAACTCACCAATTACGAACACGCCTGTTTCACGCTCGAGAAGGATGGCAAGCTGCTGGTAGTCGATCCCGGCGCCTATACGACCGATCTCGGCGCTCCCGAGAACGTGGTCGCCATCGTCGTGACGCACGAACATCCCGATCATTTCGACCCGGCAGCACTCGGCGCTTTGGTCGCCCATAATCCCGAAGCCGTCATTTACGGCCACGAGCACATCACGCGCCAGTTCGGTGACACGCTGCCGCACCAGGCGGTCGAAGCTGGTCAGACGATCGAAGCTGGTCCGTTCAAATTGGAATTCTTCGGTGGTGACCACGCTATCATTCATCCCGATTACCCTGCTATCGCCAACTTAGGCGTGATCATCGACGATTCGGTCGGCTACCCGGGTGATTCCTTCGTTACGCCACTCCGTCCGCTTGATACGCTGCTGCTCCCCGTGGCGGCGCCTTGGCTGAAACTGAGCGAAGCGATGGATTACCTCACCCAAGTCGCACCACGACTGGCCGTTCCAACCCATGACGCCATCTTGTCACCAGTCGGTAAGGCCTTGGTCGACCGCATGTTGTCAGCTCAGGCTGACGCGGCCGGTTTCACCTACCAACGACCTGAGGCACCGATTGAAGTTGGGCTATAGATGATGAATCAGGCGCTCGCCCATCTGCGCCGGGTCGATCCGATCATGGCACGGTTGATCGACTCTTATCCGGCACCGACGTTCAAAGCCCACGGCAATCATTATCACGAACTGGTCGACAGTATCATCAGCCAGCAGCTCAGCGTCACGGCCGCCCGGAGCATTGAGGGGCGATTCAAAGACCTGTTCGGAGGGCGCTTCCCTGCACCTGAAGAGCTGCTTGAACGCAGCGAGGAAGAACTTCGGATGGTCGGCTTGAGCCGGCCCAAGATTCGTTACGTACAGGATCTGGCCCGCAAGATCCTGGATGGTGAAGTACGTTTTGAGGGAATCGAAACGTTGTCGAACCAAGAGATCATCGACGAGCTAACCAAAGTAAAAGGTATCGGTGAGTGGACCGTGCACATGTTCCTGATGTTCTGCCTAGGCCGGTTAGATGTCCTACCGACCGGTGACCTTGGTATCCGGAACGGAGTCACCAACCTATACCAGCTGCCTCAAACCGCGACACCGGACGGAGTGCGTCATGTGGCTGAAACGAACAACTGGCGACCATATGAATCGGTCGCCAGTTGGTACGTGTGGCAAAGTCTAGATAATTTACCGAGCGTCTGATTTCGATTGAGCAGCGCGCTTGACATCACGCTCGACGGCCTTAGCCGTCTGCTTGGCATCGGTCGCGACGCGGCCAGCCCGTAGCTTCGCCTCTTCGCCCAGACGGCCAGCTTCGTCACGCATGACGGTGGCTGACTGCTTTGCGCTCTTTGCCATGCCGGCGGCTTCTTTTTCTACCTTCTTCGCGCCCGTCTTGACGCTGGCACTAGCCGCCTTGGCGGCGGCTTTGGCCTGTTCGGCCTTCAGTTCGGCGGTCTGCTTGGTCGTCTCAGCCTTACGCTTCAGATCAGCCCGAGTTTCCTTGCCGCTCTTCGGCGCCATCAGGACACCGGCGGCAAAGCCGGCGGCGGTTGCTAGTACAACTTTGATAAGTTTGCTCATATGATTCCTCCTATTTCTTACGAAAGGCCTTAGTGATTTCCGAAAACAGCTTGACCGGTGCCAGCCAGGCGGTGGCTGATGCCAGATTGCTGGTGATCTCATCGACGCGCTTGGCGATGTGATTCACCTTAATGATAACCATGGTGACGACCGTTAGCAACGCGATGATAACGATCGATAGCAATATGACGGCGATGGTAAGCAAGGTGATGACCAATGTCAGATCCATGAAAGCTCCTTCCTATGTCAGGTATGTGTAGTGTTGATGTTTGTATTGGATCGGTTACTCTTTTACTATACCACTAAAAGTTTAAAAAAGCAATAGCATGATCAGGAGCGTCGGACCAGGCGCACCACGTAAGGGGCGAGCAGTGTCAGGCAAAGCATGATGGTAAAAAGATGCCCGACCGACCAGATAACGCGTTCGGTGGCACCGACCGCAATACTTGAACGACGTCCGACCACGTGGTCGAAGGTGGCGCGCAGACTAATGATCGGTGTGCGGTACGCCTCGGGCAGATGTCGTACGGCATGATCAAGTGCGGGTGCGCGGCGGCGTAAATAGGGTGAGATGGGAGTCGTGCGACGGGTCACGCCACAGAGCGTAATGACTTTTGCAATCCGAAGCTGCGGGTCAGCGGCGGCGTGCAACGCCAGGGTGGCGCCAGCGCTCTCACCGATCAACACGACACGGTCGGTCGCCGCGCGTGCGACGGCCTGGGTGACCAAGCGGTACTTGGTCTCGAAATCATCGCCATCATACCACGTGATCGGCACCAACTTCGCCCGGACGCCGTACAGGACCCAGGCCCGCAGTACGCTGCGGCGAAAACGATCGTAGCCGTCGCCAAGCCCCGGAATATAGAGGATCGTCGTCATTACACCAGTATACCGCGCGTGCTACAGTTGAGATATGGACAAAGATATTCGCGTCGCCCGCGCACTTAGCGCCCATATCGCCCGTAAGGTCATCCGCATTGCCGGCCTGATCCTGTTGGTAATATTCACGACGACGATGCTTGGTATATGGGCCCTCGCCTCCTTCGCGAGCGAATGGTGGTGGCTGCTCATGTTGCCGTGGGGGTTCATCGCGGGTCTTGCGCTGCTGTCGTGGTTGATCGCGCGGCTGGTCGCACGAGGATTGTACCGAGAACCACTGTCGCACTTGCAACGCCAGGCGCTCGACGGTCTGACCGAAAAGGTGCAGCGCCTCCTGGAGGCACGCGCCACACCGCCGGTCGTGTTCGTGATAGTAAGCGTGAAAGACCTGCTGCTTCACCGCGACGTCACGACGGTCAAGCAACTGATACGAGACACCGCCTCGCTACGGAGCGATTACACGAAACTTCGGCAGCTGTTCTAGTTACGGCGCCAGGCGGTTGATGTCGCGCGGGAAGAGCGTGGCTTCCTTGACGTTGGAAAGACCAAGCGTCTTCTGTACCAGACGGTCGACACCGAAACCGCACCCACCATGGGTCGGTAGACCGTAGCGGAAGGCCATCAGATAATGCTTGAACCCTTCGGCGCTGACATCAAGCCCGGCCTGGGTCATTTGTTCGATCATCTTTTCGTAATTGTTCTCACGCAAAGGCACGGTGGCGATTTCCAAACCACGGAACAGCAGGTCGGCCCACGCGACAGTGCCGTCATCCTTGAACTTGTGATAGAACTTGCCGGCTTCAGCCGGGAAGTCGGTGGCGTAGACCAAGTCGCTACCCAGCTGTTTGCGGGCATAGTCGGCGATCCAACGTTCTTCGTCGGGAATCAGGTCTTTTTCTTTGGTCGTGTCGGTGCCGGTCGCCTTGGTGTACATCTCGTGAATCTCGGCGATGGTGAACTTCGGTACTTCGTCGGCCAGCTTCAACTCTGGTGCGTTCAGACTCTTCAAGTCGGCGGCGTGCACGTCATAGACGCTTGTCAGGGCCGCTTTGGTCATGCCTGCCACCATGTCCATGACCTCCTGATGACTTTCCACGAAGCCCATCTCGATATCGAGCATGGTCAATTCGGTCAGATGACGGGTGGTCGCACTTGGTTCGGCACGATAACTATGACCAATCTCGAAGACACGTTCGAACGCACCGACCATGATCTGCTTGTAGAACTGCGGGCTTTGGGCCAGCGTGGCGGTCTTGCCGAAGTAATCCAGCTTGAAGACTTCCGCCCCGCCTTCGGTGGCGCCGGCCAGCAGCTTCGGCGTGTCGATCTCGACGAACTCGTTACTAGTCAGGAAGGTACGCAGCGCCTGGGTCAAGTGGGCGCGGATCTTGAAGATTTTCTGCTCCTGCAGGTTGCGTATGTTCAAGACGCGGTATTCGAACAACGTGTCGAGGTTTTCGGCCTTGTGCAGGATCGGCTTGTCGATCTCGATCGGCGGCTCGTCGGTGACAGCGCTCAATACTTCAACGCTGACATCATGCAGTTCAGCCCCGCCCGGCGCACGCTCATCGGCCTTGACGGTACCGGTGAACGCGACCACCGTGCCGACCTGCAGGCCACGCAGTTTTTCAAGCTCGTCCTTGTCACTTACCAGGCTCTGGGCAATGCCGGAACGATCGCGTACGGTCAGGAAGTTCAAACCGCCCAGTAGGCGTTTCTTATGCAGCCAGCCTTGAATGGTGACCTGCTGGTCGATGTGGGATGAAAGATCGCGGATAAGTGTTCGAGTCATACTGGTGGTCCATTATAGCTTGAAATCGGTTGAATCACCAGAGGTACGTTGCCTCTTCGTCCGCATCATGACATAATCGGTTCAAGCATACACGAAAATATAAACATGCATAGTTCAGACATCTTCACCGAACTCAGCCTAGTACTCGTCATCGTCGCGGCGGTCTCAGTTATCATGCGCCTGCTGCGTCAGCCGCTAATCCTCGGGTACATCCTGACCGGTATCCTGGTCGGCCCGCTGATGCTTGACCTGATTCAGGCCAAGACGGCCTTCGAGGGCTTCAGCGAGATCGGTATCGCCTTATTGCTCTTCATCATCGGACTCGGCATGAACGTCGGCGTGATCCGTAGCCTTGGCAAGGTATCCGTCGTGACGGCCGCGGCTATCTTGACGGTAGTGGGTGGCCTCGGTATCGGCTTGACGCTGCTGATGGGATTCGGGCTTATCACGGCCCTCATTATCGGCATCGCCCTGTTCTTCTCCAGCACCATCCTCATCCTTAAGGTATTGTCCGACAAGCGTGAGGTCAGCCGTCTGCACGGCCAGATCGCCATCGGTGTCATTCTGGTCGACGATATCGTCGCGACATTAGCCATCGTCGTCGTGACGGCCCTTGCGACCGGCGATGGGCTAGACGCGGTTAACTTCGGACTGATGGCCGTCAAGGCCGCCGCTCTCGGCCTGCTGCTCTATATCGCCGGTGCGCATGTCATCCCCCGCTTTTCCAAAGCCTTGGCTCGCAGCCAGGAGCTGCTGTTCGTGTTCGCCGTGGCCTGGGGATTCGGTATCGCCACTCTGTTCGGTCTTGCCGGGTTCTCGCATGAAGTCGGTGCCCTCTTCGCCGGTGTCTCGCTCGCCGCCTTACCGTATGCCACCGAGATGAGCACGCGCCTGAAACCACTCCGGGATTTCTTCGTCGTGCTGTTCTTCGTCTACCTTGGCGAGACGTTCGTGTTCGATGACCTGGCAGGAACCCTATTGCCTGCCCTCGCCCTTTCCGCCCTGGTGCTGTTCGGTAAACCGCTGTTCGTCATGATAAGCCTAGGCGCGCTGGGCTACACAAAACTGACCAGCTTCAAAGCCGGCATCCATCTTTCACAGATCAGTGAATTCTCGATCGTGCTGATCGTGCTTGCGAACCAGGTCGGACTGGTCGACGATCGGGCGACCAGCATCATGACGCTGGTCGCACTCATCACTATTGGTGTCAGCTCCTACCTAATGAAATACGACGATCAGCTATACCGACGCTTCGCACGGTTCCTCAGCCTGTTCGAACGTCGCGATCCAAAAGAACGCAAACAAAAACGGGGCCTCTACACCGCTATCCTGTTCGGCTATCACCACGGAGGACACGAGTTCCTGCGTTTGTTCCGCGATATGAAGCAACGCTACCTGGTGGTCGACTACGACCCGGAAATCATCGAGCATCTGGAAGTTCAGGGCGTACGCCATGCCTACGGTGATGCTACCGACACCGAGTTCCTGGAAGAGATCAATGCCGGTCACGCCAAGTTCGTTGCCAGCACCATCATCGACCGACGGGTCAACTTACTACTGTTGGGCTACTTGCACCGCTACTCAACCGACATCGTCTTCATCTGTCATGCCCGCACCTATGAAGATGCCCTTGAGTTATATGAACATGGCGCCGCCTATGTCATCTTGCCGCGCTTCCTTGGTTCGGAATACATTACCGGCCATATCAAACGCTACGGTATGGACAAGGAAGCCTTTGCCGGTTTCCGCGCCCGTCATATCATCAGCATCGGCCGGGCCGCCGTCGAAAACGGCTAGAGCTTAGTTGCCGAACAGGGCCCGCATAATGTCGGATAACGTCAGCAGTCCGACGACCTGGCTATCGTCATCGGTCACGATAAGCAGGTGTTCATGGCTGGCGAGCAAGGCTTGAAGTGCCTCACTGAGCGACTGGTCGTGAGATACATATTGGACGCGCGGCCGCATGGCAGTTTCCACCAACGAAGTATGCTTACGGGTGGTATCAAGCGTCGTGACATCGGAAAGACGCAGCACTCCGACGATATGCTCAAGGTCTCCGTTAATGACCGGAAAGCTCTGGTGACCACTGCGATGCAGGTCATCGAGCACTAGCGGGCCAAGAATCTCCGTCTTCTTGACGGTCTTCAGCTTTGCGCGCGGGGTCATTATTTCGGCTACCTGACGGTCATGAAATTTTAACGCGTTCAGAATCAGTCGCTTTTCGCCGTCATCGCCGAGGACGCGTGACGTCGTAACCAGGTGTGCCAACTCCTCCGGTGACTGGATACCGCTGGTCGAACGACCCTCCGTACGACCGCGTAGCCACCACATGTACGAGCGATATCGTTCAGCAAGCCCGAGCAGGTCAACTTCGCGCTCATGATAGAGTCGGTCGGCCATACGGGCCAGTGGCTTCAACCTACCGAGTGAGCCATGAAAAATCGCCAGCAACAAGGCGAGCAACAGTCCTGTCCATAGCCCGTACTGCCCGCTTGCCCACAATCCGAAGACAATCAGCAGTGCCGCCACTGCGACACGCTGCAAGCTGACAATATCGTTGTAGTGCCTCTCTCTACGCAGCTCATGAGCAGCCACCTCGTCACCCTCGGCGGCTCGGCGTTTCAATTCGAAACTGCTGGCATGCGGCCGTGGCGGACGCATTGCCGCCAATAGCACGATGGCCGTGGCAATAAAAATGAGGATGAGGCTGATAACGACACTCATGTAGAGCTATTGTACCGTAGGCGCGACTACCATTACAGTCCTACCTCCTGTACAATAAAGAGAGTTTTTAAGGGGAGAATCAACAAGTGAGTACCAAATCCTGGATCATCTTCACGGCCGTATGTGTGCTGCTGTTCGGCGGACTGCTATTTTGGTCGCAACGCAACCGCGTCGACGTATCAGACGTCAATACCAATACCATCCTAAGCGCCTCCAAAGAGTCAGGTGACATTGCCGACCATGTCGATGGCAATGCCGATGCCAAAGTGATCCTGATCGAGTATGGCGACTTCCAGTGTCCTGGATGCGGCGGCGTCCACCCCACCGTCAAATCACTCATGGAAAAGTACGGTGATCACGTCGCGTTTGTCTTCCGTAACTTTCCCCTGACCAGCATCCATCCGAATGCAAAAGCGGCAGCTGGCGCGGCCGAAGCAGCCGGCCTTCAGGGCGAGGATGCCTATTGGAAGATGCACAATCACCTGTTCGAACACCAGCAGGAATGGCAGGGTGCCTCTACATCTGAGCGTGGCAAATTGTTCAGCGACTACGCCAAGGCTATCGGCATCGATCAGGTCAAGTTCAACACGGCCCTTACCGACGAAAGTGTCCGCCTCAGCCGTAAGATTGAATTCGACCAAGCGCTCGGCCGTAAGCTGAACGTTACCGGTACGCCAACCTTTTACCTGAACGGTACGCAGCTGACAGAAGAGCAGATCAATGGCGAAGAGGCCTTCGAGAGCACATTGACCACCGCGTTAAAAGACGCCGGTGTCACGCTTGAGGACGAGACTACCAAAGAGTAGCCACTGCAGCCTACGCAATCAAAAGAACCGTCTCGGTGCCTTGAGACGGTTCTTGCGTTTCTTGGACGACTGCCCCGGAGGTAGGAGGGGCAGTGATTGTCGAGCATTACTGCTCAATATACTTTTGCCATTCGGCAGGCACCACATCCACTGCGATCTTTTTGCTCCTTGAAGGGGCAAATTCGATTGCGATTGGCATGTAGTTTATGCTCCATGCACGCTCTTAATGGGCGTACTGTTCTATGAAAGCGCGGTCGACCTTTAAAGTTAACTTTTTCGTGTTTCATGCGCTTAAGAACACAACGATTATCGTACCAAACATTCGCTGGCACGTCAAGATAAGGCATATCGACTATGCTTCTTCCTCTTGAGTTTAGAATATGCGTAGGCGCTTTGCAATAGCAAACACGAGCAGAATCAACAGTAGTGTGAAACCGACGATGGCGGCGTACACCCACGGCTCATCGGCGAACGGCAGTGCGACGTTCATGCCATACATTCCATAAAACACGTTCGGCAGCGTGATCAGTACGGTGAAGACGGTCAGGGTCTTCATGCGCTGGTTCAAGGTATTGTTGGCGATGGTGCTGTAGGCATTGCGGATGCTCTCGACGCTCTGGGCGTGCGAACGGATCGCTACCAGCAGCTGCTGGATATGCAGCGCGACGTCATCGAGCGCCTCCAGACTGTCGTTCGAGAGCCGATCGCGTTTGTTCTCGCGCAGACGGTGAACCACGGCCAGCGTGCTATCAAGGTTCATATGGAAACTGGACAGGTTCGCTTCAACGGTTACGAAATGAATGAAGTCACGGTTGGTCACGTCATGACTTTTCAGACGGTTGGCCGTGTCGGTGATGCTACGAGCGGTGTGCCCTATCAGTTCTTCGAACTGGGTGATGACCGCGGCGATGATCCCGAGCAACAAGGTATCGGTCTGCTCGGTCGTAATGGGTAGCGTCGACAATTCGACCGAATCCGGCGAGACGGTATCACCGATCGACAAAGTCAGGAACGAAGTGCCGTTCATGACGGCTAGTAGCGGCAAGGCACTGACACGGCCTGATTTCGCCAGGTGGGGCAACCGTAGGAAGATGTATGCTGATTCGTCAGAATACTCCAGACGAGGTAACTCCCCACGGTCGCGGACGTCGTAGACGATATTGGGGTCAAGATGGTAGCGTTCAATCAGCGTATCGATTTCCTGATCGCTCACGTTTGAGCCATCGATCCAAGTGCCCGATTCGATCGGCGCCGATATCTGCTGGAAATCCTCACCCGGTGAGCGTTTGGCATAATACGCTAACATTTCATAAGCAGTATAGCGCGTTTGGAAGCAGTGTCCTAGAGTTCGCCCGGCGTGGTCTCGGGGCTCGCGTGTTTAAGTTCACGTTCACGGATGAAGAAGACGAGGACGGCGGCGATCAGCATCAGTACGGCCGACACCCGGAAGATGGTACGGAGTGAATTACTGAACGCGTGGACCACTTTGTCGGAATAACCTTCCTGCGCATTCACGAACGCGGCGGTCTTCGCTTCCCTGGCGTCCATCGGCACTGCCTGAAGTGAGCGATCGTAGCCGTCGGACACGGCCTGCTTTACCTCCGGCGTGTTCAGCGTCAGTAGCGTGTTCGAATCATCAAGGCTGCCGATACGCTCGACTACCGGCGAATTAGATACTTGTCTGACATACGGATCATCCTGGATATCCATCAGGTTGGTCGTGATACCGCTGGTCAGCATGGCACCGAAGACGGCGATTCCGATGGTCGAACCGAGCCCGCGGAACGTCTGAATGGAGCTGGTGGCCACACCGAGTTCCTTCTGTTCGAACTCGTTCTGGACGGCAATATTCATGACCGGCATGACGAATCCAAGGCCGAAACCGAGCAACGTGATAAGTAGGGCCTCATAGGCATATCCACTCTCGGGTGTCAGCGTAGAAAGAAGCGCCACCATGATCGTCGCCAGAATGATACCGAATTCCATGAAGCGTTTGTACTTGCCTGTGCGTGAGATAATCTGGCCGCCACCGATGCTCGACACCATAAGACCCGCCACCATCGGAATCAGCATCAGTCCTGATTCGGTCGGCGTTGCGCCGAAGACCTGCTGGTTGAATTGGGTCAGATAAAGGATGGATCCCATGAAGCCAGCCCCGAACAGCGTAGCCACCACCATGGTGATCGAGAAGGTACGGTTCGCGAATAATCGCAGCGGCAAGATTGGTTCGGCCGCCCGACGCTGCACCCGGATGAAGCCGATGATGGAGACCGCGATGATCATCGCCATGATAAGACGCAGCCCGACAAGCGACAAGCCAAGATTCGTCATGATGTCCTGGAAAATCATCTCGGTATTGTCGACGGCCAACACGATGGTCGCCAGTGCGACGGTCAGGAAGGCGGCTCCCAAGTAGTCGATGCGCGGCTTCTTGGCATGCCTGAGTGGTGGACAGAAAATGGCGATGAGTGCAAAGGCCGCCAGAGCGATCGGAACGTTGATATAGAATGTCCAGCGCCAATCGGTCGTCAGACCAAGCAGTGCCTGGCCATCAGTCAACCAGCCGCCCAAGAGCGGCCCGATCACCGAACTAAGTCCGAACGTCGCCCCAATCAGGCCCTGCCATTTACCTCGTTCACGGGCGGCGAACAGGTCGCCGACGATCGTGAAGGCATTGGCGCTGATGATACCACCGCCGATGCCTTGGATGGCTCGCCAAAGTATCAGCTGCTCGATACTGCCGGCCAGTCCGCTCATCAGCGAGGCGACGCCGAAGACGGCGACGCCGATCAGCAGGATGACACGTCGTCCGAAAAGGTCGGACAACTTACCCGCGATGGGCACCGTCACGGTGGTGGTCAACAAATAAGCCGTCACGATCCAACTGAGGGAATCGAAGGCGTTGAAATCCTCGACGATACGACCGAGCGCGGTAGCAATGATGGTCTGGTCGAGAGCCACCAGGAACAGGCTGGCCATGACCGAGATCATGATGATCAATTTGTTACGAAGCGTCAGGTGGTGGTGCATTAGTCGTCGAGCCGTTCCGTCGTATCAAGCAGTGACTTGTAGTGCTCAACGTCGTCGGTGATGCGTTCAACCAACTCGCGAAGTTGCTCTTCTTTAATGAATCCTACCCATTTATGATCGTGCGAACCAACCACGTATAGTCGGTCTCCCGTTTGAATGCCTAGCTCCTCGCGAGCATCAGCCGGAATGACGACCTGGCCTTTCGTGCCCACGGTAGCCACGCCATACAGCTTCTTTTTGTGCATGAATTTTCCCTGCGTTAGAGTGATTATTTACTATCTTCAGTATAGCGAAAGTATGAAAAGTATGTCAAG
>CBFGLU010000003.1:0-28762 GCA_965649685.1 uncultured bacterium | reverse complement strand
GAAGGTGATCGCTACGGTGGATTCAAGATCGTCCGTGCGGTTAAGAACCGGTATGGTTCCACCAGTGAAGCCGCTATCTTCGAGATGAATGAGACCGGTCTGAGTGTCGTCGAGAACCCTTCTGCCGCCTTGCTTGCCGAGCGGCAGAACGCTGATGGCTCCGTGGTGCTTGCCACGATGGAAGGTACCCGGCCTCTGCTGGTCGAGATCCAAGCCCTTGTCAATCCGACGAGCTTCGGCTATCCTAAGCGGACGAGCAGTGGCTTCGATCTGAACCGCCTCAACCTCCTCATCGCGGTCATCGAACGACGGACCAAACTGAACTTATCCGACAAGGACATATTTATCAACGTCGTGGGGGGCTGAAGATCGTTGATCCGGCCGCCGATTTGGCCATTTGCATGGCGATAGCCAGCGCGGCCGCCGAACGCAAGCTCGATGAGAACGCGGTGGTCTTCGGTGAAGTCGGTCTTGGCGGTGAGATACGCTCCGTCGTTTCGATCGAACGCCGTGTCAACGAAGCGAAGAAACTTGGGTTCACGACGGCCATCGGACCTAAGTCTGCTCGGGCTTCCGGCGTTACCACGCCTGTGAGCGACCTACGCCAAGCGTTGATCGATTACTTAAAATAATATTATCGTAAAGGAGTCCTATGGACCTAGTTCTTATCATCCTGATGGCTATCGCCATCATCCAACTTCAATACCTAATCTTAAAGCAGCCAGGCAGTGCTCGTTTAGGCACGACTAAACCTGTGTATGTTGATACCTCCGCCCTGATGGACGGTCGCATCCTTACCGCCGCGCAGACAGGATTCATTCCTAACCGTCTCGTCATTCCGAAAAGCGTCGTCGCTGAGCTGCAGTTACTTGCCGATCAAGCTGACAGTGATAAGCGGACGCGCGCTCGTCATGGCCTTGATATCATCAGCGGTCTGCGAGAACTATCTAACGTCCGTGTTGAGATTCATGATGACGCCCGTCTTTCAGGTGGCGTTGATGAGCGGTTAGTTGAGCTAGCGAAGAAATCCGGTGGAGCGATCTGTACTATCGATTTCAATCTGAACAAGGTGGCGAAAGCCAATGAGCTACAGGTTTTGAACTTGAACGAGTTGGCTCAGAGCATCCGTATGGCTTTCTTACCTGGTGAGATAATCAGCATCAACTTGCAGCAGAAAGGTCAGGATGCCCATCAGGCAGTGGGCTATTTGGCCGACGGAACCATGGTCGTCGTGGAAAAGGCAGCCAAACAGGTAGGGCAGACCGTTGAAATCGAATTCATCCGTAGTCTTCAGACGGCAGCCGGTCGCATGATGTTCGCGAAACTGGTGAACGCCGCAGCCGCCGACGATAAGCCATCACCCAAGCTTGCCAACGTGAAAGTATCTACCAAAGGTCGTAAGCCGGTGGCGAAGAAAGCGCCTGAAACCGCCGCGGTTTCCAAAGGACAAGAAGGCAGAAAAGATGCTGACCAGCCAGTAGCTGGTAAGAAGGCGTCGTCTGCCCGTCGTCGCTCCGGATCCCGTCGTCGAACCAACGAAGATAGCCTGATCGACCTGGTCAACTCTCAGGACTAACGGTTAATCGTTCTTCTTATTGTCGTCAGCTTCGTATGGCTCGCTGGCGGTGTCGGTGTAATAACCGATGTCCTGTAGCGTCGCGGTCACGGTTGCGTCGTTCTTGAAGTTGTAGCTGGTGGTGTAGGTGCCGCTTCCGCTCACATTGATGGTGGCTACGTTTTCGCTGCCCACGTTCACGTTCAATGATTCAAGCGTGTGGGTACCCTTTGAGACGTTTATCTTAATGGTGTTGCCTTCAACGACGATACCGAGAATACGGGGCTTCACGTCGCTACAGTTATGAAAATCATCGTCCTTGGTGGCATCGTAACCATCGGGGGCCAGATAAATCGCATTCTTCGTAATCGGATCGGTCGTCTTAGAGACGGTCAGCTCTATTTTAGCGCCTGCCGGTGTACAGTCGGTCGCCTTCTTGCGAGAGACCTTGTCGAACGTCATCTTCACGCCGGTCTGGGCCTTCGCGCGGTTGTACCAAGATGGGAAGACCTCGCGCCCGATTCGCTGGATGCCTTTCGGCTGCACGAACCAATCGGTAAGTTTAGCCTTGCCGTCCTGCTGATAAATCTGCATGGCGTAGGCAAGTACCGGATCGAGTACCTGAGCCGGAATCGAGGAGTTGCCATTCACTAGTGGGGTGGTGTCAGGGTTACCAAGCCAGACGGCGCCGGAAACCGATGGCGTGTAGGCTACGGTCCAGATATCTTTTGGCTGACGGTTCTTGTCGCTGGTACCGGTCTTCAGGGCCACCTGAATGCCGGCCGCATCCATGTTCGGCGTGATACTACGACCGAACAGGCCGGCACGGGCACGGGCATCGCCAAGGATGTCGTTCACGACGTAAGCGGACTGCTCGTTAATGATACGTTTGGTCTCTTTCTTGTAAGCTTCCAGTACGTCACCGCTGCTGTTCTTCACCTCAAGTACTGTGCTGGTCGGCATGTAGACGCCGCCGCGTGCAAGCGAGGAGATCGCGTTGACGTGGTCGATCATGCGTGTGCCACAACCACCGATGGCCGACGACAGACCGGCTTCCTTCTCTGCACCTTGGGTACAGTAGTACTTGTTGCCCATGGCCCTGATGGTCTTCAGGGTTGGTTCGACGCCACTGACCTGCATCGCCTTGATAGCAGGAATGTTACGTGAGAGGTCGAGACTCTGCCGCAACGTGATGTTGCCGCGGAAGCCGCCATCGGCGTTCTGAGGCTTGTATCCGGCGATGTTGATAGGGACGTCGGACAGTACCGAGCCGCTCCCGAAATTCAGCGCATCCTGGCCTTTGTCTTCGAACAGTTCGGCATAGACCAGCGGCTTTATAGAGGAGCCTGGTTGGATGAATGCGGCGGCGGCGTTGTCCTGGCCGAACCCGGGGTGATTGAAGTCACGACTACCGATCATAGCGATGATCTGACCGGTCTTCACGTCTTCGATGGTACCGGCGCCGTTACTGAAGCCTGCGAAGCTTGGATAGTAGGAACTGAACATATTGTTCATTTCCTGTTGCAACTTATTCTGAATGCGAAGATCAAGCGTGGTCTTGACGATCAGACCACCCCGGCCGACGGTTGCCTTGCCGAGCTTCTGCTCCAATTCACTTCGCACCATCTGTACGAAATGAGGTGCCTTGAGATTCTTGTATTGATCAGATTCCGGCTTGATCGTGTCAAGGATCGGTTCCTTTTTCGCCGCATCGGCCTGCTTCTGCGTGATGAACTTCTGGTCCACCATGTTATCGAGCACCTTATGCTGACGGCTGATCAGCGCGTCGTGGCCTAACGAATTGTATGGGTCGTACAAGCCTGGCTGGTTCGGAATGGCGGCAAGCAGGGCGGACTGTGCCAACGTCAGCTTCTTCGCACTGGTGCCGAAGTAAGTCTGAGCTGCCGATTCGACGCCGTTACGACGTCCACCGTAGGGTGACTCATTCAGGTAAAGATTAAGAATTTGCTCCTTGTTGTACATCCGCTCTACTTCGATGGCGAGGATGATTTCCTTGATCTTACGTGGAATGCCGCTCAGGCCACGGTTGCTTGCTTCTTCAGCGAAGAATACCTGTTTGACCAGCTGCTGTGTCAGCGTCGACCCACCCTGGGTGGAGTCTCCTTGGGAGTTGTTGATAGCGGCACGGATAAGCGCGGTCGGACTGATGCCGTTGTGACCGTAGAAATCTTTGTCCTCGATGGCGATGGTCGCTTGCTTCATGGTTGTAGCGATATCTTTGCCGTCGACCACTAATTTATAATTGCCGTCACCCTTGTCTTCCCATAGCAACTTGTCATTGCGGTCGTAATAACGGGTGACCGTGGTCTGGACGCGCTTGGCCAGCTCCGATGGCCGGATCTGGTCGATATCTTTGCGGTAGTAGGCGAATAAGCCGCCGACGAGTAAGACGGAAAGAAGTACGGCGACCCCGAATACCTTCAGGGCCATCATGCCACCTTGGCGACTGAACCAGAAGCCGACCACGCGTTTCGGATGCATCCGATAGACGGTTCGCTTCACTGGGTGTTTTGGCAGGCTCGCCAGATATTCCGCCTTCCGGCGGGCATGACGATCTTTCTTTGTCTTGCGGGCGTGCGACAGGTTCGCATACACGTTCAGCCGACGGTGAGATGATTTCTTAGCCACTAGTCAATATTCCACATCACGTTGATAGTAGGTCCATTATACCACTAATGTTTGTCCCGACTCGCCGTTTTTCGGTATACTTGGAAGCAGTAATAAAGAGAAGGAGTATCCATCATGGCGCTTGCCGATGAACTGCGATGGCGCGGTTTCGTGAATCAGATGACGTTCGAAGATTTGAACGACGTGAACGAGCCTCGTACCTTGTATTTCGGCGTCGATCCTTCAGCCGATAGCATGACGATCGGCAACCTGGCGGCAGCCATGATGGTACGTCATTTCATCGACCATGGTCACAAGGCGGTGCTATTGGTCGGCGGAGCTACCGGCATGATCGGTGACCCTGACGGCAAGAAGCAGGAACGGGACCTGAAGACACTTGATGAGATCCAGAAGAACAAGTCAGCGATCGCCGCCCAATACAAGACGGTGTTTGCCGGTCAGGACTTCGAAGTCGTCGACAATTACGATTGGTTCAAAGACATCAACTACTTGGATTTCCTGCGCGACATCGGCAAGCATATGTCGATGACACAGATGCTCGACCGGGAGTTCGTCCAAAGCCGCATCGGTGAGGGTGGGGCTGGTATTAGCTATGCCGAATTCAGCTATTCTTTGATCCAAGGGTATGACTTCTTACATCTTTACCGCGAAAAAGGGGCCACGTTGCAAGTATGCGGTGCTGACCAATGGGGCAATAGCATCACGGGCGCACAGCTGATCCGGAAGCTTGAAGGCGCCCAGGCGCATGTCTACAGCACCCCGCTTATCGTCAATAAGGCGACGGGTGTGAAGTTCGGCAAGTCTGAGGGTGGAGCGATCTGGCTCGACCCCGCAAAGACTTCGCCGTACAAGTTCTATCAGTTCTGGCTGAATCTGGACGATGAAGGCGTGATCGATTATTTGAAGATATACACCCTGCTTGATCGTGAAAAGATCGCTGCGCTCGAAGCATCCGTTCGTGACCGCGCGCAGGAGCGGGAGGCTCAGCGTGTACTTGCCTACGAAGTGACGAAACTTATTCATGGCGAGGCACGGGCCGAATCTGCCCGAAACATCACTGAAACGCTCTTTAGCGGCCGGGCTGTCGCTGACTTGTCGGACGCAGAAATCGAAATGCTCGCCGAAGAGATTCCGACGAGCGGACTCAATCGGCTGGTTGATTCCTTGGTCGCATCAGGCGTAGCCTCAAGTAACGGTGAGGCGAGGCGCCTGATAAGCGGCGGTGCGATCAGCGTGAATGGCGAAAAGGTCTCTGATGATATGGAACTTTCACTCCCTTCACTGATCAAGAAGGGCAAGAACGCCTTCCTGCTGGTCCGCTAGCGGGATCGCTTGCTATAATGAAGACTCTTGAACAAGTTGAACCTGGAGGAACACATGACTGAGAACTTGCGCGCGAACCTATCGGCAGAAGCCTGTGCGAACATCGAACAATGGCTCAATGAACCGAAGTATGCCGACTACAGGGATGAGCTTGAAGCTATGATCGCCGAGGCGCGCTGGACGGAGCTCGAAGACGCATTTTTCAAAGTTATCGAATTTGGTACCGGCGGTATCCGCGGTACCACCGGTATCGGCTCGAACCGTATCTCTAAGGTGACCATCGGCGAAGCGACGCAAGCATTGGCCGAATACGTGAAGAAGCTCGACGCTGCCGCAGCTGAAAATGGCATCGTCATCGCATGTGATACCCGGTTATCTTCTGATGAATTCAGCCGTTATGCTGCCGAAGTATGCGTCGGCAACGGCGTCAAGGCGTATCTGTTTGAAAGTTTCCGTGCCACACCCGAACTGAGTTTCGCCGTCCGTCACTTAGGTGCCGCGGCCGGCATCGTCATCAGTGCCAGTCACAACCCACCGGCCGACAACGGATTCAAAGCGTATCTGGCAGATGGCGGTCAGCTCGTACCGCCGCACGATAAGGGCATCATTGAACTCACCAAATCGGTCGATACGATTAATACCCGTGGATTCGATGAGAGCGTGAAGGACGGATCGATCACCGTCATCGGCAAGGATATCGACGATGCGTATATTGATGCCGTCGCCCGTCAAGCCGTCAGTGAAGCGCGCGACGTCAAGATCGTTTACTCGCCGCTTCACGGCGCTGGGCAGACGAATACACTCAAAGTACTTGAGGCAGTCGGCTTTCCGGTCAGCGTCGTCGAATCACAGATGACGCCGGATGGTAACTTCCCGACCGTAGAGAACGGAAAACCGAACCCTGAAGAAAAGGCTGCTAACGATCGGGCGGTGGCGCAGATGCTTGCCGAAGATGCCGACATTGCCATCACGAATGACCCGGATGCCGATCGCATCGGAGTGACCGTGCGTGAAGGCGACCAGCCTATCTATCTCTCCGGCAACCAGACTGCGACATTGGCGACTGAATTCGCGCTTCGTAAGCTGCACGAAGCCGGTACGCTGACACCGAAGCACTACATCGGTAAGACCATCGTCACGACCGAAATGATGAAGGCCGTCGCGGACCGTTACGGTGTGACGACATACGGTGACATGCTGATCGGGTTCAAATATATCGGCGAACTACTGCTGCAAAAGGAATCCACCGACGAAGTTTTCGTCATCGGTGGGGAAGAAAGTTATGGATTATTAAAGGGTGATTACGCCCGTGATAAGGACGGCGCGGTCGGGGCTTTGGTGCTGGCGGAATACGCCGCGGAACTGAAGCAGGAAGGCAAGACGCTGTTCGATCGGATGCTGGAACTCTACGGCGAATACGGACTCTACGTCGAACGGCTCGACACCATCGTCTGTCCAGGTGCCAAAGGCTTCGAACAGATGCAGTCGATCATGGCCAAGCTGCGTACCGATGCGCCTCGGCTCGTCGCACATCATGAGGTCACGGCGATTTCAGATTATCAGACACTGAAGAAGACCGATCTTGCGACCGGTGAACAGACCGATCTTGCCTGCAAGGTCAGCGGCAATGTCATCGTACTTGAGTTCGGTGATGAACGCCGACGTATCACGGTGCGACCGAGCGGCACTGAACCGAAGCTTAAATTGTATGTCCAGTGGTATGAGGATGCCCAGGGCGACACTGGCACGCTCAAGCATCAATTGACCGACGTAAACGACATGCTTGAGTCACTGTCGCGCGAGCTGGAAGGAATCCTGCTCGAAGGATGAACCTGGCGACGCCGCTGGCTGCCATCAAGGGTGTCGGTGAGAAGACCGCCGAGCAATTCCAGCTGAGCGGACTACGGACGGTGGGCGACCTGATCCGTTTCCTGCCGCGCCGTCACGAAGACTTCTCGGAAGTCGTCGCTATCGCCGACATCACACCGGGCAAGCGTACGATCAAGGCCCGTTGCGAGAGCGTCTCCACGCGGATGGTGCGCCGCGGCATGAAGTTGACCACGGCCACGCTGGCAGATGATAGCGGCAAATTACAGGCTGTCTGGTTCAACCAGGCGTATCGTGCCACGCAGCTGAAAGACGCCACTCAGGAGTTCTACTTCTCAGGCGAATTCGAATTCAGTTACAACAAGTACCAGCTGACTAATCCGAGCGCCGAAAAAGTGAGTGACATGCCGGTGCAGACCGATCGCATCCTACCGGTGTATCCGGCCATCAAAGGCCTGAAAAGCCAGCTCGTGCGCAAGATTCTGGCGGAATTGAGGCCGTTCATTACTATGTTGCCGGACACGCTGCCGCCCGATATCGTGAAACACGAACGGCTACTACCGCTGGCCGATGCGCTGCTGGCGATGCACTTTCCGACATCGCCGGAGGATGTCGTTAGGGCAAAGGAACGACTGGCGTTCGAGGAATTATTCGAACTGCTGCTCGCCTCGGCGTTGAATAAGCGCGAAAACGCCAAGCTGGAGGGCTGGTCAATCCCATTCGAAGCCGAGGTCGTACGCCGCTTCGTTGCCGAGTTGCCGTTCGAGCTGACTCCGGCGCAGAAGCGGGCCGCTTGGGAAATTTTGCAAGACTTGGAACGACCCGTACCGATGAATCGTCTGCTGCAGGGTGACGTGGGGGCTGGCAAGACGGTGGTGGCGGGAATAGCGGCACGTCAAGCCGCTTCACACGGGTACCAGACCGCCATACTGGCCCCGACGGAAATCCTGGCCAGCCAGCACGCCGAAGGTCTTTCGCGACTACTCGAGCCGTTCGGTCTGAACGTGGCTTTGCTTTCAGGTAGTGTTTCATCGAAACAACGAAAACCGCTGCTGGAGGCACTAAGTACCGGTGCCATCGATGTCATCGTCGGTACTCATGCGTTACTGCAACCAGCCGTCCGGTTCCATAGGCTCGGTTTGGTCGTCATCGATGAGCAGCATCGGTTCGGTGTCAACCAACGTCAGGAACTTCTGCAGAAGTCGGAACGAATGCCGCACCTGCTGGCTATGACGGCTACGCCGATTCCACGCAGTCTGGCACTTACGGTATACGGTGAACTGGCCGTATCTATCATCAATCAGAAGCCTAAGGAGCGAAAGCCTATCCTTACCAAGATCGTCTCACCGGTCAGTCGCAAAGACCTGTACGCCACCATTGATCAGCAGATCGAAGTTGGTCGTCAGGCATATGTCGTCTGTCGGCTGATCGATGATAATCCGGCCAATGAGGCCAAGAGCGTTGAAACCGAATATACACGCTTACAGAATTCAGTGTTCGGTCATCGGCGCATTGGGCTGCTGCATGGTCGCATGAAAGCGGACGAGAAGGACGATGTCATGCGCCGGTTCGCTGCCGGTGAACTGGACATCCTGGTCAGTACCACAGTAGTAGAAGTAGGAGTGGACGTGCCGAACGCCACCGTCATGATGATCGAGGATGCCGACCAGTACGGGCTGAGTCAGCTCCATCAGTTACGTGGACGTGTCGGACGATCATCGCATCAAAGCTACTGCTACCTGCTAACAAGTGACACCAAGAAGCCGTCGCAACGTCTCAGGGAGATTGAGAAGTCAAACGACGGGTTTTACTTGGCTGAAGTTGACCTGCGACTCCGGGGGCCCGGTGAGATCTACGGTAGAGCTCAACACGGTGCCTTGAACCTACAGATCGCTTCGCTTTCCGACACCAAGCTTATTGCCAGGGCTCAGCGCGCAGCCGAAGCATTCGTTGCTTCCAAGCATGATTTGTTACAATACAAGCAGTTATCGGCCTCGGTGGAACGCTACCAGCGCCTGACGACGTTGAACTAATAATATGTATTCCGGAACGACTTTTCATACCAAATCCGGCCGCGTCATGGGCGTGCACCAGAAGATCGACCGTGTCGCCAGGCGGCATCTGGCTCGTCATATCGATTTGCCGGCAGGCTTCCCGCGTATCCGTGAGATCCTGCATTTCGAAGGCCTGAACGGGCCTGACGGCATCAAGCGCAAAAGCCCTGGTAAGGATGAACCGTGGCATTACATTGACGCCGAGGAGCCCCATGGCGCACCGTTAATGGAAATCATTCATGATCATATCCATAACCTCACAGAAGCCCTACGCGTCGAAAACCGTGAACGGGCAGCCTTTGAGGCGGCATGGCTGGCCCACGCCATCACCGACGGCCTGACACCGGCGCACCACTACCCGTTGGAAGAGAAGCTGGCGGAGCTACGCGGCGGTGAAGGTTTGGAGACGCGTAATACCAAACGAAAGAAGCTTGTCATTCCGGGTGAGACGCCCCGACAGATGATTAAGAACAACTGGGAATTCTGGGGTGCGAAAGGCGTCATGACGACACACCTGCATTTCGAACTCGGCATCATGACTGCTATCTCCGCCATGAAGTTCGACACCCTTACGTTCACTCCTGAACTACAGCAGGAGCTACGGGCACAAGGCTTCGATGCCATGTATAAGGCTTCGATCACGCGGGTGGCTTCGATGGAAATGTACGAGGAATTCGCCAACCGGGGATGGACCCGTCATCTGGCCGGTCAGACGAAGAACGAGCTGGTCCCGGAGATTATCAGGATGGTCATGCTCGGATGGATGACGGCGGTCATCGCCCTGGAGGATGCGACATGAACGTACGTGTCGTCGCCGGTAAATATGGTGGTCGTAAGCTCGACGCACCCGGACGAAGCTCTACCCACGCCATGAGTGAACGGGCACGCAACGCCATCTTCAATAGTCTTAACGATGAGATCAAGGACGCCCGTGTACTTGATGCCTTCGCGGGGTCAGGCAGCATCGGTATTGAAGCGCTTAGTCGTGGGGCGAAGGAGTGTATCTTCGTTGAGAAGGATCGTATCGCTTCGAAGATCATTCAGAACAACCTGGAATTGGTAGGCGCTCAGGATGAGGGTACGGTTATCCGTACTACCGTGAGTAACTGGCTGGAGACCGCCGATATCGAACCGTTTGACATCATCTTTGCCGATCCGCCCTATCACGATCCGCAGTTTTCCACAGTAACACGCCTTTTTGGGCTACTCAAACCTGGAGCGCTTATGGTATTATCGCATCCAGGTAAGGGTGAGGTTCCTTCCAAGACCGGAGTTGTTGTGGTGGACAATCGTAGTTATGGAAATCTTTACCTCACCCTCTACCGCCTAGACGCCTGAAAAGGCGTCTTTAGTTTGACAAATTACTACATAAGCGTTATAATATAAGAATGGTGATCCATCCGGATCGCCGTACCTACTACAAGGAAGAGGTGGCTCATGGCTGCTTCGGAAATGGCCTACGGCGAGGACCACCCGGCGACGTTCACTGAGCAGCCGGCTCCTACGACCCGTCGGATGGAGCTGTCGGGCATCGCCTTCGGCGAGAACCAGCCGGGACTCATTGTCCCGATCACTCAGAACTCCATCCACGACTGCGGACCCGACAACTGACGGGCTTCCCGCGTCCTACGGCACCGTACCCCGCGCCTTCATGGCGCGAGGGTACGGTGCCTTTCGCTTTGACGGGACATACGCTTCGGCGTACAATGGCGCCATGTTTGGCAATCCGGAGCGAAGACGTCAGATCGAAGGATATCCCCAGGTAGGGCCGTCGCTTAGTGCGGACGAGCCGGAGATCACCTACGACGCGGCAGAAGCGCTCCGCCAAAAAGTGGTAGAAGAAGTATTCGATGTCTTAAGTCCTCGAATCGCGTATTGGCAGAATGACGAGGACAAGGTATTCGCCGCACGTTCATTCCGTCCCCTCGTCGATAACGACCTGAACGACGTCATGCAGTTCGCCGGTGCGATGGTGCACCACCAGGATGACATATGGCGAATGAAGATCATGCTGACCCGTAGCTCACGTCTGCCATACCGACTGGCCGATGAAGAGATTCCCGGTGAAAAGAAGATTCAGACGCGTTATTTCCTTGGCGCCGTCGCTGGCCGGCTGATTCTGGCGACCAAGCAGGTGAAAGCGGTCCGGGACGTGACCGAAGCCGAGCCGGATCTGATAGCCAGTGGACGTGGTTTGAGGCGCATCCGCCGTAGCTATGAACGGCACATGACACCGGATGATACGGAATTGCTTCATGATTCATTGGGTCGTATCATCAAACGCGCCAGAGTTTAGAAAATTTCGATATAAAAAATATACCGTCGGATGACGGTATATTTACTTGGTACGCGAGAGAGGACTTGAACCTCCACGCCCGAAGGCACTAGCTCCTAAGGCTAGCGTGTCTACCAATTCCACCACTCGCGCTTGCTTCACCACTATAACAAATCAGAGTCACCAGATAAAGTGCCTGTCTGACATTCCGCTTGTGCTATGATATATCCAAACAAGCCTGACGGGATACTGCATGAACAAAGTCGCTCAATATCTGAATACTCATATGATCGGGGAAGTGGTGGTTAACCCTGCCGTGCGGACCGCATTCGCGACTGACGGCAGCACCCTGAGCCATATGCCGGAGATGGTCGCGTTCCCGCGCGCTACCAGTGATATCCGGAAAGCCGCTCGGTTCGCATGGCAGCTGGCGGAAAAAGGGCACACGCTGCCGCTTATCTTACGAGGGGCCGGTACCGACACGAGCGGCGGGGCCATCGGTACGGGAATGGTGATGGCGCTGGGCAGCCATATGGATCGGATCTTTGAATATGACGCGAAACAGAAACTGGTGCGTCTGCAGCCGGGCGTCACGGTCGCTTCACTTGAGAACGCATTGGCTCTGCATGGCACCGCCATACCGGAATTACACTGGGAACATTCACGGGCGACCATCGGTGGCGTATTGGCGTCATCCCGACACGCGGCCGATTGTGTCGATCAGCTGGAAGTCGTACTAGCAAGTGGTGACGTTTTGCAGACGCGGCGTCTCAACAAGCGTGAGCTCGGTAAGATGAAAGGCAAGACGGGCTTTGAGGCCGACATTTACCGGGCGGTCGATACGTTGATCGAAGACAATCAGGAGTTGCTTGATGAACTGGTCTCTGATGATGATCGGCTGGAACATGCTGGTTATGCAGGTTTGGAGCAGGTCAAACGGCGGGACGGCTCGATCGACCTGACCCCTCTTTTCCTTGGTACGCAAGGGACGCTTGGTATCATCTCGGAAATGATACTGAAGGCCGACTTCGTCAACGCCAGCCCTACCGTAGTGGTAGCCTCGTTCGCCTCGACTTCGCAGGCGCATGATGCCATCGACATCGCCGATGAGCTGGATGTCAACTGGGTCGAATACGTCGATGCGGCGTATCTCGAAGCGGCGGCACGCTCCGGCAAGACCTTCGGCTTCTTCGATGAGGCGAACGAAGCGATAGGGAACGTAGCGGCCACGTTGGTCATCACGATCAATGATTTCAGCGAACGTGCCCGCGCGAAGAAACTGAAGAAGCTACTTGGCCGTCTCAAGCCGCTCGCCCCTTACATCATCCACACGAACGACCTGGTGAACAGCGATTTACGATCGCTTGGTTCACTTACGTACTGGGCGCTTAACCCTGAACAGGCTGACCTGTCGGCGCCACCGTTGCTCGACGGCTTATACGTGCCGATGGAACGCTTTGAAGATTTCAGCCGTAACCTGACGGAACTTGCCCGTACGCACCACGTCGAACTGGCGCTCTACGGTCGTCCGCTTGATGAACTGTGGTACGTGCGTCCAACCTTGAAGCTGGCGACGGTCGGGGATAAGCAGAAACTATTGAAGCTTTCGACCGAACTGATGAAACTGGTCGAGAAATACCGCGGTACCGCCTTCGGTGCCGGTGGGGAAGGGCGTTTCGCGGCTGCGCTTCGGAACGAGGAGGGCGATTTGGCCGAGCTGTTCCGTAAGCTCAAGGCGATCTTCGATCCGCACGGAATCTTGAACCCGGGCGTCAAGCAAACCTCCGAAGTGCGTGAGCTGGCCAAGCAGCTGCGTGGTTCGTATCAGGGGCCAGCGGCCACCGATCATCTGGCGAAGTTCTAGCCAATCAGCCATTTTCCTGTATAATACGTTCAGTAACACGAGCACGAGTGGCGGAATTGGTAGACGCGCTAGCTTCAGGTGCTAGTGTCCTTCGGGACGTGGAGGTTCAAGTCCTCTCTCGTGTACCAAATAAAACTGGCGACCATCTGGTCGTCTGTTTTATTTGGATATATCGATGGGTCTGAGCTTTGCGCGCGATAGTCCTTCTTGAATCTGCTACACTAATACCCTAATGCCGCATATCCATACCGAACCTGGCCAACACGACACGACTGTCAGCGCGTTCATCTTTCGCATGGTCGAAGGTGAGATGAAAGTACTTCTTCACTTACACAAGAAGTTCGATAAGTTATTACAGCCGGGTGGTCATGTCGAACTACATGAAAACCCCTGGCAGGCCATTGCCCACGAGCTACGCGAAGAGACAGGGTACGAGTTGACCGATTTGGATATCTTGCAACCGGCGGGCATGTTGACGGAGCTACCAGGTGAAGTGATCCATCCGATACCGAGCGTAGTCAACACCCACGCCGTCGAGCTGGCAGACGGCACACACTACCATACCGATTCAGCCTATACGTTCATCGCCTCAGATGAGCCGCGGTTCCGGCCGCACGAAGGGGAGTCGACCGACTTACGGTGGTTGACGATCGACGAGCTGACCGCTCTCCCTGTCGAAAAGGTGTATGCCGACACGGTGATACTTGTACGGCACGGACTTGAAGTCACGATGAAGGCGTGGCAGCGCATGCCTGCTACCTCATTCCGTCTAGCGTAGCTTCGGTGATATTGACGCTATCGGTAGGACGGTTCATACTAGAAGTATGAGCGAAGCGCGCGATTACTTCGGCGAGTACGGCGGCGCACGATCGAACGTCGCACGCTTAAGGTTCGCCGCGAACGATGCGTTAAACGAGCGTTTAGTAGCATTCCACAACCAGGCGTTTGCAGCGACATTGGGGCGGGGAGCCCTTTTTTTATACTCCGAACAAAGCATACGGTATGCGGAAGAGCGGTATCGTCAGAACGAATACGGATACATACCTGACGTGGCCGGTCTGCAGGAAGTTGATGATTTACAGCATCACCTGAAACACCGCTCAACGGGTCAACGGCGCGTGGCTCCGTATGCCGAATTCAAGCGGTTGCCGGAAAAAGAATCCGGCATGCTGGTGCGTATGAGCGTCGTGATCGACGAACTGACCGCCCGGGTGCTACGAGGCACGGTTTTTCTAGAAGACGACCGCACCGTGAAGGTGGGTTTGCAGATACCGGCCCGTCATCTTGAGGCCGGCACACACCTACTAGAAGCCCGCGACGATCTCATGGAAGCGCTTGAGACGGGATCGCCTGTCCTTGCGGTTGACTCGCTCGATCTCATCTCGCGTCAGCAGCGCCCGTAGTTATGTGCTTATGCTTGCCGTAACGGATGAAAAGTGTCACAATCATACCCATAATGACGTCTCTTTCCACCGACCCGTACAAAGGCACCCGCGATTATTATCCGGAAGATAAGCGGATTCAAAATTACATCTTTGAGACATGGCGTAAAGTGGCACGAAAGTTCGGCTACGAAGAGTACGGTGCGCCGCTCCTGGAGCCGCTGGAAGTGTATGCCGCCAAGAGCGGACAGGAACTGGTGGGTGAGCAGACGTATCGTTTTACCGACCGCGGTGAGCGTGAGGTCGTGATCCGACCGGAGATGACGCCGAGCATCTCCCGTATGGTTGCCGCTCGACGTCAGGAAATGGCGTACCCCGCACGTTTATATAGCGTGGCGAACTTTATGCGCTATGAACGCCCGCAGCGAGGACGCGAACGGGAATTCTGGCAATTGAACGTCGACCTATTCGGTGTGGAAGGCGTAGAGGCTGACGCGGAGATCATCCTGGCCGGATGGACGATGTTGAAGGAATTCGGCGCTACCGAAGACATGTTCGTCATCAAACTGAATGACCGTCGGCTTATTGACGTGATGATGCGTGAATACCTTGGTCTCGATCCTATCCAATCGCAGTTGATGGCCCGCTTGTTCGACCGCAAGGCGAAGATTTCCAACGAGCAGTTCCGCGATCAGGCGATCGACATCTTTGGCACTGATAAGGCATCGGAGGGTCTGAATCGTATCGCCAAGCTTATCATTGCCAAAGGCTTGAGCGACCTACCTGACGAGTTGCGTCAAAGTGACGCCGCGATGGAGCTTGCCAAACTGGAAGAGCTATTGAAGGCGCGCGGCATCGGCAACCTGAGTTTCGACATCTCACTGATGCGCGGCTTTGATTACTATACTGGTGTCGTATTCGAGTTCTTCGATACACACCCCGATAACAATCGTGCCATGTTCGGCGGCGGTCGCTACGACGGTTTGGTTGGACTATTCGGCGCCGAGCCGTTGTCCGCGGTCGGCATGGCTCCTGGTCTGTCGATGACGGAGCTGTTCCTGCATGTGCATGGTCTGTTGCCTGAACTGGCCTCTACGACCGAAGCCTATCTGGTGGTACTCGGTTCCGATAACATTGACGGCGCGTTCAGCCTGAGCCAACGTCTGCGTAGCGAGGGAGTCAACGTCGAGCTTGATTTCACAGGTCGTAAGATCGACCGCCAGATAAAAACCGCCATTAAGAAGCGCATTCCATTCATGATCTTCGTCGGCGAACAAGAGCTTAAGGCGGAATCGTACAATCTTAAGGATACCGCCAGCGGCGAAGAGGAAAAGCTCAGCTTCGAACGCCTGGTCAGCCGTATCAAGGATCGCCGTCACAAGCGTGCCGACGACCTTGACGATTTGTTCGCCTAGTCCATCTCTGTTATAGTAGTCTTTTGTATGAAGACGACCGTAGAACATGTAGCAAAGACCAAAGTAAAAGTAACCATCTCGCTGGGCAAGGATGAGCTTGAGGCGGCCGAGCAGGTTGCGCTTACCAAGCTGGCCCGCGACATGAAGGTCGCCGGTTTCCGCAAAGGTAAGGTGCCGGCAAGCGTAGCTGCCAAGCATGCCGATCCGAACCTGCTGGCGCAGCAGACGGCTGACGACGCCATTTCGAAAGCCGTTGCCGAGGCATTCCTGGCGGAAGACATCCAGGCCATCCAGCGGCCGGAAGTCGAACTGAAGAAGTTCGTGCCAGGTCAGGAACTCGAATTCGTCGCAGAAGCAGATATCCTGCCGAAGGTGACCCTAGGTGAATATAAGAAACTGAACGTCACACGCGAAGCCGTTAAGGTAGAGGCGAAGGATGTGAACGAAATCCTGGAACGCATGCGTGAAGGCATGAGTGAGAAAAAAGAGGCTGACCGTGCTGCGAAGGATGGTGATGAAGTCATCATCGACTTCGTCGGCAAGAAGGATGACGTGGCGTTCGACGGTGGCACCGCGACCGATTACGCCTTGAAGCTGGGCTCGAACTCATTCATCCCAGGCTTCGAAGAAGGTATCGTTGGCAAGAAGCCGGGCGATACGTTCGACCTGAAGTTGAAATTTCCCAAGGACTACCACGTCGATAATCTGGCAGACGCCGATGTCACCTTCACGACAACCTTGAAGAAGGTCAACGAGTTGGTACCACCTGCGTTGGACGACGACTTCGCCAAGAAGGCCGACAACCGGTTGTCTACTCTTAAAGAACTGAAAGATGACATTACGCAAGAACTGACCGCGCAGAAGAACCGCGAGGCCGACGACAAGCTGAAAGACGAACTGGTCTCGAAGCTTATCGACGTATCCGATATTCCAGTTCCTCAGGTGCTGGTAGAAGACCAGTCGCGTTCGATCGAAACCGACATGACCCAGAACCTGATGTATCAGGGACTTACCATCGAGCAGTATGTCAAGAACAAGGGCTTCAAGGATAAAGAAGATTGGCGTGTGAAAGAAGTCGTTCCAGCCGCCGAGAAGCGGGTAAAGGCCGGTCTGGTACTTGCCGAGCTGAGCAAGGCTGAGAAGATCGAGGCTTCAAGCGAAGAGTTGGCCGAGCACATCAACCTCTACAAGGGTTCGTACTCGAACAACCCAGAGATGGCCAAGCGCTTCGACGAACCTGAGGCTCAACGTGAGATCGCTAACCGTCTTATCACTGAAAAGACCGTCGACCGCCTGGTTGAACTGAATACCAAGTAGCATATGGAAAAGCCATCGCTCGAACGTCTGCTCCACTTCACGAAGGAGCGGCGGCTCCGCGATTGGGCGGGTGACATAGTCTTGCTTGGTGGTGCGGCGCTTCTGGCCAAGTGGGTCGACGATTTACTGCACGAGCGTCGCTCTGCCTGGGACGAGTTGGTACGGAAACAAGAGGATGATTAGCACTCTATTTACATGAGTGCTAATTTGTTTGTATACTGAAAACATGAACAAGCCTACGAATTACCTGGTACCAACGGTCATCGAAAGCTCACCACTTGGGGAACGGGCATTCGATATCTACTCGCGTCTTCTCAAAGAACGCATCATCTTCCTTGGCGAAGAAGTGAACGAACATACTGCCAACCTGGTGGTTGCCCAGTTGCTTCACCTTGCCTATGAGGATCCGAACAAGGATATCTCGCTTTACATCAACAGCCCGGGCGGAAGCGTTTATGATGGTCTGGCTATCTTTGACACCATGCAGTTCATCAAGCCGGATGTCGCCACTTATGGTATCGGCCTGCAGGCAAGCATGGGGGCTTTCCTTCTTTCTAGCGGCGCCAAGGGTAAGCGGTTCCTGCTACCAAACGCACGCGTCATGATCCATCAACCTTCCAGTGGCACCCAGGGAAAGATCTCGGATCAGGAGATCACCTTACGTGAAGGCATCTACTTAAAGAAACGGCTCAATGAGATACTGGCAAAGAACACCGGTCAGAAACTTTCTAAGATTGAAAAGGACGTTGACCGCGACTTCTGGATGAGCGCCGAAGAGTCGGTGGCTTATGGTTTGGCTGATAAGGTAGTTACCAAAGCATAAAAGTACTTGCGTCGCAAGTCGACCGGGCGTATACTTCGCTGCGGACACGGTGTCCGAAGGAGTAATCCTTGATCCTGGGAGGAGCATTATCATGCGTATCATCGGAATGATCAAGCGATTCATCGCCGCCCCGCCGACCTTCGTCATGACGAAGGAGAGCAGCGAGGCGCTGGCCGAGGGCTGCCGCAAGGCTGCCCAGCGTCACGTCGCTCAGCCGAAGAAGCTGGTCGTCGTCAGGGCGTCGGCCCGGCACATCCACTTCGCACGCGTCGCCGCCTGAACGTAGCGGCGCGTCGTCCATCACACGGGCGGAACCTAGACGATTCAACTCGTCTAGGTTCCGCCCGATTTTCGTCATGACAGGCGTTGACAATTGCGGAAAGTTTCTTCATACTAAGAGGTAATGAAGGTTGAATAAGCTGCGGCTAGGACACGCACGCCATTAGGCGAGGCGTTTTTGCGTGTTAGAGCAGTTTAGGTAACTTCGGGCGCCGAACCAGTAACAACCATTAATCTCATGCGAGGAGATACGCACGTGGCAACCAAGCCAGCTACCACCAATAACGGTCGTGTGTTCTTTACCAAGGACGACACGGCTCTCCCGCTTCCGAACCTCATGGCTCACCAGAAGGATTCCTGGCAGGAATTCGTCGAAACTGGATTGAGCGAGATTTTCGCGGAGCTCAACCCAATCGAGGACTATACCGGTCAGAAACTCGAACTTCGCTTCGGCAAGTACGCGTTCCAGGATCCGAAGAACTCGGAAATGTTCGCGAAAGAGAACAACCTGACCTTCGACGCACCGCTTCATGCCGTCGTCGAACTGACCAACAAGGTTACCGGCGAAGTGAAGGAACAGGAAATCTACCTAGGTGATTACCCGTGGATGACCGACCGCGGTACGTTCATCATCAACGGCACCGAACGTGTCGTCGTCTCTCAGCTGATTCGTTCAGCCGGTGTCTTCTTTACCGCCGAGAACGCGACCGGACGTAACCACTACGGTGCCAAGCTGATCCCAGGCCGCGGTGCGTGGCTTGAGTTCGAAACCGCCACAAACGGCGTCATCTCGGTCAAGATCGATCGTCGGCGCAAGCTGCCTGTCACCACCCTGTTGCGTGCGTTGGGTCACCCGAAGACCTCGGAAATCAAGGCTCTGTTCGCAGATGTCGACACCGGTGACACTAAGTTCATCGACGCCACCCTCGAAAAGGACCCAGCCCGTGGTACAAACGAAGCCCTGATTGAAGTCTACCGTCGCCTGCGCCCAGGTGACCTCGCCACCGTTGACAACGCCCGTCAGATGATCGAGCGTATGTTCTTTGATTTCAAGCGCTTCGATTACAGCCGTGTCGGTCGTTACAAGCTGAACCAGCGCCTTGGTTTGGATGTGGCCAACACCGCTGAGAACCGTGTCTTCCAGATGAACGACCTGGTCGCCATCATCAAGGAGATCATCCGGCTGAACAACTCCCAGGAGCCAGCCGACGACATCGACGCCCTGTCAAACCGCCGTGTCAAATTGGTCGGTGAACTGGTCGCCCGCCAGTTCCGCGTCGGTATGCTCCGTATGCAGCGTAACGCCATGGACCGTATGTCGATGAGCGACCTTGAGACCGTGACGCCTTCACAGCTCATCAACGCCCGCCCTGTGGTAGCGGCGGTGCGTGAATTCTTCGCATCCAGCCAGCTGAGCCAGCTGATGGACGAGGTCAACCCACTGTCTGAGCTGTCGCACAAGCGACGCCTGAGTTCGATGGGTCCTGGTGGTCTGAGCCGCGAACGCGCTGGCTTCGACGTCCGTGACGCTCACCCGACTCACTACGGTCGTCTCTGTTCGGTTGAGACGCCGGAAGGTGCCAACATCGGTCTGGTGTTGAACCTGGCCGCGTTCGCCCGTGTCAACGAATATGGTTTCATTGAAACTCCGTACCTGAAGGTGAAGAACGGCAAGGTCTCAGACGAAGTCGTCTACCTGGACGCTTCTCAGGAAGTCACCGAAGTCATCGCTGACGCCGGTGCTGAGCTCGACAAGGACGGTAAGTTCGTCGCCGAGCGTGTCTCCGCCCGTAACGGTCTGCTTCCAGAGCAGGTCGACGCGAGCGAGGTTACCTACATGGACGCCGCTAACAAGCAGATCCTTGGCTCGACTGCCAGCCTGGTCCCATTCATCGAGAAGAACCGTATCGACCGCTCCCTGACCGGTTCGAACATGCAGAAGCAGGCCGTGCCACTGCTGAGCCCACAGGCTCCAGTCGTCGGTACCGGTATCGAAGGTGAGATCGCCAAGAACACCTCACAGCTGATCGTAGCTGAAGGTGCCGGTGAGGTCGTTCGTGCCGACGGTGACGAAGTTCACGTCAAGTACAAGGACGGTGTCAAGATCTACGAGCCGATCCACTTCGCGAAGAGCAACGACGACCGCTCAATCAACCAGAAGGTCCGCGTGACCCGTGGTCAGAAGGTCAAGGCTGGCGACACTCTTATCGAGGGTGCATCGGTGGCCGATGGCGAATTGGCCCTCGGACGCGACCTGACAGTGGCCTTCATGCCATGGGGCGGTTACAACATGGACGACGCCATCGTGCTTTCGGACAAGCTTGTCCAAGATGACAGTCTGACCAGCATCAACATCAAGGACTATAACGTTGAAGTCCGTGAGACCAAGCTTGGTCCGGAAATCGTTACGCGTGACATCCCGAACGTATCTGAAGAAAGCCTGCGTCACCTCGACGAGAACGGCATTGTTCAGGTCGGTTCTGAAGTGAAGGCCGGTGACGTACTGGTCGGTAAGATCACACCGAAAGGTGAGCAGGAACTCAGCTCGGAAGAGCGTCTGCTGCGCGCCATCTTCGGTGAGAAGGCCAAGGACGTCCGCGACACCTCACAGCGCATGAACAACGCTGGTGGTGGTAAGGTCGTCGGTGTCAAGATCTTCTCCCGCGAGAACGGTCACGAACTGAAAGCCGGTGTACTGATGCAGATCCAGATTTACGTTGCACAGCTGCGTAAGATCTCTGTTGGTGACAAGCTGGCTGGTCGTCACGGTAACAAGGGTGTGGTGGCCCGCATCCTGCCGGTCGAAGACATGCCATTCATGGAAGACGGTACTCCGGTCGACGTGGTCCTGAACCCGCTCGGTGTCCCAAGCCGTATGAACATCGGTCAGCTATTTGAAACCCACCTGGGTATGGCTGCCCGTGCGCTCGGTTACAAGGTTGCGACGCCACCATTCAACGGTGTGCCGAACGAAGTCATCTCGGCAGAGCTCGAGAAGGCTGGCTACGCAGCTGACGGTAAGAGCCAGCTGTTCGACGGCCGCACCGGTGAAGCGTTCGAAGAGCGCACCACCGTCGGTGTCATGCACATCATCAAGCTGCACCACATGGTTTCTGACAAGATCCACGCCCGTTCAATCGGACCATACACCATGGTCACCCAGCAGCCACTCGGTGGTAAGGCGCAGAACGGTGGTCAAAGGTTCGGTGAGATGGAGGTGTGGGCACTGGAAGCGTACGGTGCTGCCACCACGCTTCAGGAAATGCTTACCATCAAGTCCGACGACGTCTACGGACGTGCCAAGGCCTACGAAGCCATCATCAAGGATGAGCAGATCGTCGGACCTAAGCTGCCGGAAAGCTTCAACGTCCTTGTGAAGGAACTGCAAGGTCTCGGCCTTCGTGTCGACTTGCTGGACGAAAGCGATGAAGGTACCGACATCGTCGACGCCGAAGAGATCATCGCCGAAGCCGGCCCGGACGATAAGACCGTTCCTGCCGACCCAAGCCTGTCTGAAAGCGACCAGGAAACCGTCCTGGACGAAGCTGACGACATCGACCTGGAAGAGGACGGCCTGAGCGTTGAAACTGCTGAAGAATTTAACGACGAAGAAGAGAAAGAGGAGGCCCGATAATGTCACGCGTCATCGCCACCACTGGCATCGCTGATTTCGATGCCGTCCGACTTGCCGTCGCCAGTCCCGAGGACATCCTGAAATGGAGCCACGGTGAGGTTACCAAGCCGGAGACCATCAACTACCGCACCCAGAAGCCTGAGCGTGACGGTCTGTTCTGTGAACGTATCTTCGGACCGGTCAAGGACATCAACCCGCACGACTCGAAGCTGAAGGGCGTTCGTTCCCGCGAAGCCGCCGTCGACAAGAACGGCGAGCTGGTCACCAAGGCCATCGTCCGTCGTGAGCGTATGGGTCACATCCAGCTGGCCGCTCCGGTCGCCCACATCTGGTTCATGCGCGGTACGCCGTCTGCTATGAGCCTGCTCCTGGGTCTGACCGTCCGTAACCTGGAGCGTATCGCTTACTTCGCGACCTACGTCATTTTGAAGAGTAGCGACGAGAAGCGCGAGCAGATGCTGGCCGATCTCGAAGCCGAGACCGAAGCCGCCCGTGCCGCCATCAAGATGCGTTACGAGAAAGAAGCTGAAGCCGAAGACGCCGACGTGAAGGCATTGGCCGAAGCTCAGACTCGTGAGACCGAAGAACTTGAGGAACGTTACCTTTTGAAGAAGGGTCAATTGGAGAGCCTGGTCAAGGGTGCACTCATCTCTGAGACCGATTACCGTAACCTGCCGGAAGAGTATGAAGAGCTCGTCGAAGTCGGCATGGGTGGTACCGCCCTGAAGGCGCTGCTCGATGAAATCGATCTGCCTACCCTGATCGCACAGCTGACCGAAGAGGTCGAGTCTGCCAAGGGTCAGCGTGAGAAGAAACTGCTCAAGCGTCTGAAGGTGCTTGAAGGTATGCACGCAGCCGGCATCAAGCCGTCGAGCCTGTGTACGACCGTGTTGCCTGTCATCCCACCGGACCTCCGTCCGATGGTCCAGCTGACCGGTGGCCGCTTCGCCACCTCCGACCTGAACGACCTGTACCGTCGTGTCATCAACCGTAACAACCGTCTGAAGAAGCTGGTCGATCTCAACGCGCCGGAAGTCATCCGCCGCAACGAGATGCGTATGCTGCAGGAGGCCGTTGATGCCCTGATCGACAACTCGGCTGCCCGCGGTGGCCGTGCCGTCAACGCGACCGGTGGCCGCCGTCGCCTGAAGTCAATCAGCGACATGCTGAAGGGTAAGCAGGGACGTTTCCGTCAGAACCTGCTTGGTAAGCGTGTCGACTACTCTGGCCGTTCGGTCATCGTGGTCGGTCCGAAGCTGAAGATCAACCAATGTGGTCTGCCGAAGCAGATGGCTCTCGAGCTGTTCAAGCCGTTCGTCATCAGCTGGCTGATCCGTGGCGAACACGCCCACAACATTCGTTCGGCTACCCGCCTGATCGAAGCCGGTGACGCCCTGGTATGGGACGCGCTCGATGCCGTGATCGAAGGCAAGTACGTACTGTTGAACCGTGCGCCGTCACTCCACCGCCTCAGCATCCAGGCCTTCCAGCCGAAGCTGGTCGAAGGTAAGGCGATCCAACTGCACCCACTCGTTGCCAACGGTTTCAACGCCGACTACGACGGTGACCAGATGGCCGTCCACCTGCCACTTTCAGCCGAAGCGCAGCGTGAAGCCCGCGAGCTGATGAGCGCCACCAACAACCTGCTGAAGCCAGCCGACGGTGCACCGGTGCTGAACATCGGTCAGGACGTCGTGCTCGGTAACTACTACCTGACATACGAGAAGCCAAGTGCCCAGACCGATACCGTCAAGGCCTACAGCTCCGTCTATGAAGCCGAGATGGCCTATGACGACGGCAAGCTGCAGCTTCAAAGCCCGATCCGTATTCCTGCCAAGGGTGAACTGCGCGAGACTACTCTCGGCCGTGTCTTCTTCAACGAGATCCTGCCGGCAGATTTCCCGTACGACAACAACGTCCAGTCCAAGAAGCAGCTGAAGAAGGTATTGGCTCGAATCTTCGACCAGTATGGTGCCGAAGAAACCGCCAAGACTGCTGACCGTATGAAGGGTCTGGCGTTCCGTTTCGCGACCGTCGCGGCCGTGTCGACCGGTAAGGACGACTACATCCACTTCGACGAGATCTCTGAATTCGTGGCTGAAGGTGACGCCAAGACGGCACTCATCTCTGACCAGTACGACCAGGGTCTGATCACGGAAGAAGAGCGTTACAACCTTACCGTCAACGCCTGGCGTGGCGTCGACGGCCAGGTGACCGACTTCCTGAAGGGCAAGCTGGCCGCTATGGACACCAGCATCTCCGTCATGGTCAACTCTGGCGCCCGTGGTGACATTTCGAACGTCAAGCTGGCGAGCGCCATGATCGGTATCCAGGTCGATGCGACCAACCGTGAAATCGAGCTGCCGATCCGTAGCTCATTCCGCGAAGGTCTGTCCAGCCTGGAAGCCTTCATCGCGACCCGAGGTGCCCGTAAGGGTCTGATCGACACCGCGCTTAAGACCGCCGACTCGGGTTACCTGACCCGTCGTCTGGTCGACGTCTCCCAGGACGTCTTCACGGTTGAAGACGAAGCTGGTGACGACGACGGCTTCGCTATCTACCGCAGCGAGACCGAACAGACCATGATCGAGTTCTCAAACCGTCTGTACGGACGTTTTGCCGCCGAGGATATCGCCGGCCACGTCAAGAAGGATGAGTTGATCACCCGTGAGATCGCCAACGCCATCGAGGCCGACCAGTCGATCGACGCGGTCAAGATCCAGAGCGTGCTTTCTACCAAGAACCTGAAGGGTATCCCACAGAAGAGCTACGGTATCGATATGGCTACCGGCAGCTTGGTCGCCAAGAGTCAGCCGGTCGGTGTCATCGCCGCTCAGTCTGTCGGTGAGCCTGGAACCCAGCTGACGCTGCGAACCTTCCACGCCTCCGGTGTGGCTGGTGGTGACATCACCCAGGGTCTGCCACGTGTCGAAGAACTGTTCGAAGCCCGTAGTCCGAAGGGTCAGGCGTACGTGACGGAAGTCACCGGTCTGGTCGACGTCTGGGAAGATGGCAAGCACTACATCGTGCAGGTCACTCCTGAGGCCGGACATGTCGAGCGTTTGCCGCTCGAAGGCCGTACGGTCAACGTCAAGGCCGGTTCGAACGTCAAGGTGGGCGACGTCCTAGCGACCACCGAAGGTGAAGCTAAGCCATTGGTCGCACCGTTCGACGGTGTGGTCGAAGTAGCGGAAGACACTATCGTCATCGCTGCCAACGCTGGTGCGCCGGTACGGTACGAGATTCCTGGTACGACCCAGCTGGTCGTCCGTGCCGGTGACAACGTCGAGGCAGGTGACCGCCTGACTATCGGTTCGTTGAACTTGCACGACCTGATGCGCCTGAAGGGGACCGAAGCCACTCAACGCTACATCATCAACGAAGTCCTGCGCATTTACGCCGCCCAGGGTCAGGATGTGGCCGATAAGCACCTTGAGATCATCGTTCGTCAGATGTTCTCTCGTGTGCAGGTGGAAGACCCAGGCGACTCCAGCTTCGTCACTGGTGACATCGTCTCGAAGGCCGCCGTCGTCGAGGCGAACGAGGAACTTGCCCGTGAAGGTAAGAACCTGGTCCAGTACACGCAGCTGCTGCTTGGTATCACCAAGGTCAGTATCTGGAGTGACAGCTGGCTATCGGCTGCCTCTTTCCAGGACACGACACGCGTGCTCATCAACGCCGCCACCAGTGGTCGTGCCGACCGCCTGAATGGCCTGAAGGAGAACGTCATCATCGGTCGCAAGATTCCAGTCGGAACCGGCGCCGAGGAGATGGTCGAGTCCGAGGAAATCGCCGAGGACGAAAGTTTCGACGCCTAGGCATTCGAAACGTGCTAGCAACCCCCGCTCCGGCGGGGGTTTTGCGTTGCGTAGTGACAAAGTTATGAAACTGTGATATAATAATATATTGTCAGGTTGGCACGGACGTCTCACAAGGAAGGTCGTGACCATGCCCGAGCTCATTGCACAACAGGCTGATGTCCTCCTTGCGTATAGGGGCGTCAGCTATGACCAGTACCAAGAGGTCATGCGTCGATTGACCCGACGTCACAGCGCCGGGACCAACTGGTTCTGCAGCACGGCGGACATCACATGGATCGACGGCAGCATGACCGTCCGGTTCACGCTTTCCGAGCAATCCAACACCGACGAAGTGAAGGACGTCATCGCACGTGCCTTCAACGACGTCAACTACGTGAAAGGAGTCGCGTAATGAAGCTGAGCGACGAAGAGTTCGACCGTAGGGTCGACAGGCTCAATCGCTCGTTCCGGGTCCGCTTGCAGCGAACCCCCGTACTGCGTCATCTGGCGTACGCCTACAACGGCGTACGGCTGCGCATCGCACGGATGGGCCGCTGACACAGCCGGGCCCGCACCCTATGAAGTCGAGTCCGCTCCTTCTGGAGGTGCGGGCTCGATTTCATATCTGGACATCTCACCCTGAAAGTGCTATAGTCTTTCCTAGAGTTTCCTCTTTCCACCTGCCCATGAAACGTGTACTTCACGGCCAGGAGCGGAAAGGTATAGACACGGTGCGAGGAATGCTGATCCGAACCCGTATAACCAATCAGTAATCAAAGGGAGTTGCATTTCATATGCCAACAATCAACCAGCTGGTGCGCAAGCCCCGCAAGTCGGCTCACAAGAAGTCGAAGAGCCCGGCACTCGGCACCATCCACAACGCGTTGAAGACGCGATACTACCAGCAGAACGCTCCGCTGATGCGTGGCGTCTGTATCAAGGTAACCACCAAGACCCCGAAGAAGCCGAACTCGGCCCTTCGTAAGGTCGCCCGTGTCCGTCTGACCAACAAGCAGGAAGTCTGGGCATACATCGGTGGAGAAGGCCACAACCTCCAGGAGCACGCCGTCGTGCTGGTCCGTGGTGGTCGTGTACCTGACCTTCCAGGTGTCCGTTACCACATCGTCCGTGGTGCCTTGGACCTCCAGGGTGTTCAGAAACGCCAGCAAGGCCGTTCGAAGTACGGTACCAAGAAGGAGAGCAAGTAATGCCTCGTAAAGTCACCAAGAAACTACAGCGCGAACTGAAGCCGGACCGCAAGTACCAGAGCGTACTGGTTCAGCGCCTGATTAACAAGAGTATGCTTGACGGTAAGAAGTCGGTCGCGGAACGCGCCGTCTACGCAGCCCTTGAGCACGCTGCGAAGAAGCTCGAGTCAGAAGATCCATTGGAAGTCTTTGAGAAGGCCCTTAAGAACGTCAGCCCAAGCTTCGAGGTAAAGAGCCGCCGTGTCGGTGGTGCGAACTACCAGATCCCATTCCCGATCCAGGGCCACCGTCAGCTGCACTATGCGTACAGCTGGTTGGTCCAGTCAGCCCGTGCCCGTAGCGGTATGCCATACGAGCGCCGCCTGGCTGCCGAGATCGTCGACGCCTACAACGAAGCCGGTGCCGCCTTCAAGAAGAAGGAAGACACTCATAAGATGGCCGAGGCCAACCGCGCCTTCGCTCACTTCGCCCGCGGCTAGGTACAAGTCCTACCGGAGCATCAGGCCACCCGTCGCTATGACGGGTGGTCTTTTGATAGGGAACTACTTTACATGGTGCTTATGCATTTGCTACACTGCCAGCAAATGAGGCGTGAAACCAACATGGAGCTAGGGGACTGAGATGACATATGAGGGACTCTCGACCCGTCGTGGTGAGCAGTCCCTCGCGCCCTTGGTCGGCCTAAGCGACTTGCTGGATCGTCGGAACGGTCAACTGGTCGTCACCGATAAGCTGCAGGTACCGATATCGGAGCACGGAATCCCTTTGCCGCGCGAGCTCATCGAACAGGTGCTGGCGTCGGTGGCGGTGCGTCACCATTGGACCGGGCACTATGACGTGCATCATGTGGCGTGGCCGGAAGCTGAATATAAACGTATCAACAAAGAGACCGGTTCGGTATTGGGCGGTCAGTACCGAGGAACGGCGGCACTGAAGATCAGGTTGCCGCGTCAGCTACATAACTACATCCATACCGTCACCGAGCCGCCCGCTATTCCGGACGCGGACGTGATGGAGCAATGGGTGCGTGAAAAATGGCAGGTCGACCGCTTATATGATACGGTCAGCCTGAAAAGCATGAGTGAGTTCGACATGCCGGAGACGGAACGTGAGAAATACCGTTTCTCCAACTTCCAGCAGAAGCTTGAAGATATGGAAGACGGGCACCTGGGCCTCATGCCCGAGCGTGAAGACCTCGCGGCGATGGAGATTACCCAGGCGCGTCAGGCGCTTCGGGCTATCGCCAGAGTGCAAGGCTTTACCAACAACCGCTTGCGGCAACCCCGGTTCTTTACGCTGCCACTTCCAGCTTGACGTTGTCATTTTTAGGCTGCGACGTAGTTGACAGGACTGCTAT
>CBFGLU010000002.1:0-39244 GCA_965649685.1 uncultured bacterium | reverse complement strand
GCGATGATTCACGCTGCATCTCTTCCGCACCAAGATTGCTGGTCAATATGATGATGGTGTTAGAAAAGTCTACTTTCCGGCCCTTGGCGTCGGTCAGCGTACCGTCTTCGAGTAGCTGTAGCAGCAGCTGGAATACGTCTGGATGAGCCTTTTCGATCTCATCGAACAGTACCACGCTGTATGGTTGGCGTCGTATCTTGTCTGTCAGCTGACCGCCGTCATCATATCCGACATAACCGGCCGGCGCACCTAGCAGACGGGCGGTATTATGACGCTCGCCGAATTCACTCATATCAATCTTGATCAAGGCATCATCACTTCCAAAGACTTCTCGGGCAAGTACACGGGCCAATTCAGTCTTGCCTACGCCCGTCGGTCCCATGAACACGAACGAACCTATCGGGCGCTTGGTGCTGGCGACACCGCTTCGGGCTCGACGTACGGCGCGGGCAACCTTGGTAACCGCTTCTTCCTGGCCGATGATGAATTTGCCAAGATGTTTTTCAAGCGTCCGCAGCATACCCGCCTCGGACTTCTGTACCCGCGTGACAGGTATACCAGTCATGACCGAGATGGCACGAGAGACATGGTCGTCCGTCAATTTGATCGGCGTCTTGTTCTCGTACTTTTCTTTCAGTTCATCAAGCTTTTCCGTCAATTGGACCGAACGAGTCTTGTACAGGGCTGCGCGCTCGTAGTCTTCCGCCGCAACCGCCTCATCCATCTTCTCGTTCAGGTTCTTCAGCTGACGCATGTAATCCCGGACCTTGCTCGGTTTATTGCCTGCCGAGACCCGGGTAAGTGCGGCGGCCTCATCAATGACATCAATCGCCTTATCTGGCATGAAACGCTCCGATACGTAGCGGTCCGCCAAGTACACAGTCGTCTCGATGACTTCGTCGGAAATGGTGACCCCATGATGGGATTCATAGTAAGGCTTAAGTCCTTTGACGATAGCGATCGTATCTTTAAGCGAGGGCTCGGGTACGACGACCGGCTGGAACCGTCGCTCAAGCGCGCTGTCCTTTTCGATATGCTTGCGGTACTCGTCAAGCGTGGTCGCACCGATAAGATGCAGCTCACCGCGGGCCAAGGCAGGTTTCAGCATGTTGGCAGCATCAAGGGCACCTTCGGCGGCACCGGCGCCGACCAGCAAATGCAGCTCGTCGATGAATACAATCACGTTCTTCTGTTCGGTCAGCTCGCTCACAACTTTTTTGAGTCGTTCTTCAAACTCACCGCGATATTTCGTACCAGCGATCATCGCGGCCAGGTCGAGCTGGATCACGCGTTTATCAAGTAGGTGATCGGGCACGTCTTCGCGCGCAATACGTTGCGCAAGCCCCTCGACGATAGCCGTCTTTCCCACGCCAGGCTCACCTATCAGCACAGGGTTATTCTTGGTACGGCGCGACAGGATGGTGACCAGACGCTCCTGCTGGACATCGCGACCGATGACCGGATCAAGCTTGCCAGCCCGTGCCCGTGTCGTCAGATCGGTACCAAAAGTTTCGAGTGCGCCTCCGCGCTTTTGTTTGCGTGGCACATCGGTGGTCGCAGCCTCGTTATCATGGTAGGCATTGTGCTGACGATCAAAGAAGTCTTCAAGATCGCCTTTCAGCTCACTAATATCTACGTTCAATTCACGCAACAAAGCGGTGGCGCGAGCGCTTTTTTGCGACAGGATACTGTAAAGAATATGCTCGGTGCCAAGATAATCCTGATGAAATTCCTGAGCGATCTCCCAGCCCATCTTCAAGGTAAGCTTGGCGGTTTCACTTAATGCCAGTACACCTGTGCTGATGACGATGTTACGTGGTGCCAGGTTCAAGGCCAGTTCGGCCCGTTCAAGCGTGACATGCGCATCAGCTAGCATCTTGGCACCGACCGAAGACCCCTGCGCCAGCACACCGAGCAGCAGGTGTTCAGTACCGATATATGCGCTTCCGTAGCCCCGTGCGATTGCGTTCGCATGCTGAAGACTTGTCTTCGCGTTATCGGTCAAGCGTGAGACGAATTCTGCGAAATCATCGGCCATAATCTTATTATCATCCTCCTTCAAGTGATGCGCAAGCGTTTGTTTCCATCACTTTCTGCTTCTAATGATAACAAAAAGTTAGCACTCTCGTCAATTGAGTGCTAACTTACTGCAGTTGAACGGTACTGATAGCCAACTCCAGTCGCTTGGTCTCTGTTTCGAGTATGGCTCGGTCTTCGCCGCCACATGACGCGTCAATAGTGTCGATCGCACGTTCGTACGCATAGTAATACTCACCTATCTTGCCGGTTGAGGCCATCAGTTGTGAGGAAGCGATCGTCGACAAGTCGGCATGACGATACATGGTGATAAGCACACCGTCATTAATGCCGCAGACACTTGCGTTCGTAGCCACCTTATCGGTCGATAAGGCGACTGCCTCCATCTCACCTCTTTCGTTTTTCCGCTCCACCGTCGTCAGCTCGTTGCTTGCGATATCGGCAGGAAGCGACAGTGCGACACCCCATTCGCCAAGCGGATACAGGTCGACGCGCTCCGCTACCTCGCTCGATGAAGCTTCATCGCTACCTTTATCGTCATCGTTCAACATAGCGAGTGCCGCCCAGGCAACTAGCCCACCTAACAAAATGATGGTAAGCGCCAGAACGATCGGTATGATGCGCCGCGCCGCCCGTGCGTGCAGCCGATCGTCTGCGAGAGTCTTCTTCCGGTTCATTGATTCAATTTAAGCATAACCATCGGCCGACCGCCATACATTTAAACGTCCCTCCGTCAATCCGAAGGGACGTTTATTCGAGACCGCTACTCCCTATTCGTCGCTTGAATTCAGGGCGTCAAGCAAGCTGTCTTCGATGTTCTTTTTCGGCGCTTTCGGTTCTGGCTTGGCCGCGGTGGCGGTTTCGATGTCGAGCTCATAGCCCGTCAAACGAGAAGCCAGGCGGACGTTCTGTCCGGCACGACCGATTGCGATCGACTGCTGGTCTTCGTTCACGAATACCTTAGCCCGCTTCGCTTCTTCGTCAATTTCAACCCGAACAACCTCAGCTGGGCCGAGCGCGGAACGGATGAACTCATCCGAGTCTTCGCTGAATGGAATGATGTCGATCTTCTCCTGGTCACCGACTTCGTTCATGACTGCCTGGACACGGGTACCATGACCACCCACGAACGTACCGACTGGATCGACACCAGGTACGCTTGAGTAAACGGCCAGCTTGGTGCGACGACCTGCTTCACGTGCGATCGCCTTGATCTCAACGGCACCGGTCTCCATTTCCGGCACTTCCTGCTTGAACAGGAATTCGACGAATGCCTCATTGGCGCGTGACAAAATCAGTTGCGGACCACGGTTGTCGCGTTCAATATCCTTGATGAATACCTTGATACGGGAACCGATACTGTAAAACTCACCCTGAATCTGCTCGCTGCCTGGCAGGATACCGACAGCCTTACCTAGCTCGACACGCACGACTCGAGGCTCTACCCGCTGCACGGTACCGGTAACAATGGTGCCGATCTTGTCTTCATATTCTTCCAGCACTACTTCGCGTTCCGCTTCGCGTAGACGCTGCAGGACAACCTGCTTGGCGGTCTGAGCGGCGACGCGACCGAAGCTGGTGACCTCATGGGCTTCTTCAATAACGTCGCCAAGTTCAGCGTCCTTTTTCTCTTTGCGAGCGTCTTCAAGGCTGATCTCGACTAGGTCAGAACCGACCTCTTCAACTACCTCGCGGCGGACGAAGACCTTTGCGCTCCCGTCGTTGACGTTCAGTTCGGCGCGAACGTCCTGGTCACGCTCGCCGTTATCTCGGCGCCAGGCGGCGGCGATGGCCTGTTCGATGACATCCATGACGGTCTCTTCCGGTAGGTTCTTTTCCTCGGCGATAGTGCGGACGGCCAACGTCAGCTGTTTGATGTTCAGATCTTCCATGCGTGATTTCCTTTCTTGGTTGATGAAAAAATCCGACCTGCCGGCCGGAATGTACTACACTTAGTATAACGTGACCGATCCCCTAATGCAAGGGACAGCCGTGCATAGCGACTCAATGAGTGGTATAATTAAATTACAACGTTTTGTAGCTAAGGAGGCTCGGCATGCTTGCCATCGAACAGCAACCCTTACACAAAAACAAACTATTCATCAGTATCGCAGCCGTTCTTGTGGGATTCGTCATGACCGTCGCTATCATTCGTGGATTCAGTGATGATTCCGAGCAGGCAGCCACACCGTCGTCAGATACGTCGACGTCCTCGCCCGAATCATCAACAGCATCGGACCGACGTTCACCGGTAACCGGTAAGAAAGACACGGACGATCAAGCCGTCGGATCGGACGACCAACCCGCAGCGGCTACGACTCCGACACAACCGACCCAGACCCCCACTTATACCACCCAACCCTCTGGGAGCACGGCGGCGCCGACGACCGGATCCTCTCCAGGCCCAAGCGGCACTTCAGGTGGATCCGCCGATAACCCGCCCGAACCGGAAGAGGATTCTCTTCTCTGTCTGCCGGGCATTATCTTAAAATGTCCTTAGCATGAGGCGAGCACACGCCTGATCGCTTCTTGCTCGGCTGGCGTCACCCATAGCTCATAGTTACGTTTCACGAGCACCTGACGGCGCACGTACTCACAACGAAACGGCTTATTTGGCGGCAGCCAGGTAGCTGCGTCACCATCCGCTTTCTGCTGGTTGAGCGTACCGTCTACCGCAAGTAGATTTAGTGGGTCGTTAGCGAACATCACGCGCTGCGTATAGCTAAGCTGCTGCGCCCCAGTCTGCCATGCGTTCGACAACGCCACGACATGATCTATCTGCACGTCGTCACTCGTGGCCTCACCACGGACGAACGAGACGGTCTTTCCGCCGTACGGGTCATGCAACACGCCCGAAACGACCTTGCACTCAAAGTTTACCACCGGATTCTTCAAATCCCGACGTAAGATTCGGTTACGAGTGTCGCACCCGAGATAGCTATCCCACCCGTCACCGAACTGCTCACGCTCGTATCCGGTCTTCGGCGCCCTGCCTTTGACCGCCAGGGATTCCAGCATCGACAGCGTGTCGTTCCCCTTTTCCGTGGTCGGCTTGGTGATGGGAACGAACGATTGGAATGAATCGTTCGCGACCATTGTGAACGCAGTAAAAACCAAGAATATCACTACCGCCACGAACCGCCGAACCCGGTAATGCTTCATAAGCCGTAGTATACTTGATATATGAATTCCGTACGACGTCTTACCCCGCTCTTCACACCTTCCCATTACGCACTCTCTCTCGACATCGACCGTACCGGCCGCTCGTTCCAGGGCACCGTCACCATCAACGGCGAGTCGACCGACGAGAACATCATACTGCATGCCAAGGATCTGAACATAGCGACGGCAACCATCGACGGCCAACGCGCCGACTTCCAAGCTACTACCAATGACGAGCTGGTACTTACCGCTCCAGGTCTAAGTACCGGGGCTCACGTGGTGACCGTCGGTTTCAGCGGCACCATCACCGATCAGATGCATGGTATGTACCCATGCTATTTCGATCATGACGGACAAAAGAAGGAGCTGATCGCCACCCAGTTCGAAAGCCATCATGCTCGTGAGGTCTTTCCGTGCGTCGATGAACCGGAGGCCAAGGCAACGTTCGATGTCACGCTGACGACTGAACAAGGCGTCACCGTCCTCGGCAACATGCCTGTCAGTTCGCAGAACGAACAGGAAGGCCGTCTGGTCACTTCGTTCGAACGCACGCCACGAATGAGCAGTTACCTTCTGGCGTGGGCATACGGCGAGATGCATCGCAAGACCGCCACGACCAAGAGTGGCGTCGAGGTGAATATCTGGGCCACACCGGCTCAAAAATCAGAAAGCCTTGAGTTCGCCTTAGATATTGCCACCCGTACTATCGACTTCTTCGATGAGTACTTCGGTATCCCGTACCCACTGCCAAAATCCGACCATATAGCCCTACCCGACTTCTCTTCCGGCGCCATGGAAAACTGGGGACTTATCACCTATCGTGAAATCGCCTTGCTGGCCGACCCGAAGACGACCAGCATCTCTGCGAAACGCTACATCGCCATGGTGGTCGCACATGAGCTGAGTCATCAATGGTTCGGCAACCTGGTGACCATGAAATGGTGGAACAACCTATGGCTCAACGAAAGTTTCGCCAACCTGATGGAATATATCGCCGTCGATGCGCTGCACCCGGAATGGAATATCTGGCTCGACTATTCATCATCCGAAACCATCATGGCATTGCGACGCGACGCGCTTGACGGCGTCCAGGCCGTCCAAACCGAGGTCAATCACCCGGACGAGATCAGCACGCTGTTCGATGGCGCAATCGTCTACGCCAAGGGTGGCCGCCTGCTCCGCATGCTCCAGCATTATATCGGCCACGAGGCGTTCCAGACGGGATTAAAGAGTTATTTCAAGAAGTATGCCTACCAAAATACCGAAGGTGATGACCTGTGGCGTGAGTTGTCGGCAGCGAGCGGCAAGGATATCACTGACTTCATGAATACCTGGATCTCACAACCCGGCTATCCGGTAGTGCACGTCCAGGAAGATGGCCTGCGGCAAGAGCAATTCTTTGTCGGTGCACATGAGGAGCGTGGCCGGACATGGCCTATCCCGCTCGAGGCAAGCACCCCTATCACGCCACCACTGATGGAAGATGCCACCCTGGCAGTCAGTATCCAACCTGGTGAGCGTTTGAATGTCGGTGATACGGCCCACTTCATCACCCACTATCCCTCCGAGCATCTAGCCAAGTTGATCACACTACTCCAAGACGGCACGCTGGAAGCCATCGATCGCCTGCAGCTTCTTCATGAGCAGACTATGCTCGCCCGCGGCGAGGTTATCTCCAGCGCGGAGCTGATTCCGCTCCTGCAGGCGTACTCCGGTGAAACCGTCGAAAGCGTCTGGGACATCATCTCGCTCACGCTAGGCGAGTTGAAGAAGTTCGTAGAAACTGACAAGGAAGCCGAAAAGAAATTACGCGAGCTATCCCGAACCATTGCCGCGAATGAGTTCGCACGTCTTGGCTGGATCCAGGTCGCAAACGAACCCGAAACCGATACCAAACTGCGGTCCACGATCCTTGGAATGACATTGTATGGCGAGGCACCAGAGGCACTCGATAGGGCTAATGAACTGTTTGAAGCACACGACGTGAGCGAGCTTGAGCCGGAAACCCGGGCGCTGATCATCGGAGCGAAGGTACGGCACTTCGAAACGCCTGAGCTGATCGACAAGCTGCTTGCCACCTACCGCAGCACGTCTTCCGCCGACTTGCAGTTGGATATCTGTTCCGGCTTGACCAGTACTCGTAACCCTACCACGATCGACAGGTTGCTTGAGGCACTGAAAGACTCCAGTTTTGTGCGTTCTCAAGATGCCTTCCGTTGGTTCGTCTACCTTATGCGTAACCGTGAAGCGCGTGTCACCGCCTGGCAATGGATGAAGGATAACTGGGGCTGGATTGAAGCCACCTATAGCGGCGACAAAAGCTTCGATGATTTCCCGCGTTACGCCGCCAGTGGACTCATGACCCGCGAACAACTTGAAGACTATAAGGCATTCTTCACTCCGAAAATGAACGTTCCTGCCTTGAAACGCGTCATCCAGCTTGGCAGCAGCGAGATTGAAGCACGTGTCACACTGATTGAGCGTGACGAAGCCGGCGTACGCCAGGCGCTACTCGATCTCAAATAACGATTCGAAGCGTGGCGGCGAACCGCTTGTCGTCACCACGGCCATACAGGCATCTCCCTTGTAGCCGAACCGGTTCATGTACAGGTCGGCCGCGAACCGCATCTGTGCCAGCTTTTTGGCGGTGATAGCCGCTAGCCCACCTCCATGCGAACCATCGATGCGATGCTTGACTTCAACGAAATGAAGTTTTCCCGCCTTTTCTGCCACGATATCTATTTCGCAGCGAGCCGTTTTCCAGTTCCGTTCACAAATCGTGTAGCCGTTCGCCACAAGATACTGCGCGGCTATCGCCTCAGCCGCATCTCCGATTTGCTTCGTCGTCACACCATCCGACGACACCTTCTGGACCATCCGATCAGCCAGGAGTGCCGCGATAGGCGCGAAAGTGCGTCGATGTAGCGGAGTCACGCCATGCGTTTCCAACGCTGCTTTATGTGCAGCCGTACCATACCCGACATGCGAACCGAATCCATAACCAGGATACACCCCGTCTTGTTCCGCCATCCACTCGTCCCGGGCGACTTTGGCTACGATCGATGCCGCCGATACGCTCGCGATCAGCAGATCGGCCTTCTTCATGGTGGTGACGTATGGCCCCTTGCCGGTGTTCTTAAGAAAATTGACCGTCCCGTCGATGACGATCTCATGGTACGGCACGGTAATGCCCTCGAGCGCTCGCTTGCAGGCAAGCTCCAAACTCTTTGATAGCCCCAATGCATCGATCTCTTCGGCGTGCACCCAACCGAGTCCGACTGCCTTGGCCTTGGCATACACCTCAACGTTCAGTCGTCGTCTTGCCGACGCCGTCAGTTTCTTGCTGTCGGTCAGACCTTCGATCGTCGCGTCGCCCAAGACCACGGCTCCCATTACCAGTGGTCCTGCCCACGGTCCCCTACCTACCTCATCTATCCCCACAATCATATCTTCCTAAGTGTACGGTATAACAAAATCCCCCGCTAGACGCGGGGGATGAGATTGCGAGAGAGACGAGACTACTTGTTTTCTTCGTGACGGGCAGCGACTTCGGCAGCCTTCTTGTCGAGCTCGGCCTGCTCTGCGGCCTTTTCGGCGGCCTTTTCTTCAGCGACCTTGGCAGCTTCTTCCTTCAGGCGCTTCGCTTCCTCTTCGGCGTGCGGGTCACGGACGTCATTCACCGCTTCACGGTCGAAGTTGACCGCACTCAAGCGAGCGCTCTTACCTGAACGCTTACGCAGGTAGCTCAGGTAGTTGCGGCGTACTTTGGCGCGACGGACGATCTCTACCTTCTCGACTAATGGACTGTGCAGAAGGAAGCTTTTCTCGACACCGACACCGCTGGCAATCTTACGAACGGTGATGCGACTCGTGTGCTGGCTCTTGTTATCGGTACGGATAACCACGCCTTCGAAGACCTGGATACGCTCCTTGTTACCTTCCTTGATTTTCTGATGTACGCGTACGGTATCACCGCTACGGGCATCGACGACACCAGCTTTTTTCTGGGCATCGTTAACTTTCTGGATTAGTGCAAAACTCATTACTCTCTCGCTTTAATAGTTACTAGTGACAATCAGGTATCAACTATAGCATAGTCTTCGGGGTTTTTAAAGGGTATACTAGAGGGTATGGATTATGACAAACTTGCACTCGACCTCCATCAACGACATGGAGGTAAAATAACCACGAAGCTCCGCGATGAGGATCAGCTCGACAAGACCAAACTAAGTGCGTACTACACGCCAGGCGTCGCGGCCGTTTCACGTGCTATCGCCGACGACCCCTCGAAGCTACCAGAATATACCTGGACGAACAACTTGGTCGCCGTCATTTCAGATGGCTCAGCAGTGTTGGGCCTCGGCAACATCGGCCCACGTGGGTCGATGCCGGTAATGGAGGGTAAGTCCCTTCTGTTCAAGCACTTCGCCGGTATCGACAGCGTGCCGATCACGCTAGACGTTCATTCGACCGACGAAATCATCGCGACCGTCAAAGCCATCGCCCCAAGCTTCGGAGCCATCAATCTGGAAGATATCGCCGCACCGCAATGTTTTGAAATTGAAGAGCGATTGAAAGCCGAGCTGCCGATTCCGGTCTTTCACGATGATCAGCACGGTACGGCCGTGGTCGTCTTGGCAGGCCTCATCAACGCCGCCAAGTTGACCGGGCGCTCGTTATCCGAGTCAAAGTTCGTCGTGGTCGGTGCCGGTGCGGCCGGTACCGCTATCATGAAGCTGTTGAAGCTGTATGGTGTCGGCTCTATCCTGGCCGTCGATAGCAAAGGTATCGTGTCGAACCAACGGACCGATCTGAACGATCAGAAAAGACTGCTTCTAGAACATGTCGATGGCTCGCAAGATGGCAGTCTGGCAGACGCGCTTGACGGTGCAGACGTCTTCATAGGAGTCAGTCAGCCCGGCCTGTTGAACGCCGATCTCATCGGTCGTATGGCAAAGGACCCGATCATCTTTGCGCTCGCCAACCCTACGCCCGAAATCCTGCCAGAAGAAGCCAAGGCCGCAGGTGCGGCTATCGTAGCGACCGGCCGCTCCGACTTCCCGAACCAGGTGAATAATGCCATCGCCTTTCCCGGTATTTTTCGCGGCGCGCTCGACAACAAGGTACGCATGATCACCGATCAGCACAAGATCGCGGCCGCCGAAGCGATCGCCTCGCTCGTGGACAGCCCGAACGTGGATGAGATCATCCCGAGCGTATTCGATGAGCGAATCGTCGAAACTATCGCGAACGTCATTAAATAACGCGGTTGATCTCTTCAAGGGTCGTTTCGCCGCGTAGCGCCGCCAGCACGCCCACCTGTAGCAAGGTCATCATCCCCGCCTTCATGGCGGCAGATTCGATCAATTCAGTGTGAAACTCTGACTCATCGCCCCGAAGAAACTTCTGGATCTCTTCACCTACCACAAGCTGTTCCATGATGACCACACGCCCTTTGTAACCGAAGGGTGCCGCTTCACTCGGGACTGGCCGCCACAATTTGAAATCGTCCAGGTTCGGCTTTTCGACTGAATCCGGCAAATCTTTCAGTACTTCACGGACCCACTTCTTCGTAGGCTCATCGGGTTCGTATTCTTCCTTGGTTTCGTCGTGGAGCCGACGAACAAGCCGCTGCGCGATGACCAACCTGATAGCGCTTGAGAAAATCGGATTCTGACCGATCAGATCGATCATGCGGCTGAAGGCGGCAGAGGTGGAGTTGGCATGGAAGCTCGAGAGCACCAGGTGACCGGTAATGGACGCCTGAATCGCTGTACGCGCCGTATCCTGGTCGCGGATCTCACCCACCATCACGACGTCCGGGTCGAGACGCAACACGCTGCGCAAGGCATCGGCAAAGCTTCGGCCTTCGGTGGTATTGATAGGAATCTGCGAGATGCCGCCGATACCATATTCGATCGGATCTTCCAGCGTCAAAATCTTCCTATCCGTCGTATTCAGGGCGTTGATCATGCTGTACAGAGTGGTGGATTTACCGCTTCCAGTCGGACCGACCATCAGCACCATGCCGCGTGGGTGACTGATCACCTCGTCGATCTCTTCTCGCTGTTTCTCGGGAATGTTCAAGCGATCAAGCTGCAGGAGCGACTCGTCGAAATTGAACAGACGAAGCACGGCATCTTGCCCGTACATGGTCGGAACCGTTTCGACACGCAGGTTCAAAAGGTGCGTACCTTGTTCCGTCGTAATCTCTTTCTGCATATGTCCTGACTGTGGACCGTCGGCTGCCGACGAGATGTTGGCACGACTGCTGAGTGCGCCCATGATCACGCGGTAACGGTCCTTCTCAAGTTCCGCCACGGGGTGCAGCGCACCATCCACACGCATACGTACACGGATGACGGTTCGCTGATTCTCGATGTGGATGTCGCTCGCACCGAGTTTATCCGCCTGATCGATCAGATAATCGAACACTTGATCGGTGCCGACCGAATTGAGCGTTTTCGAGACCTGCCCCAGGGTGTCACTGTCGCCTTCACGCGCGATCTCGATGTCGTCGTAAATGATTTCCTTCGGTGGATCATACCGGTTCATCAGCGCCTTGAAACCGCTGTTCGATATCATGACGAACTGAAGAGAGTCGCCTCGCTCGCTATAGTCGCGCTCCATCGTCTTCACGAGCGACTGGGGTGTCTGCGTCGTAATGCCGAACACGAACGGTGAGTCATCCGACTGGGCCTTCAGCGGCACCAAGCGACCCTTATACATGGCATCGATCGCCAGCACGTCATTGACGAGCGGCATGTCTTTCTCGAACGGCCGGGTATCGACATACTGTACGCCTAAGATGGCGGCTCGTTGCCGAGTGGCGTTCTCGTCATTCTCACGGCGTTCCGCCTGTATCTTGTCTTCGTCCATTGCTCCCTACTATAGCAAACCGCTTACGGCTATGCATAGGTGGTACAATGACAAGCATGTCACGCATCACGCTGCTGCTTCACAATATCCGTTCGACCCATAACGTCGGCTCCATCTTCAGGACAGCCGAAGGGTTTGGAGTGGAGCGCATCATCCTGAGTGGCTATACGCCATACCCCGAACTTTTGAACGATACCCGCCTGCCGCACATCCGTGAGAAATTATCAGCTCAGATCCACAAGACGGCCCTGGGCGCCGAGTCGATGGTACCGTTCGAATACCATAACAACCCGTTGACATGGTTGGAACAATCTACGCTACCGCTAGTGGCCCTTGAACAACACCCCACCAGCACTAGCGTACGCGACTTTCAGCCTCCCGAGGCCTTCGCCTTGCTACTAGGTGAAGAAGTCTTCGGTATCGAGGACGACCTTCTGGCACGTGCCGACCACATCGTTGAGATTCCGATGGTCGGCAAGAAAGAGTCGTTCAATGTCAGCGTCGCTGCGGCTATCGCGTTATATCAGCTGACCGTTTAGACACAAGTCGGGCCATAATGCTGCAGCTGAATCGTGTTCATACCGGTCCCACCGTTCTGCGTGCCGCTACTACCGAATGACCACACCGTGTCGCGGTTACAGCCTCCTGATTCACCCTCGTTCTCGTCGATGGCATACGGACTGCCCCATGGATCGCCTTCCTTGAGTGAATTGAGATTCACGCCCGACGCGGTAGCGAGCGTATCGAGCGTGGTATAGTATCGCACCCAGCAGGAATGGGTCTTCGGCAACGTACGGTACACTGTCATATCACCGGCTGCGTAGGGGCAGGCGCATCTCGTACAACCCGAACCTGTGATGTTGAGTAGCGTCGTGTTCGCCGAAGTACGGGCGAGGTTGACCGCCTTCACAAGATTAGACAGATCGGCAGAGACCTTACTGGCCTTGGAACGGTCTTGTACGCCATTGAAGGCGACCACCGTGATGGCAGCAAGTACCGCGATGACCACGATAACGATAAGGAGTTCGACGATAGTAAAACCACGACTCGTAGCGAAACGTTTCATTATGCTTATGGTAGCATACAAAACCGTCTATTTGACGATGACACAGTCCTCGCCGAGTTGGCGCACGAGCTCATCAATCAGCGCCTGGTTGTCTTCAACACGGAACGGCAGCTTGATGGCAGATTTCTTTTCAGCCCCTAGGACCACCACGATGTCAGAGGTGCCAGGATGCTTGGCGCAGGTTTCCTTGAGACGCATCAACCGTTCGGCGTCATCCGGGTCCTTGATATGGACGAACAATTTGCGCAACACCGGAATATCCGGCTTATAGCTGATACCTGGTTCGGTTTTCTGGGCGGCAGCTTTTTTGATGGTTACCTTGGCCGCCGGTTTTCCTTTTGGCGCCTGCATGATCCGGCCGGTTGATTCGTACTCATTCAATTCCCTATCGGTCACCATGTTGACTTCGTCCGCGATTACCTTGACTTCGCTAGTGAGGTTTCCGTCACGGTCACGAGCGTTCGCCTTGCCGGACACACGCACGACCGCATCCTGTGTCAACTTCGCGCCGACCTGGCTGTAAAGGTCTGGGAACACGATGATTTCCGATTCTCCCGTCTTGTCTTCGATCGCCACGAAGGCCATCTTGCTGCCCGATTTCGTCACGATGCTTCGGACGCCAGTAATGATACCGCCGACGGTCACCTTCTTGTTGTCAGCCTCGGGCCTGAGGCTCGAAAGCGGAATGGTCTGTTCTTGGAAGTAGGAATCATAGCTGTCTAACGGATGCGCGCTGATGTATAGGCCTAGCAGCTCACGTTCCCAGGTCAACTTCTCGCGGGTCGTGTGTTTCACCGGAGCCGCCTGTAACGTGACGGTAGGCTGAATAGACGCATTGTCGATCAGACCACCGAACAGGTCGGTCTGGCCGCTTAAGGCATCCTTCTGCACCTTACTGGCGAAGCCCTGGATAGCTTCCAGGTTGAAGAGCAAGTCGGAGCGGTCACCGAAAGAATCGAACCCACCGGAACGAATCAGTGACTCCCATGCCTTCTTGTTGAATTTCGACGTACCGACCCGTTTGGCAAAATCTTCGATGCTCTTGAACTCACCATCTTCGCGAGCCCGCAGCACTTCCTCTACGGCACCCGCACCGACACCCTTGACGGCCGCCATGCCGAACCGGATGGTATTCTCACCCGGCACGACGGCAAATTCCATGTAAGATTGGTTCACGTCAGGAGCCTGCACGGTAATTCCCATGTGTCGGCATTCGGTGATCTCGATCGCCAGACGATCAATGTCGTCCTGATCGCTGGTCATGAGCGCTGCCATGAACGCATCCGGGTAGTGCGCTTTCAGGTAGGCGGTCCAGTAGGCGATCAGCCCGTAGCAGGCGGCGTGTGACTTGTTGAAACAGTAGTTGGCGAATTCTTCCAGTTGCGCCCAGAATTTCTCCATATCCTTCCGGTCGGCATCCGAGTGTTTGATGGCGCCTTCGATGAATTCCGGTTTCACTTTCTTCATCATTTCAAGGATCTTCTTACCAACGGCCTTACGCAGCGTGTCAGCCTGACCACCGGTAAAGCCAGCCAGATCCTTCGAGATCTGCATGAACTGCTCCTGGTACACCAGAATACCGTAGGTACTCGACAACGCGGCTTCCATCTTCGGGTGCAGGTAGTTAATCTCCTCTTCACCATGTTTTCGTTTGATGAAGCTGTCGATGAACTGCATCGGTCCCGGACGATACAATGCCACCATGGCAATGATATCCTCGAACACGGTCGGTTTCAGTTCCTTCAGATAACGCTTCATACCGGCTGATTCCAACTGGAAGACTCCGGTGGTATCACCACGCTGAAACAGTTCGTACGTCTTCGCATCGTCGAGCGGGATGTCGGATAGCACGATATCATCTTTGTACACTTTCTTGATGATACGGAGGGCGTTATTGATGATAGACAAGTTCGAAAGACCAAGGAAGTCCATCTTCAACAGACCGAGTTCCTCTACCGGCCCCATCGGGTATTGCGTCGCGACCACACCTTTTTGTGCCATTTCAAGCGGCGTGTATTTCACGATGTCGTCGGGTGCGATCACCACACCGGCGGCGTGGACACCGTGTGAGCGGATGGTACCCTCAAGTCGGATGGCGAAGTCGAACACTTCTTTAGCCGTCGGGTTATTTTCATATTCCGCTTTCAGTTCCTGGTCGTTCTTGACGCTGACGCTGAGCGGGATGTGCCGACCCTGCACCGGTGGCGGAATCATCTTGGAAAGACGGTCGGCTTCCGCATATGGCACCTGCAGCACCCGGGCGACATCCCGTACGGCGGCGCGTGCGGCCATCTTGCCGAACGTCACGATGTTCGCGACCCGTTCGGAGCCATATTTATTGGCACAATATTCAATCACCTCGCTACGACGGGTATCCTGGATATCGATGTCGATGTCAGGCATAGAAATACGGTCGGGGTTCAGGAAACGTTCGAACAGCAGATCATACTTTAACGGATCAAGGTCGGTGATATTCAGTGCATAAGCGACGATCGAGCCGGCCGCCGAGCCACGTCCTGGACCGAAGATGATGCCCTGATCCTTGCCCCAGTTTATGAAGTCCTGGACAATAAGGAAGTAGCCGTTATAGCCCATCTTTTCCAACACTTCCAGCTCCATGTCGATTCGTTCCCTGACCTCATCTGAGAGCCGTGGACGGATATCGTCTGGAGATAAAGTTGCCGTCTCGTCTTTGGACAAATCGAGATAACGATGCGCCAGTCCTCTATACACCAGTTTGTCGAGGTATGTCTTCTCGGTCTCACCCTCCGGTACGGGAAAGGTAGGGATGAGGATTCCACCCAAATCGATCGTTAGGTCACACCGTTCGGCGATGGCCTTGGTATTGGCGATCGCCTGAGGATTGATGTCTTTCCAGCGCTCGATGATGTCGGCCGGATCGGTCACATGAAGTTCGAAATCCTTCAGACTCATACGTTTTTCGTCCGACAGGAAGGCTCCCGTTCCCACGCACAACAGGATCTCATGCGCATCTTGATCATCGTGGTCAAGGTAATGGCCGTCGCTCGTCACCACACAGGGGATGTCGAGTTCTTTGGATAGTTTTTCAAGATAGCCGTTGATCTTTACCTGCACATCCCATGCAGTTGGCGAATCGGGATGACCGTGATCCTGCAGCTCCAGGTAGTAGCGATCGCCGAAGACAGACTTATACCAGGCGGCGATGCGCTTGGCTTCCTCATAGTTATCCATCCGGAGACTTTCGCCGACCTCACCGCTGGCACATGCGCTAAGCGCGATGATGCCTTCGTTGTACTCTTCAAGCAGGTCATGGTCGATACGCGGCTTATAGTACATACCTTCAAGGTTAGCCTTGCTGGAAAGCATCATCAGATTACGGTACCCCGTCTCATTCATTGCCAGCAGGATCAGGTGATACCGTGCCTTGTCTTTGGCCGGATCGCGATCGAAGCGCGTGCGAGCCGCAACGTAGGTCTCTATGCCGACGATAGGCTTGATTCCTTCGTTTCTCGCCGCCTTATAGAATTCAATGGCACCGCTCATGGTGCCGTGGTCGGTGATGGCACAGGACATCATCCCAAGATCCTTCACCCTCGTGACGAGCTCGTTCACCTTGGTCAACCCATCAAGCAGGCTGTGGTGGGTATGGTTATGAAGATGGACATAGTCCGACGGTTGTAGCGTAGCCCCCATATGCTACCAAGTATAGCGAAAAACCTCGCCAGATGTTGTAGTTAAATTAGCGTTTGCCTGATTGCAGGGTTTGCGACAGACCGTCGAAGAAATCACCAAGCGGTGGGATAAAGTTACCAAGGATGCTCAAGATCCAGACCACCAGCGCGATCACGACGGTACCACCGATGACCGTACCGGCTCCCAACATGATGCCGCGGACAAAGTTCATCTTGTACACCTGAGTACGTGAACGGTTGAAATCATAAAACAGATCTTCTAATATCGCCCGACGAGCGCCCGCTTCTTGGTCGTGGACGACTTTTTTCTTCATATTGCGCAGTGTTCGTGAGACCAGGTTCATCACCGATTCTACTTCTTACCTAGTTTGCGTGTAACGTCATCCACTTTTTGCATGGCTTCGTCTTTCTTAGTAAGAGCCTCTTCTTTCAGCTCCTGAGCGCGTCGCTTCAGGTCCGAACGGGTCTCCTCACCACTCTTCGGTGCAGTCAGGATTCCTGCGACCACACCTGCTACCGCGCCTATTACTGCGCCCATCGCTAGTCGATTCGCTTTCATACCGAGTCCCTCCTTACTTCTTTCGCCGTTTACCAACCTGCCGCATGACCATCTTGGCGATGAGGGCCGGTGAGCTGAACTTACTGACGTTCGCTACCACTCCCTCCAGACCGTTGACGGTGCGTTCTGCGGATGATGTGACACGCTTGATTTGGCGCGTCACCTTGACTAGCAGCACCGCCAGGATGATGCCGATGATCAGGAACACAGCCAGAAAACTTGATAAGATGATGACGAGAATTTCTAATGCGGACACTTAGGGACTATCCTTTCATTTATATATATCATTATACCAAATTACGGCACCCCTATGGACGGGGTGCCGTAATAGTAAAATATCGCGGATTTGCTATGCGGCGGTGCGACGGCCGGTGAATAGCTTGACCAAGAAGAGCAGGACGACCGCTCCTACCAAGGCGACTACGAAGCTCCAGATGCTGAAACCGGTCGTACCGCTGATGCCTAGTAGCGGCAGAAGAGCGTTACCGATGACCGCACCGATGACACCGACGACGATGTTCATCAGGATTCCCATCGATCCATCCGTTTTCATAAGCATTGATGCTACCCAGCCCGCTAGTCCTCCGATGACCAGCGCACCCAAGAATCCGCCTAATCCTACTTCCATAACCCCTCCTTACCTTAGGTTTTGTAAACCTATTATACGCCCGTTGCTGTAAATCGCGCAACTTGACATAAGCTTAAGAAAGTCGATTCTTGAGATGCTCAGAAAGAGCTGGACCGAGGTCGGGGTGCTTGAGACCGAAGTCGATGATCGTCTTCAAATATTCCAACTTGTCACCGGTATCGTAGTAGGTACCGTCTTTGATCTCCTGGGCATAGAACTTATGTCCGTCATCGATCATTGCCTGCATGGCTGGCTGAATCATCAGCTCGCCCTGGCCGTCATATGCCTGTGCGGCACGATCTATATACGACAGGATTTCGGGAGATAACAGGTAGCCGCTCACGCTGGCAAGATCCGACTGGGCGGCCGCCTTACCTGGCTTCTCATCAATATGTGACACCTCTACCAAGCCTTCGGTGATGGTCGTACCGGCGGCTACGCCGTACTTGTCATACTCATTGTCGTGCAGGATTTTCTTACAGGCTAGAACCGAACCGCCGTATTGGTTGAACGTCTCGATCATCTGCACGGTCCGGCCGGGCGTAGCGACAAAGAAATCATCGGCGAACGTATAGATGAACGGTTCATCATCCGCGATCAGGTGCGAGGCGCACATCAGAGGAGTGGCGTTGCCGTATGGCCCCTTCTGACGGATATAGATGAAGTTCGCCAAGTTAGCGACGGCCTCCGTCTGCTCGATAAGAGGCCTCTTCTTTTCACCTCCGGCTCGAAGATTGTTCAGAAGGTCTTCGTTTGGAATGTCAAAATGGTCTTCGATGGCTCGCTTATTCGTGCTGCCAACGATGATAATGTCCTTGATGCCGGCCACGACCAGCTCCTCCACCACGTACTGGATGATCGGCTTGTCGATCAGCGGCAGCATCTCTTTCGGCATAGCTTTGGTCTGCGGTAGAAACCTCGTACCGAACCCAGCGGCGGCGATGATGGCTTTGGTTGGTTGCTTCATGATGTCAGGTATCTCCGTTTAATTGTCGATTAGCTAGCGTCAGACAGTTACCATCATAGCACCTGGAGACTTATAAACGCTCCCGGATAAGCTTCTGTGCAAGACCCGGATTGGCTTTACCTTGGGATTTCTTCATCACCATACCGACCAAGAATCCGATTGCCTTATCATTGCCCGAACGTACGTCTTCCAGTGCCTTTTGAGAGGCTGGATCGGCCAACACTTCATCGACGACCGCTGCGATCGAGGCTTCGTCGCTGACCTGCAACAGGTTGCGTGCTTCGGCCATTGCGCGAGGGTCGGCACCTGGTGTGGTGGCTATCAGCAAGAACAGCTCCTTGGCTGCCGTGCTGGACAGTTCGTTTGCGGCCGTCATAGCCGACAGTTCGACCAGACCGCTGACGTTGACCTCTAGCTCGCGTCGTTCGCCCGGCGCCTCATCTTCAGACTGTCGGACCGTACTAGCGAACCAGTTTGCGACGCGCCTGGCATGATCGTCGCCGTGCGTTTGCACCTCCGCAACCGCCTCCGCCACGTTACGGTCGGCAAGTAGCGCGTTGACGACGGAGCTATCCAACTGCAAGGTCTTCCAATTCTCCCGATACGTAGCTGGCAGCGTAGGCACTTCAGCCTGGATTGTTGCGATCTCATCGTCGGTCAGTACGATCGGCGGAATATCGGCATCCGGCATATACCGATAGTCCTGAGCGTCTTCCTTGCTTCGCTGCGAGCTCGTCTTCTGCTTGGCATCGTCCCAGCCGCGCGTTTCCTGGACGACCTTCTCACCACGTTCCAGCAGTTCAACTTGACGCTTGAACTCGTATTCGGCCGCCTTTTCGACGCTTCGGAATGAGTTGAGGTTCTTCACTTCGGCTCGCGTACCAAGCGTATCGGCACCTTTCTTTGCGACCGATATGTTCACATCGAATCGCATATTGCCGTGATACAGATCACCGTGCGTCACTCCCGCATAGGTCATCAGACGGTAAAGCTCAGTCGCGTAGGCCTTGGCTTCGGCCGGACTATGGATATCAGGTTCGGAGACGATTTCAATCAACGGTGTACCGGCTCGGTTCAAGTCGACCAGGCTGTAGTCACCGTAATGACTCAACTTGCCTGCGTCTTCCTCCATATGGGCGTGGTGGATCCGCACTCGCACATGAGAGCCATCCTCTAGCGGCGCATCAATATGACCAGCCAAGATGATCGGCTGGTACATCTGGGTGGTCTGGTAACCTTTCGGCAGATCCGGGTAGAAATAGTGCTTGCGGTCGAAACGGCTGACACGGGCAACCTCAGCGTTCAACGCCTTACCAGCCTTGATAGCCAGGTTAACCGCCTCTCGGTTCAAGACCGGTAGCATGCCAGGCAGACCGTAATCGACCGGGGAGACGACGCTGTTTGGTTCTCGCTCACGCGCATCATTGTCTGCCCCCGAGAACAATTTGGTCTTAGTAGCAAGCTGCACATGACACTCGATACCGATAGTCATTTCGTATTCGTTCATCAGATCGCTCCTATCTCCTTGAGTGCCTGCTTGAAACCGGCCAATGCACGGCGAGCCTCGTCGTATCGCACCACCACCTCATGCTCATGAGCGATCCGATTGCGTAGCTTATGACTAGCCCAGACGGCGTTGGCATTCGACCATTGAACGAGCTTCATACGTTCACCCATGGTCTCACCTTTCGTGCCACGTTGCTTCAGCGCCTGATCAAGTAGCTTGTCGGCATTTAGGATGGCAAGATGGTAGCTTTGCTCATTGTCTTTTACCAGCTGTCGCTCGATTGAAAGCCAACTACGTCGATACCGCTCCACATCCAAGGTGCGTCCGCCCTTGCGGCCATGTCCAAGCAATAGCAATACGCCAAGTCCGACCATGACGATGATGACCAGGAACGTGATGATGAGACCGTCGGTCATACCTTACCCTCCATAGTGCGTGCTAATGCCAACATCCGGGCATCATCTTGGCGTTGCGCAATCAGCTGCACGCCAACTGGCAAGCCTTCCGTGGTAGTACCCGCCGGAACGCTGACCGCCGGTAAGCCAGCCAGACTGACGCCCACCGTCATGGCATCCGACAAATACATCTTGATCGGATCGTCGGTATTCTCGCCGACACCGAACGCAGGAGTCGGTACGGTTGGCGACACCAGAAGGTCATACTCGTTGAAAAGTTCGTCAAATTCACGGATCAGCAAGGCTCGCGCCTTCTGAGCTTTTTGGTAGTACGCATCGAAGTAACCGCTAGAGAGAACATAGCTACCAATCATGATACGCCGCTTATTCTCGGGCATAAAACCTTCGTCCCGTGTCTTGCCGTAGACTTCGGCCAGGTTAGCAGCGGATTCAGTACGACGACCATAGCGAATACCGTCATAGCGCCCCAAGTTGCTCGTGACTTCAGCTGGAACAATGATGTAATACATGGCCAAGCTGTACTTCGCCATCGGTAGACTCACCTGCGTGACTTCGTGACCTTCGACCTTCAGCGCTTCGATGTAGGCCGTCACTTGGTCTCGCACCTGTTCATCGGTCCCTTCACCCATAAAATCTTTAATCACACCGATGCGTAATTTACCTTCGAGCGGTTTAGGCTCGAAGTAATCCGGCAGCGTGGTCATGTCACGAGGGTCACGTCCCGCCATGATATCCAGCACTAACTCGGCATCTTCGGTGCTGTTAGTGAAGCACCCCATGACATCGGTACTGCTTGCCATGGCGACCACCCCGTAACGACTGGTCATACCGTAGGTCGGTTTCACACCTACCACCCCGTTAAAACTTGCCGGCTGCCGGATTGAACCACCGGTATCGCTTCCAAGCGCGAAAGGAACGATATCAAGAGCAGTCACTACCGCTGATCCGCCACTACTACCGCCAGCTACCTTGGTCGGATCGACCGCGTTCTTAGTAGGGCCGAACGCCGAGTTCTCGGTGCTGCTACCGTGAGCGAACGCGTCGAGGTTCGCCTTACCGATACAGATGGCGCCTTCGGCCTCCAGCCGCTCGACGACAGTGGCCTGCAGAGGCGCGTTGAAGTTCTCAAGTATCTTCGCCGCGGCAGTAGTTGGGGCGCCGAATGCAAGGTAGTTGTCTTTCACCACGAACGGTACGCCGGCCAACCTGCCGCCTAACTTGCCGCTATCGATCAGGTCGGCACGCTCGAAGGCACGTTCCGGAGTCAGGCTGATGAATGCGTGGTAATCTTCGAACTGGGCAGCGCGCGCCAAGGCTTCCTCGACGTTCTCACGGGCGCCTCGATGCATACAGTCAGAAATAGTCAGTTTGCTCATAATACTTTATGTACCTTAATGTGGTTATCCTGTTGTTCAGGAGCTAGCGCGAGCAAGGCCTCCCGGCTGACGACGGGCTCTTCCACTACATCGTCACGCGAGACGTTCGTCAGACCGGTCACCTGATAGGCCGGTTCGACTCCTTCGGTATCAAGCTCGTTCAGCTGCTCGACGTAACCCAATATACGTTCGATGTCCGCCGCAAGTTCATCGGCTTCGGTTTCATCGAGTTGAAGGCTGCTGAGGCGGGCAAGCTTTAATACATCTTCGCGAGAGATCTTCGTCATATCCACCTTATTGTAGCGTAGAATCAATCAACTTTCACGATAATTCAAAGACATGGACTATGACTTCGCCTTGATATCGGCAATCAGATCACGCAGTTCAGCCGCCTTCTCAAAATCAAGGTTGGCGCTGGCAAGTTCCATCTGAGCGGTCAGGTCACGTACCAAGTTTGCATACTCATCTTTCGGAATCTTCCGCAGATCGAGCTTCGGTTTTTTATCATCTTCTTTCATCGGGATGATAGCCCGCAGTCCTTCACCTATCTCCTTGGCCACGCTTCGTGGAGTGATGCCGTGTTCGGTATTGTACGCCTCCTGGATGCCGCGTCGACGGTTCGTCTCGTCGATAGCCGCCTGCATGGAACGCGTGATCGTGTCGCCATACATGATGACCGTGCCTTCTTCGTGACGGGCAGCCCGGCCGACCGTTTGGATGAGCGCACTCTCGCTTCTCAGGAATCCTTCTTTGTCCGCATCGATGATAGTGACCAGACTGACTTCCGGAAGGTCAAGGCCTTCACGCAGCAGGTTGATACCGACCAATACGTCGTACACGCCGGTACGAAGATCACGCAGGATATCACTGCGTTCAAGCGTATCGACCTCACTATGGATATAGGCTGTCTTGATATCCAAATCAAGCAGGTGCTGGCTCAGGTCTTCGGCCATACGCTTGGTAAGCGTCGTCACCAAGACGCGCTGTTTCTTCTCGATCCGATCGCGTATCTCTGCGATCAAGTCGTCGACCTGACCTTTGGTAGGGCGCACTTCGATCTTTGGATCGAGCAATCCGGTCGGGCGAATGACCTGCTGGGCCGGCTCCGGACTATGTGCCAGCTCGTATTCACCAGGAGTAGCAGATACATAGATGGCGTTATGCATGTGCCGGTCGAATTCATCAAAACGAAGCGGACGGTTATCGAGTGCGCTCGGCAGCCGAAAACCGTGTTCGACCAACACTTCCTTACGGGCCCGGTCACCGTTGTACATACCTCGTACCTGCGGCAACGTCATATGACTTTCGTCGACCAACAACAGCCAATCGTCTGGGAAATAATCGAGTAGCGTAGCCGGTTGTTCACCCGGCTCGCGGTTCGTCAGATAGCGGCTATAGTTCTCGATGCCCTTGACGAAGCCGGTCTCCTCCAGCATTTCGATGTCGTACTTGGTGCGCTGCGCCAGGCGTTGGGCCTCGAGGAGCTTGTCATGACGCTCGAACCATTCCATACGCTCGTCAAATTCTCGCTTGATTTTCTCGATGGCCGTTTCGAGCTTTTGTTTCGGCGTGACATAGTGGCTGCTTGGAAAGATCTTCAGTTCGTCCGGTTCACCTAGAATCTCACCGGTCAAAGGATCGATCCGGGTCAGACGGTCCACCTCGTCTCCGAAAAAATCTACCCGATATGCCACGTCGCTGCCAGCCGGGAAGACGTCGACGACATCACCTTTCGAGCGGAAGGTACCACGATGGAAATCGACATCGTTACGCTGATATTGGATATCCGTGAGCAAACGGATGAACTTATCCTGTTGGCGTCGTTCGCCCTTCTTCACATGGATCGACATCTCGGCATACGTATCAGGCGAACCGATACCATAAATACACGACACGCTCGCCACGATGATAGTATCGCGCCGTGTCAGCAGCGCCGTAGTAGCCGCATGCCGCAGACGGTCGATCTCGTCGTTGATCTTAGAATCTTTCTCGATGTACGTGTCGCTTGATGCGATATATGCCTCTGGCTGGTAGTAATCGAAGTAGCTCACGAAGTAGTGCACTTCGTTATCCGGAAAGAACGTTTTGAATTCCGAGAACAGCTGCGCCGCCAACGTCTTGTTATGAGCCAGCACCAGCGTAGGAACGTTACGCTTGGCGATGATATTCGCCATGGTGAAGGTCTTACCGGATCCGGTTACACCAAGTAGCGTCTGTTCGCGCGTACCTTTTTCAAGACCATCCACAAGCTGGGCGATCGCCGTCGGCTGATCTCCCATCGGTTGGTAGTCGGTCGCAAGTTTGAACTTATTCACTTATATCCATTGTACCAGTGTCGTAAAACATGAGCATTTTTGTTTCTCTTAGGGTATAATGCCCCTAGAAATGCAACCAAAACCAAACACCGAAACACCAGTCTGCATTCCGCGCGATATAGTCCTACAAGCCGCGATGTTCCGTCTAGGAAGCGTCGATGAAGAACTCCAAGCGGGTTATAACGTGGTGCGCAGCTACCACAAGACTGTCACCGTGTTCGGCTCCGCCCGTACTCCAGAGGGCGAACGATATTACGAAGCCGCCCGGCTGACAGGCCATCGATTGGCCGAGCACGGCTATGCCGTCATTACCGGTGGAGGTCACGGTATCATGGAAGCGGCCAACCGAGGGGCGTTCGAGGCCGGAGGAGACTCGATCGGCTTCAATATCACCCTGCCACACGAACAGACGCTGAATAAATACACGACCGATTCATTGGCCTTCAGCCATTTCTCACCTCGTAAGATCGCCATGACGTTATATGCCGACGCGTACATCTACTTCCCCGGCGGTTTCGGAACGCTAGATGAAATGATGGAGATTCTGACGTTGATTCAAACCGGTAAGACCGGTAAGGCACCGGTCATTCTCTACGGCACCGAGTTCTGGAAGCCGCTCGACGAGTTCATCCGTCACACCATGCTCGAAAAGGAGCGCCTTATCTCGGCCGGCGACGAGCTGCTCTACCATATCACCGATGACGTGAACGAAATTGTCCGTTTAGTGCGTGCGAACAAGACCTACTGCGATCACTAGTCGAGCGACGTGACCTTGTAATCTTCAGGAGCCTGGTCCAGGTAATCGTGAATCTTCTGCTTCGTAAGCAACCCGGCTTGTGCGCCTAGTTCCTGTACCACGTTCATACTGTTGATTGGTGCCCAGGTTAATGCCGTCTCCATATCCTCGCCAAGCGCGAGCGCGGATACAATCGTAGACGCGAAGGCGTCGCCGGCACCGGTGCGGTCAAGCGGCGGAGCCGGGTCGGGATAGTTCGGAATGGTCACCAGCTTGCCATCGAATGATGCGTACGAACCATTCGGCCCATCGGTAATGACGACGATGGCCGGACCCATCTCATGAAGTGCCGAAGTAAGGTCATGAAGCGAATCGTATGGCTTACCCGTCACATCTACCGCCTCTTCCCGATTCATCACCACGATATAACTGCGACGATAGATAGCGGCCAGTTTTTCTATACCCCATTTGAAATGGAATGTACCCGGCTGGAAAGCCAGCTTGACTCCTGGGTTTATCTCAAGATAGTCAAGAAGTCGTTCGTGAAGTGGCCATGAATCCGCACCTATGTATGATAGATAGACCCAATCCGGTAAAGTTTCGGGGTCTTCCCACTCGTATCGATATTTCTCACTCTTCACCAGCATGGTGCGGTCGGCGCCGTATCGAAGTACATACCAGTAGCTGGTCAGCTTATCTTGTTCGACGACCATCGATCCGGTATCGACACGCTCGTCACGTAGGTGTCCGATCGCCTCCTTGCCAACCTCGTCACTCCCGACCCAAGCCATCAGGCTCACATCGAGACCAAGACGGGCGGCGGACACGGCGGCATTCGGTGACGGACCGACCGAGCGCACGATGTCTACCTGGTCATATGGCGGCTTCTGGCCGAATGGCAATGCTAGCCACTCCTTGCCGTCAGCCTCTTTGATAATCTTGGCGCTATCCTCGTTCAATTTGATGAACGCATCCGTAAAGATGTCACCGATGGCTAAGATACGCGGCGATGAGCCAGACCCGGCGTGGGCCGGAAGCAGCTCGGGATGTCCTTCATCATGTAATGGCTTCAAGCCAGCCTGTTCGGCAAGCTCATGAATAAGGTCACCGCTCGTGCGGTCGTGTTCGGCATAGCGCCGGATGATTTCAGCCCGCAGATGTCGTTGGGCATGGCCTATGGCTCTCTGGTTATAAGGTAACTCGTGGTGAGCGTTCTCGACTACGTCGTGTAAGCAAAATGAAACGGGCCCATCATCAAAACCAAGCAGTACGAAATGACTGTCGGCAAGCGCGTGTTCCGCCCGACCGGAAGCGACCGCCGCATTAAGCGCGTGATAGACTTCTTCGCCTGAACTGTCCGCCGGATCGATTCCCAGGTCACGCATCGCGGAATGGGCGCGTTCGGTGATGTCGGCGATCAGACGGGTGTCGATGCCCGCATTGCCGCTTGCCCGTTCAAACTCAGCGATCGTACGCACGAATAGCGGATGATCGTTACCTAGCAGGTCTGCGAGAAATTTCGTCATGGCGTATGCTCCTTTAGAATGGTCGTTCGGTTAATGGCATGTCGTGTAACTTGACGCCGTGATGCAGAATGCCGGCTTTGGCACCGATCTTCGTGACAACGGAAGTCGAGTTTGCGCTGGCGAATACAATGGCTTCTTTGAGTGACTTCCCACCCGCCCATTGGCTGAGAAATCCGGAGCCGAACGCATCACCGGCACCGGTCCTGTCGACCACTTTCACGTCACGGTACATACCAGCCTTCACTACCGTCGTACCATCGGTCGCGACTACGCCGTTCGGCCCGTCGCTGACGATAGCGGTCTGCACATAATGAAGCAGATGTCGTGCGAGCTCTTCACTATCGGAGCCCTGCACGATCTGTGCAGCCTCTTCCTTGTTTACCGAGACAACGTCGACATCTTCGAGCAAGCCCTTTAATTTTTCGGGATGCTTCAGCTCACCCTTACCTGGGTTGAAGAATACTTTCATGCCCTTTTCCTTGGCCTGGTGGAAGATGTGCGACAGTACGTCCATCTGACCTGCCAGGCTGGAGACATAAAGCCAGTCAGCCTTAACGTCCGCAAGGTCGAAGTGCTTCAGCTCATAATGGGTCGAAGCGCCACGGTACGTCAGAATGGTGCGTTCGCCGTTGGATGCGAGCAAGAGTACCGAATAGCCGGTGTTAAGGTGTGCCGAATAGCTCACATGCCTCGTGTCTACGCCTTCCTTGTCCAGGTCATCCAGTACCGCCTGTCCAGCCGGGTCATGTCCGATCGTTCCCATGAAGATGGCGTGGATTCCCTGACGGGCGAAAGTGACCGAGGCATTGGTAGCGCCACCACCCGTGCTGAAACTGATGTGGTTCACATCCGCTTTGGCACCCATCTCAAGTCGCAGCACCTGCTCGTGCAGCGTCTTGTCGGTAACCGGCTTAAATTCGTCACTTTGGCTCAAGAAGACGTCTTGTACGGCCGCGCCGATGGAAAGGATTGTCGGAGTATGCCCACTCATTGCCTCAGATTATAACACTTATGGTTAGGATGGTGTAGCCGATCGTACTATCGGACTGCTTTGCCGGCTGAACCGAACGCATTGATCTTTTCTTCCACCACGGCCTGAACCGCTTCGTACACTACCGGCATCAGTTTTACGACGGCATACTCTTTCGGATTATCAGCCAGCACTTTTTCTAGACTGGTACGGAAGACGTAGCGCATATCGCTGTTAATATTGATCTTGCTTACGCCAATACGTGCCGCTTCCTCGAAATAATGCAGCGGTGTACCCGAGCCGCCATGCAGGCTGATTTGGCAACCGATCGCCTCGCGAATGCGCGCCAGAAGTTCAAGATCAAGTTCTTTCGGTACGGGATACTTGCCGTGAAGGTTACCCACTGCGGCGGCGAACGTGTCAATGCCAGTCGCCTCCACGAATGCCTTCGTACCCTCAGGAGTACTGAATGTCTTCTTGATTGCCTCGTAGTCGATCTCCTCCTCGTGAAGGTTCGACGACCCACCGAAATAGTGTGGCTCACTTTCTACTAACGCGCCGGTGAACTTGGCGTATTCGACCACTTCTTTCGTCTTGGCGATGATCTCTTCTTCCGATGCGTCATGATTGGCCTGCGAGATGTCTATATGGATGAACTCATAGCCGGCATCTATGGCGCGCTTGCAGCCTTCCACTGTCGGACTGTGATCGAGGTTGATGTACATCTCGACGCCATATTCTTCCTTGTAGTTGTCAACCATGTCGCGCACGTTTTCAAGGCCAAGCGCTTCGACTTCACCGTCGCTGACTTCCACCAATACCGGTGCGTTCAGCTTCTGAGCTGCCCGGGCGACGGCGATCAACGTTTCCTGATTATCGATATTGAACGCACCCACCGCAAACTTCTGCTGACGCGACCGTTGCATCAGATGGCGGGCTCGGGTGGTATTGTCTCTGATTTGGCGAATACTGTGCGTCATTTAATATCCCTTCTTATACTGCGGTACTCGTTTGATGAATTCATGTATTTTCTTTGCAAGGCCGTGGCCATCCAGACCGAAATGCTCGATGACCTCACGAGGCTCACCAGATTCGCCATAGCGGTCTTCGACACCCAAACGCTTCACCGGTACCGGCAGATGTTCGGCCGTCAGTTCGGTCACGGCGCTACCTAGTCCGCCGTTGATCTGCGCTTCCTCGGCCGTTACCACGCGACCGGTCTTTTCGACACTCGCCAGGATTGTCTCGGCATCGAGTGGCTTGATGGTTGGTACGTGCAGCACTTCGGCGTCGATATGATGTTTCTGCTTCAGCTCCTCGGCCGCTACCAGCAACTCATACGTCATCGTACCGGTTCCGCACAGCGTGATGTCGGAACCGCGACGTACCACGTATGCCTTGCCTATTTCGAACGGTGAATCGGCCGTTGAGAATACCGGTGTCTTGTCGCGGGCAAGCCGCAAATAGCTCGGTTTACCGTTCGCAGCGATGGCCAAGGTAGCCTTCTCAGCCTCAAGGCTGTCGCCTGGAGCTATGACCACCATGTTTGGCATGGTGCGCATGAGCGAGATGTCTTCAAGCATCTGGTGCGTCGCCCCATCGGGTCCGGTGTACAGACCGGCGTGGCCGCCTACGACCTTGACAGGTTGGTCGTTCAGTGCGGCGGTCGTCTTAATCTGTTCCCAGTTACGGCCCGGACTGAATGCTGCATAACTGGCAGTGAACGGAATCTTGCCGGCACGTGACAGGCCGCTGGCGACCGTTACTAGGTTTTGCTCAGCCACACCGATTTCGATGAATCGTTCCGGGAAGGCGTCACGGAAGAGATGCATCTGAACGCTCTCCGTCAGGTCGGCACACAAGGCCACTACCCTGTTATCAACCTCACCTGCTTTCTTCAGACCACGACCGAAACCGGCACGAATCGGTTCTTTGACAGGGTCTTTGAGCAGGTCCTTGGCAAGATGAAAATCCGTCATACACCTAGCCCCTCGTGTTTTACCTTGCCGCCAAGTGTACGCAATTCATGCAGCGCTTTCTTGGCCTGTTCATGGTTCGGCGGCATACCATGCCAGTGATAGTCATACTCCATGAAGTCGACGCCCTTGCCGGGAATGGTATGAGTGATGACGACGCTTGGCCGATTGGTGATAGCTTTCGCCATGCCTACCGCGTCTTGAATACTCTCAATGTTATGTCCATCGATTTCCTGCACATGCCAGCCGAAGCTCTCCCATTTACCACGCAGGTCTTCGAGTGGCATGACATCTTCGGTATTTCCGTCGATCTGGATATTGTTACGGTCGACGAAGACGATAAGCTGACTCAGCTTGTATTTGCCGGCAAACATGGCACCTTCCCAAATGTTGCCTTCATTCAACTCACCGTCACCGGTCACACAGTAGACGAAGCGGTGAGGCTGGTTGTCCAGATATTGCAGGCTATACGCGACTCCCGCCGCCTGACTTAGGCCGCTTCCAAGCGGACCGCTCGTGTTCTCTAGCCCTGGCAGACGGGTGCGTTCCGGATGTCCTTGAAGCGGGGAGCCCCATTTGCGTAATGTCAGCAGCTGATCCTTATTGAAATAACCTGCTTCGGCCATAGTTGCGTATTGCACCGGCACACAGTGTCCGTTCGAAAGAAAGAAATAATCACGACCATCCCACTCGGGCTTCTTCGGATCGTGGTTCATGACGTTGAAATACAAGGTCGCCAGCAGGTCGGCCAGGCCTAATGGACCGGCCGAATGTCCGCTGCCCGCGGCCTCAAGCATGCGGATGATATCCTTGCGAATCACGTTCGCTTTCTGCTCAATCTGTTTGATCGTCAGTTGCCCACTCATCGATACCCTCATTGTAGCATGAGCGTCTTAGATGACGCCGTGCTTGTTGATTTCTTCGACCAGCGACTTATATGCCGCTGCCGCGTCGGCCGCTTTTGCCAGCGTACCGCCTACGTTCAACACGTCGACGCCACCTTGCGCTAGACTGTACGCGTTCTCTAGGTTCACGCCGCCATCCCAACCTACTTCGACATGCGGCTTGATGGCCCGGATCAGCCGCACCTTTTCAAGCTGCATCAGGCTGGCTGTGCCACCATAATGACCAAGGTCACCGCTGAATATCATGACATGATCGGCCTGTTCGATGTATGGCTTGACCGCCAGTGGTACCGTTGGACGTTGAAGCGCCACGCCGGCTTTGATTCCCGCCTGTTGGACGCGCTGCAAGATCGGCAGCAAATCCTCTTGGACCTCGGCGTGGAAGATGATCAATCCCGCCTTCAGCGCGATAAGCTGATCGACATGTTCGCTTGGCCGCGCGACCATGGCATGGATGTCCGCTTGCCATTCGGCAGGCCACCACGCCTCGTTCGAGCTGATGGTGAAACTCGGAGCAAATTCGCCGTCACAAATGTCGATATGAACGCGCTGAGCGAATGTCTGAATGCGCTCTATTGATTGCTTGTACTGATCGGCGTTCTCTGCCAGTACGGTAGGCACGATGACGGCAGGCATCAGGCAAGCTCGTCAATCTGCGCGTTACGGCGCTTAAAGCGTGCGGCGGCTCCGAATGGCGTGTTGAGCCACGTCTCAACGATTCCCTTCCAAAGTGCCTCATCATCCTCGACTACGCGTGAAGGCAGGCACAGCACATTACTGTCGTTATCATGCCGGGTCATCTTGGCTTCGTACGGGTCCCAGATGACGGCGGCACGGATACCGCGGAAGCGGTTGGCAGCCATCGCCATGCCCTGTCCGCCGCCGCAGATCAAGATTGCCCGCGGGTCCTTGTCCGTATCACCAATCACCTTGGTAGCGGCCAATTGGGCAAACTCCGGAAAATCATCGGCAGGATCAAGCTCCTGACCGCCCACGTCCTCTACTTCATAACCATGTTTTGCAAGATACGCGAACAGCTTCTCCTTCAAGTAATACCCTTGATGATCCGCACCCAAGTAAATAGTCATAATGGTTAAAGTATAAGCAGTATCCAAAGTGAAGTAAAGCGCTACCGAGGCGTAGAGTTGCTTTTTTAATTTATATGTGGTATAATTGTAAAATCATCTGTCTTCGACCGGAAGGAAACACAGATGGGTACCCCACCCGTAGTCACAAGCAGTCCTGCCGAAATCGGCTTCATGTACCCGGAGCTGGTACGAGCCGTCTCAGTCCATCTGGCCGCGGTTCACGCCAACTGGATGGGCCTGGAGGTCATGATCCTTGACGGATCGGCATCGATCAACGTCAAGGTCGATGGAGACCTGCACCTCATGGACGTGCGCGGCATCGTCGTCAGCAGCGAGATCATCGAACACGTCGTCATGACGACTCGGCTCGAAGACGAGTACCTGGCTGTCACGTTCGTCAACGAACATGGCGACTGGCGGCCGCTGAAGCGGGTCTACCGCTACGACGGTCCGACGTTCGAGAACGAGGACGAATGGGACACGCCGCCCCTGAGCGAGTTCCTGGACTGACTACTACACCAACCCACCGAAACGGTTCGCCGGTCCGGCTCAGACTGACTATTCCAGGTCTGAGAACCTGGAGTCGGCCTGAGCCGGGCCGGTGGGTCGTTTCTTTTAGATTATTTGTGTAGCGATTTACCGACGTCGGCAACCAGTTCGACCAGTCGGTTCGAATAGCCCCATTCGTTGTCGTACCACGCGCATACCTTCACCAGATTACCGCCGACCACGCGTGTCAATGCCAAGTCGACCGTGCCGGAATTGCTGTTACCGATATAGTCACGACTGACGAGTGGCTCGTCCGATACGCCGAGGATTCCCTGGAAATATGCCTGCGCTGCAGCTTTCTTAAACGCTTCGTTCACTTCTTCTACCGTCACGTCACGCGAAAGTAGCGCGGTGACATCGCTGATCGAGACGACCGGCGTCGGTACTCGCATGCTGATGCCGTCGAACTTGCCTTCTAGTTGCGGCAGCACCTTGGTGACGGCGACGGCCGCACCGGTGCTCGTCGGTACGATATTCTCAGCGGCGTTACGTCCTTCACGCAAGTCCTTCTTCGGCGCATCCTGCAAGGCCTGGCTTGCGGTGTAGCTATGCACGGTGGTAAGCATCGACTTTTCAACGCCGAATTCGCTCTCCAGCACCGCCATGACGGCACCGAGGCTATTGGTGGTACAGCTGGCGTTCGAGATGACTTCGGTAGAACCTTCTACCTTATCGTCGTTCGCGCCTAGCACGATCGTGTCAACGCCATCCGACTTGGTCGGACCGGAAATCACGACACGCTTGGCGCCGGCAGTCACGTGCTTTGACGCGCCCTCTTTATCGGTGAAGAACCCGGTTGATTCGATCACCAGCTCGACTCCGAGGTCTGACCACGGCAAGGCGGCCGGGTCTTTCTCGGCCAGAACCTTGATCTTCTTTCCGTCTACGACGATCCCATCATCTTCGGCTTTGACTTCATGACCGTACGTGCCGTAGTTGCTGTCATATTTCAACAGGTATGCCAGGGTCGCGTTGTCGGTCAGGTCATTGATGGCGACGATCTCGAGGTCACTGCGCTCAAACGCGATCTTGAACGCATTACGACCGATTCGGCCGAAACCGTTGATGGCAATCTTGGTCTTACTCATAAGGTAGGTCCTGCTCCTTTTTTAGCTGCTTCTTGATATCTTGCTTATGATTATACACAAGCGGTGCGTAAGTTATAATGAGGCCATGAGGAAGCGTGAACTGCTCGAGGCGGCCAAGCCGCATTACACCGAGGATCAGATTCTCGAGCTCGAACATGCCATCGAGATCGCAACGAAGGCGCATGCCGGCCAGAAGCGCAAGAGTGGCGAACCCTACATCATCCATCCGCTGGCCGTTGCCAAATTGTTGGTCGATTGGGAAATGGATATCGACAGCGTGCTGGCAGGCGTACTACACGACACGGTCGAAGATACCGATCTGACGCTCGACCGGATTGAAACTCTATTCGGGCACGATGTCGCCTTCTTGGTCGATGGCGTCACCAAGGTCGGCCAGGCCCGTAGCGGCATGCGCGACCTTGAGAGCTATCTACCTCAGACGAAGGATAACCTGTCGAAGCTGCTCATCGCCGTCGGACGTGACGTACGGGTCATCATCATCAAGATCGCCGACCGCCTCCACAACTTGCAGACCCTTGAGCACATGCCGAAGGAAAAGCAGAAGAAGATCGCCCGCGAAAGCCTGGAAGTGTTCGCGCCTATGGCTGACCGCCTCGGTATGGGTGGTCCGCGTATGCAGATCGAGGAGCTCGGGTTCAAATTTCTTGACCCGAAGGAATTTGAACGTACCCAGAACATGATGAAGAAACGGCTCGGTCGAAGCACCCGTAAATTAGGTAAGGTACGTGAGGAGGTGGAAGCCGAACTGAAACGTCAGGGTGTCGAGTTCGAGATCAACGGACGGGTTAAGAGCGTCTATAGTCTGCACCGTAAGCTTAAGAAAGTCAGCGGCAACATCGACGACATCTACGACCTGATGGCACTGCGCATCATCGTCAAGGATAAGGCTGAATGCTACCGTACGCTCGGTATCCTGCATGGCATGTACCAGCCGATGATCCAACGTATCAAAGACTATATCGCCGTACCGAAGACGAACGGCTACCAAAGCCTCCACACCACAGTCATCACACCGAACGAGCAGATCGTCGAGTTTCAGGTCCGCTCACGGGCTATGCATGAATATGCCGAAAGCGGACTGGCCGCCAGCTTCCATTATCACGAGCAGAAAGATAGTAATAGCTACGTTAAGACGAACCGGATGGAAAAACTGCCGAGCCAGCTGCAGTGGATTACCCAGTTGCAAGAAATCGCCGGCAAACTGCGCAACGAGGAAGAGATCACCCGCGACCAACTGGATATCGACCTGTTCGGCAGCCGCATGTTTGTCTACTCACCGAAGGGTGACATTTACAATCTGCCCGAAGGTGCGCTGCCGCTTGATTTCGCCTATCTGGTACATACCGACGTAGGCAAGTACACCGGTAGCTTCCGGGTAAACGGCAACATCCATCCGTTCGACAAGCCACTCCACAACGGTGACATCGTCGAAGTCATCAAGCGCAAGATTCCTCAGGTGAAGCGTACCTGGCTCGATCTAGTCGTGACATCCCATGCCAAGACGAAGATCAGAGCGCAGCTGAAACAACTCGGCCTGATAGAAAAGATATCGGGCACGGCCGCTATCATCCGCGAAAAAGCGCGCCGTCGACAATCGGGTTAACCTAGTAAACCGACGCTGTCCAGATAATCGATGATAGCCGGGTACGGTGCACGGATTTCCAGGGCGCGCAGCTCATCGGCACTCGCCCACCAGAACTCTTCATGCTCCCAGCTCAGTTTCACGTCCGCCTCTTCCACTTCCGTGAAGTAAATCAGACGATTAATGGCGGCCGCATCGTGATCACTTTTGAATGACATGGCGTACACGAGGGTCAGCGCCTCAGGCGCCACCTCAATGCCGGCCTCTTCCATTAACTCACGCGCCGCACCTTCTTCGATGCGTTCGCCGGCCTCAACCACGCCACCCGGCAGATCAGGTTTCTGTGAACGGTCCGGGCGTTCTTCCCATTGGCTGCTGCGAAGCAGTAGGTACTTGTCGTCCGACTTTCGACGAACGAGCACCTTGCTGACATTGACGATTCGCATCTAGCGATCGTTCCAACGTTCGATGCAAGACTTGATGATCGCCTTGGCTTCCTCGGCGTCACCCCAGCCCTTCACGATAGTACTGCCTGGCTTCTTCAGGTCCTTGTAGTGAGTGAAGTGATGTTCAAGCTGCTTGACCAGCTGTGGAATGTCATCCAGGCTGTTGATGCGGTCGTCGTCTCGGTTGTCAGCCGGTACGACCACGACCTTATCATCGACTTCGCCATCATCTTCGAACTTCATCACACCGATAATACGAGCTTCCAGCCATACGCCGGTCGCGAGCGGCTCAGGACAGATGATAAGCGTATCAAGTTCGTCGCCGTCTTCGTCGAGAGTCTGCGGAATAAAACCATAATTGACCGGCTTCGCGAAGATGGCCGGTTCGACGCGGTCCAGCATGAATGCGGCACGTTCACGGTCCCATTCGACCTTCAAACGTGAGCCTTGAGGAATTTCCACAACCGTGTTCACGGTGCCTTCGTCTATGTTGCCTGGTGTCAGAACTTGGTTGAAATCTGCCATATGTCTCCTTGGTGTCAGTAGTTGTCCTATCTCTGTTCATTGTAACAAATATGCTACAATCAGACCAAGAAATTATGCTTATCATCGGACATCGCGGGGCGGCTGGCAGCGCGCCCGAAAATACGCTCGAGGCGCTTCGGCACGGCCACTCAGTCGGCGCTGACATGCTTGAATTTGATGTGCAAATCACACGTGACGACATTCCGATCGTCATTCACGACTCCACGCTGCTGCGTACCCACGGTCGCCGTCACTGGGTACGCTTCACCTCACATGAGAGTATTCGCAAGGCGACCGAAAAAGGCCATCAGATCGCCACGCTGGAAGAAGTGATGGATGAATTCTTCGGCAAGGTCTTATTGAACCTTGAGCTAAAGAACCGAGGTACCGCCAAAGCAGTCATCCGCCTGGTCGAGCGCTACGTCACACAACCTGAGGATTGGCAGAACATCCTTTTCTCGTCGTTCAAGCCCGGCGAACTCCTAAGGATCCGTCAGTTGTGCCCGCAGGCCGAACTTGCCATGTTGCATCACCGTAACCCGTTCCTGTTCATCGCCTATCAGCGGAAGCTACGTTTCAGTGCCGTCGGTTTCCACCGGCTGTATGTTAACGACTTGGCACTTGAGATCGCCAAACGGGCCGGCGTGCTGACGTATGTCTACACCGTGAATCGGCCTCACACGGCAGACATCATGGCAACGAAAGGTATCGATGCCCTCGTGACCGATTTCCCAGAACAGCTCAACGCACACTTTGCCGATAAGGCCACTCGCGTATAATATCGCTATGTCGAAACTCAAACTTTTACTGCCTGCCGACTACCTGACTACCGCGGTCAAAGCGATCAAGAAGGCAAAGCACCGCGTCATCTTCATGTCGCTCATGTTCACCGATGACGACGTGACGGACGAATTCGTCGATGCGTTGGAGGCCGCCGCCGCACGAGGCGTCAGCGTCCGTATCGCAGCCGACCTGTTCACGTATGGCGAGCTAGGCGGGCACTTCCTGCCGTTCAAATTCTTCACCGAACGTTCCCGCGCGACCACTTCGACCGTACGCGCACTCACCCGCAGCGGCGTGACGTTCGACTGGATCGGACGTTTCAGTGCCACGCCGATGAGCGGCCGTACGCACATAAAATGCCTGGTCGTGGACGATCATGTGTTTTCGTTTGGTGGCGTCAATCTGTACGGTAAGGATATCCTGGGGAATAACGACTACATGTTCCATGTGCGCAACCAACGCCTGGCCGATGACCTGACGCATGAGCTTCATCAGATCGTCAAGGCGGATCGCGGCCACTACGCCTATCGCAGCCATCGTTTCTCATTCGGTAAGCACATGGTGCTGACCGATGGCGGCTTTCAGGGTGACTCGGTCATTTACCGACGGGCATGCGAACTCGCCAAAGAAGCCGACGAGGTCCTACTGGTATCGCAGTATTGCCCTACCAGCAAACTCAGCCGCATCCTGAAGCAGCGCAAGTCACGACTTTATTTCAACCCGCCCCAGCTGGCCGGCCCGCTGAACAAGATCGTCATCACGACGGGCATGTTGCTTTCCGGGCATAAGACGCGTTATACGCGCGACAAATACTTACATGCGAAATTCATGATCTTCACCATGCCCGACGGTCATAAGATCGCCCTGACGGGATCGCATAACTTCGTGTACGGCGGCGTCCTACTTGGTACGCGGGAGATCGCGCTGGAAACCGCCGACAAGAAGGTGATTACTCAGCTAGAGGAATTCTTTCAGACACATGTAGCTTAAGGCCGTCGATATACTCACGGATCGACAACGCGGCCGTAGCACCTTCACCGACTGCCGAAGCGATCTGCATGGTAGCACCGGAGCGAACGTCGCCGCTGGCAAACACACCCTTCATTGATGTTTCTAGGTGGTGATCGGTCTTGATTAACCGGTTCGCATCCAGTTCGACGTCGCTTGAAGTCAGGAAGCCAGTGTTAGGATTCAGGCCCACGAAAACGAAGACGCCGTCGGTATCGAACTCCACGTCCTGACCGTCCTTGGTTGCCAGCACCTTGTTCACCTTGCCCTCATCGGCCACGATCTCGCGGGTACTCGTATTCAGGTGAACCGTCACCTTACCCTCGTCGACATATTTCTGCAGTTCATCCTGAAGCACTTCACTCGCCTTGACGCTACTACGCACCAATAGATCGATATGACTAGTGAAGCGGGTCAGGAAGATGGTCTCCTGTACGGCCGAGTTACCACCGCCGATGACCACGAGGTTCTTCTCGCGATAAAACGCACCATCACAGGTCGCACAGTAATGAACGCCACGGCCATAGTATTCAGACTCGCCTGGTACGCCAATCTTGTTGTAATCGCTTCCGGTCGCGATCAATACGGCTCGGGTTTCGACCGGCTGGCCGTCGACGATGACCGTCTTCGTGTCGCCGTTGTCGCGAATTTCCGAAACCTCACCGAATTCTATTTCGGCACCGAACCGGCTGGCCTGAGCCTCCAATTGACCAGCTAGGCGCATTCCTTCGATTCCATCTGGGAAGCCAGGGTAGTTATCGACTTTGTCGGTAATGGCAGCCATACCGCCGACGACAGCCTTTTCATACAGGACGGTATCGATATTTTCTCGTGTGGTATAGACGGCCGCAGCCAAGGCGCTCGGGCCAGCACCGATCATTACGACGTCACGTATTTTCTTATCCGCCATATGCCCTCAGTAGCTCCTCGCTCGGTTGTGGTTGTTCAATTGTTTCCAGTACACGGATTGGCATAAGGATGAACTTGAGCGGCGCATTAGCAGGAATGTTGCCCTGACCGACCTCACCGTAACCTTTTTCAGACGGTATGGTGAGCATACGCACGCCACCGATCTTCATACCTAGTACTCCTTCGCCCCATCCACTGATGGTGCCACCTGGTCGGGCAATGAACGGTGTCTTCAGCTTGTTGCCTTCGATCGATCCGTCGAACACGGTACCGTCCGGCAGCCATCCGATGTAGTAAACGGCATATGTGGTATTGCCTTCAATCTTCTCGCCGGTCCCTTGTTTCAGATCTTGCTTCACCAACTCTTTCTGAGCCTCGTCGCGATTGAACTTACCGACCTTTGACTGGTACGCCTTAAAGCCGGCGAAATATTTCTTGGAAAGCGCTGCCGTCTCTTTCGCAAGCGCATCTTCCTGTGCCTTTTGCTTTTCCTGCGCGGCGGTCAGTTCCTTCTGATAGTCCTCATATAGTTGCTGCGTGCGTGCA
>CBFGLU010000001.1:0-40000 GCA_965649685.1 uncultured bacterium | reverse complement strand
AATAGGCGTTGGATTCATAGAGTGCTCTTCGTCCATGTCACTACCTCCGATCTGATAGTAACTTCATTATAGCACGTACCGACTAGTGTCAACAATGGTATGACGTACGCTACTTGCACTATGACAGCGTGAAAACTAACAAGCCCCTGGCTAGACGCCGAGCGCTTTCAGGACATGGAAGATAGCATATGCCGGCCAGACGATCGCCTGCAATAAGCCAAGAATGACTTCCCAGAAGCCACCGTTCGATTCAGAAATGAAATAAATTGCCGCACCGATGTAGGCAAGAAAGTGGAAGAATCCCCAAGGCCCATGTTCAACGACTTTGACGCTATTCTTTGACATCCCAAATCCTCCGTTAGTTACTGGCCGTAGCTAATCATGTTATCGGTGGGTAGACAAGGGCTGTCGTAATCGGCTAGTACGAGCGAGCCTGCGTGACGATATCAGCAAGATCGTCATTCAGGGTGTCCGAGTAGATGCTGCAAGGTTTGTGTTTGTAAACATAACGTAAACCGTCCTTAGTGGGTCGAATCGTGGCGGCGAAGACGTATTCCGTATTGGATTGCTTCGTACGGCTCAGCTCAACGACTTTGTCACAACTCGGGTTGTCGTCAGCGATCTGCCGGCCTATTGCGCCCCGAACGCTGAAAAACAGCTTTTTCGTGTCGTGAGCGAAACTGACATATTCATATCGTAAGTGTCGACTCGTGTCGTTGAGAGGTAGGTAGATTCGCGCTTCCGGTATGTACACCCTGCCCTCGCTCACGCTTATTACCGGATGTACGTATCGTCTCTCTTCCACTGAATTGACCAGGCGAGAGATAGACTCTTGCGAGTCACTCATAAGAGAGCCGTATAGTTTTGCGATATAAAGTACTGATACGATCTGTACGACGACCAATAGGAAAATGATGACCCAAAGAATACGTTCCTTTATAGGAGCGTTACGTCGCGGTTTTGGCATAAGTTTTTTCTTCATAGCGTAATGATAGCAAACTACTTATGGCTGGCATATCAATGGCTATGATTACGCGGGCAATAAAAACAGGTCCCTAAAAGAGGCCTGTTAGTTTACATGAATATGGCAGGAGTGGAGGGACTCGAACCCCCGACACCCGGTTTTGGAGACCGGTGCTCTAGCCACCTGAGCTACACTCCTACGCCACGTGAGATTGTAGCAGAAAACCCTTTTCAGGGCTACTTGTTCTGTAGGCGCACTGCGCGACGGAAACGGCGTTCCGTGTCAGGATCGGCAAAGCGCACCAGTGGTTCGCCCGTCATCGGGCGGTCTTTCTTCAAGAACCGAGCGTTCTCGGTTTCAAGGGCCTTCACGAAGTAATTCTCAATCAGCCATTCGCGACCAGGAACGGTTTTGCCCTGCACCGTCAGCATGTGGAGGTCATCGCCCCATTTGACCGACTCGACGATCTTCAGCTTCTCGACGACCAACAGCGTACCCGTAGGAAGCTTGCCGATCGCGTTCTTCACCAGTTTCTCGCCGTTCTCTTTGTCATTCACCAGTACGTCCACGGCGATGGTGCGCACACCGTTCGGTGACACATGAACCGCGTCGATCTTTTGGTTGTGCACCCATACTACTTCGCCGCTAAGCGAGCGCACCTTCGTAGAACGGAGCGTCAGGCGTTCGACTACGCCGGTGACGTCCCAGAACGGCTCGATCTTGATATAGTCCCCCACCTGGAACCAACGTTCGGCGATCATGATGGAACCCGCGGTGATGTCGCGCAAAATGGTGCCGATGGTCTGACCGGCCACCACGATGAAGATGGCACTGGCACCGATGGCCGCCGCGCCACTGCCTCCGAGCTGCTTGCTTCCCTCGGGGCTAAGAATGCGCCAGACGGCATACGCCACCACGGCGACGATGATGACCCGCACCATGGCCACGGTCACGCCCAGGTAGGTTTCAACCTGTCGCAAACGGATGGCTTTCAGGGTATTCGACTCGTTGTCGGAACGGGTCGCGACACGCTGAGCGATAATAATGATGAACTTCGCCACGAAGCGGCTGAGCCAGTACGTAATAATGACCGAAAGGATTAATACGAGGATCGACCGATAGGGGTTAGGACTGGTGAGGAACGTCATGAGCTCCTGGCTGGACTGGGTGAAAAAATCATCTGACATCATACTTAGACAATTGTAACGAAACCAGAGGTAGAATCAAACAAAGAAACGTTGTAAATCGCTTGATGAACCATAAGCAGTTCCGTATAATGCCAACCAGGATAAAAGAAATAGGAGGCACGGACACCGCACCGGTATCCAGTAACGCGGCATGAACATTTTGATGCTAGGGTGGGAACTACCGCCTCACAATAGTGGTGGGCTGGGTGTCGCGTGCTATTACATGTCTAAGGCGCTCGCCGAGAACGGAGCTTCTATCGACTTCGTGGTTCCCTACACCGCACACCACCCGGATGCATCATTCATGCGTATTCACGGCGCCACCCCGCTTGAACCTCTGCACCGGAACGGCATGGGCGCATATGATAGCGCAGAAGTCACGGGGATAGGCACGAAGGCTAAAACTACTCGTCATCTTACCGGCATCCGTGACGTCCAGGCTCGCTATGAAGAATTCGTGGAAGAACTGCTTGAAACCGTCACTCCCGACGCTATCCATGCGCACGACTGGCTTACGATGGAAGCCGGCATGAAGGCGAAGCATCTTACCGGCGCGCCTTTGATAGTACACGTGCATGCCACGGAGTATGACCGATCCGGTGAGCATAGCGGTAATCTGGTAGTGCATGAGATCGAGCAACAAGGCTTGTTGATGGCCGACCGCATCATCGCGGTCTCGAACATCACAAAGAGCATCATCGTACAGCGATATAACATTCCGGCCGACAAGGTAGAGGTGATGCACAATGCGCTTGATACCAATGAGCTGACCGATTATCACTACGACATGCGCACCTACAAATACCTGGAGCACCTGAAGCAGGAGGGCTTCACGGTCGTCGCCACGGTGACACGGTTTACCATTCAAAAGGGACTGACGCATTTCATGAAAGCTGCCGCACGGGCATGTGAACGCTACGATAAGCTCGTCTTCCTACTGGCAGGCGACGGTGAACAGCGAGATGAATTGCTACGCCTTAGCGCCGACCTGGGTATTTCCGACAAGGTATTCTTTACCGGTTTCGTACGAGGTAAGCAATGGCGTGACGCTTACTGCGTGGCTGATATCTTCGTCATGAGCTCGGTATCGGAACCATTCGGTCTGACCGCGCTTGAGGCTGCCCATCACGACAACGCCCTCATCATCTCGAAACAATCAGGCGTAGGCGAGGTGCTGCATAGCATCTTCCGTTTCGACTTCTGGGATACCGACCGTCTGGCCGATCAATTGGTAGGAATCGCCGCCTCACCTACTTTGAAGCGCGAGCTTACCGAAGGTGTGAAGCAGGAATACGTGCGTCTTTCGTGGCATGACGTGGCTCAGCGCTGCCTGGGACTTTACCGCAAGTTACGAGAAGGGGCCTACGCATGAGCAAGCGTGGCATCGCCTTGTATCTTCATGTTCACCAGCCCTGGCGGGTACGTGATTATTCGGTGTTCGATACGGCGTACCGGCACGACTACTTCGCGGGTAGCGCCGACAATGACCGCAACAACCGTAAGGTGCTCGATAAAGTCGCCGACAAATCATACATTCCAATGAACGCGTTACTTGAGCGCCTGTTGGAACGTCATCCTGACTTCAAGGTTTCGCTCAGCATCACCGGCACGTTCATCGAGCAATGTGAGCGATGGGCGCCCGAAGTACTTGAGAGTTTCCGTCGTCTGACTGCGACCGGCCGCGTTGAGATCGTGGCCGAAACGTACTACCACTCCCTTGCCTTTTTCTATAGCCGCGAAGAGTTCGAGCGTCAGGTCACCATGCACAAGGAGAAGGTCGAGCAACTGTTCGGCGTCACGCCGACTGCGTTCCGAAATACGGAGTTAGCCTACAACGACGAACTGGCCAAGTGGGCCGACGAACAAGGTTACAAAGCGATCTTGGCCGAAGGATGGGATCCAGTACTGGAGTGGCGTAGCCCGAACCACGTATATACCGCACCGGGAGCCGAAACTACCAAGTTGCTTTTGAAAAACTATCGTTTAAGCGATGACGTCGCGTTCCGCTTCTCGAACCGCGATTGGCAGCAATGGCCGCTGTCATCACAGACGTACGCACATTGGCTAGACTCGGCCAACGGTAACGGCCCTCTCATCAATCTGTTCATGGACTACGAGACCTTTGGTGAACATCAATGGGCCGACACCGGTATCTTCGACTTCTTCGAACATTTCGTCGCCGATTGGTTAAGCCGTGAAGACGCAACGTTCTACACCGTGTCCGAAGCGGCCGACGCATTCGATCCGGCCGGAGACATCTCGATGCCACACACGGTCACCTGGGCCGACAGCGAACGCGATCTCACCGCGTGGCTAGGTAACGGCATGCAGCAGGAAGCCTTGCGGCACCTGTACGCACTGGAGCATGACGTCCTGCGTTCTAACGACCTGATGCTCATTTCAGACTGGCGTAAATTGCAGACATCCGATCACGTGTACTACATGTGCACCAAGTGGTTCACCGATGGGGATGTCCATGCGTACTTCAGTCCTTACGATTCCCCTTACGATGCCTTCCTGTTCTTTATGAATGCCATTCGCGACATGCGCTACCGACTGATGGCCTACCATCATACCGGAGGCGGACATGGCTAGGCCGATCGTTCTTTCCAACGGTGAGCTGCATGTCGGCCTGAACGATTTCGGACTGGTTCATGACTTCTATTTTCCTTATGTCGGCCTGGAGAACCATAGCGCCGGAGCGAACATGCGGCATAAGATCGGCGTATGGGTCGACGGCAAGATAAGTTGGCTCGATGACGGCAAATGGAACATCCGTTCATGGACTGCCGAAGGCGCACTCATCGGACACACCCGGGCGCACAATCCTGAGATAGGTGTCGTGCTTGAGTTCGACGACGTGGTCGATACCGAAATAAGCGTGCTGCTTCGTAATATCCATGTCATCAACGACAGATCGAACCAACGAGACATCCGCCTGTTCATGAGGCAGGCTTTCGCCATCGGTGACACGCGCAGCAATACCGATACGGCACAGTATCTTCCAGATAGCGACGCCGTGCTACATTACCGCGGCCGACGCGCTTTCGTCATTGGAGGCCGTACCGCCAACGGTGATCCTTTCGACCAGCATACGGTCGGTCTTTCGGGTATCGAGGGACGCGAAGGTACCTATCGCGATGCCGACGATGGCGAGCTGGAAGGCGGTAACGTTGAGCATGGCCGTGTCGACTCGACCATCCGTTTCCGTCTGGAACTCGCCGCCCATGAATCGGCCCGCGTCCATTACTGGATCGCGGCCGGCACTTCTACCCGTGAAGCCTTGTACGTCCACAAGAACGTCCGCGAGAACGGCCTCGACCATTACCTTAATACCAGCGCCTTATGGTGGCATGAATGGATCGAACCGGTACGGAAAGTCAGCGAGAAGCTACCGGAGCACCGGCGTCGTTTGTTCATGCATAGCGCGTTGGTCGTGAAGGCTCATACCGACAAACGCGGCGCGGTCATCGCCAGCACCGATACTTCCATGCTGAACTATTCGCGTGATGCCTACGCCTACTGCTGGCCGCGCGATGGAGCCTACGCATTGTGGCCGCTTATTCGACTTGGTTACGTATCGGAGCCACGGCGCTTCTTCGAATTCTGCCGACGCGGCCTCCATGCCAGCGGTTATCTGATGCACAAATACCAGGCCGATGGTGCGCTAGGATCAAGCTGGCATCCATACGTGCATGGCAACACGACGGCGCCGCCGATCCAGGAAGATGAGACCGCACTGGTGCTCTTCATGTTCACCCAGTTCTACCACATTCAGAAAGATCGGAAGCTGCTGGTAGAATTTTATGATAGCTTCATCGCAAAAATGGCCGATTTCCTATGCAGCTACACCGATGAGACGACCGGGTTGCCACGCCCAAGCTATGATCTATGGGAAGAGAACTTCATCACATCGACTTACACGACGTCGGTCGTATATGCCGCGCTGGAAGCCGCTGCCGAGCTAGCGGAGGAAGCGGAAGACCCGGATTCTGCCGTACGATGGCGCTCGGCTGCAGACGACATCAAGTTAGCCGCCCATAAGCACCTGTTCGATCAAGGCCGAGGCTTACTAATAAAAGGTCTCCGTCCTAACGACGATGGCTACGACAGGGACACGACCCTCGATCTATCCAGTTTTTACGGTGCCTTCATGTTCGGCCTGTTCGAACCCGACGGTGATGAAGTCCGACGCACGCTGGACGCCATCCGAAACATCTTCATAGAGGGAAAGACCGTCGCAGGTCTACCTCGTTACGAGAACGATTACTACCATCGCATGAACCCAAGCCTACCTGGCAACTGGTGGTTCATCACGACCTTATGGCTTGGACAGTATGGAACGGAGCTCGGCGACAGGCGCTTAACCGAAGAGGTGTTGGAATGGGTGGAATCGCACGGAGCAAGCTCCGGCATGCTATCCGAACAGATCGACCCAGATACCGCCAGGGCCGTATCGGTATCCCCACTGGTGTGGAGCCATGCCGAGTATATGGCGACACTGCTCGACACCATGGCCGTAAAGGACGGTCACCATGTATAAGCGTTCACGACTAGAAGTTGTCATACCTCGCTCCCTGTTGCCGCGCACCAAGATGATGCGACGGTTAGTGGAACGATTCGCCGACCGTGCAGGACTGGTATACTTCGGATCCGTCAGTCAACGCAGCGACGAGCATCATATCGTGCGAGGCCTGACCGTGTCGACCAAGCACATTGACGATCATTACTGCATTGGTACCGTACACGGCTACGACGTCGTGTTCGTCGAGCGAACAGATTCGATACAGAAGGGTAAGCACCACCGCTGGCACATCATGGAATTCGACCTGAAGACGCAGAGCGACCTACCGCATATGTTCATCGGCTCGTCCAGCCATGGGTATGGCTTCCATCACCTGCTTCAGACGAAGTATCCTAAACTGACACCCGCCGGTATGAACGTGACATCTACGTATCCTGATAATTTTACGTCACATTATAGTGTCTATGTCACTCCTTCCCATGTGATTGATGCCGAACGTGTCATCACGCCACAGGTAGCCGAAAAGATCGGTGCTCACTTCAAAGGCCTCGTAATCGAGATTACCGGTGATGCCCTATATGTTTATTCGGAGAAGAGTCATCTTTCCAGTGAACTACTTGACGTCATGCTTGCCAACGGCGTCTGGCTGGCACGCGCCATAGACGAAAACAGCCAGTCGCAATAATTTGACTGGCTGTTTCGATTCGTAACCGTATTAGCTCTTGCGGGCTTTTACTTCGTTACGGCCAAGGTTCTTCTTGGTCTCGGTGTAAAGCGCGTGCTTACGTGCGATCGGGTCGTACTTCTTCAGGCTGATTTTCTCAGTGGTGTTCTGAGTGTTCTTAGTAGTGTAGTACGTACGGTGACCGGTCAGTTCGCTGACAAGACCAATCAGTTTTCGCTTCGTGTTCTTCTTTGCCATTGATGTCTCGCTTAATGATTTATATCGATGATTGCTTCTATTATAGCACGATTTTAGGTAAAATGCCAGCGGCATGAAAATGGAGCCATCGTCGGGGCTTGAACCCGAGACCTCATCCTTACCATGGATGCGCTCTACCAGCTGAGCTACGACGGCACATTTTCCGAAATGGTACTGGGGGTAGGATTCGAACCTACGAAGGCGAATGCCGACAGATTTACAGTCTGTTGTGTTTGACCGCTTCACTACCCCAGCACATGTTGCTGTGGAGCCGCTTCAGGGACTCGAACCCAGGACCTGCTGTTTACAAAACAGCTGCTCTAACCAACTGAGCTAAAGCGGCATATCATTATGGTAAATGATGTACTACCGCCAAGGCGGCATCTCGGATAATTGTACCCGAACGAACGGTCTTTTTCAAGGGACACACGGCACGTTTCAGTGCGCTTACATGACCACGCGGCGCGGCTGCTTCACGCGTTTCGGCTGACCTTCCGGAATGATAAGCTTGGTGGCCTGTGCACGCAGGTCTACCGCCAGGTCATCCTGACCGACACGGTCGTAAGCATCCGCCAAAATGGTGAGCGTCTGCGGGTTCTTTTCCAGTTCGACGGCCCGTTCTAACGCGGTAATCATGCGTTTATCGTGCCCAAGCCGCTCTTGTACCTTGGCGTAGGCGATATGACGGGCCGCAAGATCCTCCTCCATGCCAAGCGCCTGCTCGAAAGCCAGGGCTGCCTTGTCGTACTGCTCGGTTTCATAATAGATGAGTCCGACATTGTGTAGACTGGATGCACTCGGTTCCAGACTCTGTGCGATTTCAAAACACTCGATGGCGTCGTTATAGGCCTGTTGCTTGGCATACAGAATGCCGAGGCGGTTATACGCGGTGGCATTACGCTCATCGACCCGCAGGATGGTAAGAAGGGCCTTTTCGGCACGCAGATACTTCTTGTCACGTAAGCTTTCCTGGGCGATTTCCCATAAACGATCAAGCTTCTCGCTTATCTTCGAGGGAAAGTCCATAGTGACTTCGGCGATGGTTTGTCGCTGATAGAGCGCCCACGCACCCAACAACGCAAGGATGGTTAGACCTAACATACTAGAGCAATTATACCACAGCGGCGGCAAGCTGAAGCCGGACGTTACCATTGGCCCGAACCGCCTCATGTGCGGCCAATAGACGATCGATCATGGCCAAGGTCACCTTCGGGTCGACGGAAGTTTTTAACGTCTTACGAAGGAGCGTGACGACCATATCGATGAAGCGCAAGGCACCCTCCCTATCATCCTTCAGTCCGTTGACGATGATCAACTTATCGTACGCCGTTCCTTCGATGAAAGCACGCGCCTGTTTGACATCGCTGACAAGCCGCTCAAATTCAGGCCCTTCGGTACTCAGACGGCTCAGTTGAGCTGGTAACCCGCTCGCCACATATAATAGCTGTGCCAACTTCGTTTGATCATTCACCCCCTTCGATTTCAGCAGCCGCCGGCTGGCAAGCTCATCAACCGGCGGGACGACAAACTGCCAGACACGCGAACGGATAGTCGGAAGTAACAGATCCGGTGCATGCGAGGTCATGATGAAATGGATAGTCGGATTCGGTTCTTCGAGTAGCTTCAAAAGAGCGTTCTGTGCCGCGTGGTTCATCCTGTCGGCGTCATCGATGATGATGAAATGTGCGCCAGAGAGATTCGTGCGGGTGTCATCGTATAGCGCACGGACACGTTCGACGTCGATGATCGCCTGTCCTTTTGGAGTCTTGGCGACAGGCTCGACCAGCCTGTGCAGTCTTCCGGCCTCATTTGCCAGATACATAGCCAGGGTCTTCAGGCCTACTCCGCGAGAACCTGTCAATAAGATGGCGTGGGGCGGCCGATGAATGAACTCATTCGCGAACTCTAGCGTCGCCGCGCTCGCAACGATACTCATGCCGTCACTTGCCGCTCAAATTCAACGGGTATCGGCGCGCGGAAGGTGGTTCGGATACCGCCAGGTAGCGTCAGCTCCAGGCTTGCCGCATGAAGATACATTCGCTCGGCCTTTGACTTGCCATACACCGCATCACCAAGGATCGGCGCGCCAAGATACGCCATATGGACACGCAACTGATGCGTACGACCCGTCTTAGGATGAAGGTCTACCAGGGTGCGGGCAGCGGATTGGCGTAAAACATGGTAAGTGGTCTGGGCGGACTTGCCTCCCGGGGCGACACGGAACGTACTCGGTGCGGTCGGGTTCCGGCCGATCGGAAGATCGATCACCGCTTCAGGTTGCTTGAGCGTTCCATCCAGCACCGCGACATAGTGCTTCTTCAACGTGCGGTTAGTAAACTGACGCTGCAGCATGCTCGCCGTTTCGTCGTCTTTGGCACAGATGATGATACCGGACGTGGCGCGATCGAGCCGATGGATGATGCCTGGGCGATTAGTTTCGGACTTATAGGTCGTCTTTGGGCGGACGAACTCGGCCACGGTGAATTCATCGTTCAGCTCACCCTTGCTATGGGTCAGCACTCCGACGGGCTTATTGATGACGATGACACGGTCGTCCTCGTACACGACCGGTAACTCTTGGGTCGAGAAATCCGTCTTCTCGGGCTGCACGACTGTCACACGGTCATCTTCACCGATTTCACGCTTGGCGGATGTTTCGACTTGATCATTCACCGACACGCTTCCGGCTTCAATCAGCTTTTTCCAGGTTGAGCGCGAGTGTTCCGGCCAGGACTGGGCGACGTAGGTATCTAAACGCACGCGCTATACCTTCGGTCGCAAGCCGACGGCTTGTTGTACTTTGTAAAGTCGTGCCCTCGCCTGCTCGTTCATCTTCGATTCGGACGCTTCCAGCTTGGCGATCACCTTGCCATCATCTATGCTCGCCAGCCTCGATTGAAAGTCTTCCAAGAAGGTCTTCAGCTCATCGGCAACTACCTTCTTGAATTCACCGTAGCGAGTCTCCTCCGCGAATTCGGCGGCCACTTCGTAAACCGTCTGTGTGCGCAGTAGTGCCAAGATCTCAATCAGATTACTGATACCGGGCTGCTCCAACGGGTCATAAGCGACCAACGCCTTATCATCGGTCGTCGCGCTCATGATCTTTTTGACAGCCACTTGCGGATCATCCCCTAGGAAGATGACGCCCTTGCCTGTATCGTCACTCTTGCTCATCTTCTTGGTCGGGTCGACCAAGTCCATGATGCGAAGCCCCTGATCCTTGCCAAAGAACTCGTGCTGTTTCTGTACCGCTTCCGGTACGACGAACAGTTCACCGAAGCGGGTGTTCATACGCTCGGCGATATCGCGCGTGAATTCCAGGTGCTGGGTTTGGTCATCGCCAACAGGGATATACTTCGCTCCATAGAGCAGTATATCGGCCGCCATAAGGACTGGGTAATTGAACAGCCCGACCGAAACGCTATCCTCGGATGCGTGCGAGGATTTATCCTTGAACTGTGTCATGCGGCCCATCTGACCGAAACCCGTGAAACAGTCCAGGATCCATGTCAATTCGCTATGTGCCGGTACGTAACTTTGCCGATACAGGTGGATGTTCTCGCTATCAAGCGGCAGACCGGCGGCCACGAACAGCCGTGCGTTATGAAGGATCTGTTCGTACAGCCGAGAATGGTCGATCGGTGTGGTGAAGCTATGCAGGTCAGGGATGAACATGTTGATCTGGAAGTCTTCAGACCGTGTCTTCGCCATATCGATCATCGGCAAGATACCCCCGAAATAGTTGCCGAGCGTAAGATCGTTATTGGCACGTAGGCCGGTAAGGATGACTGATTTATGCATTACTCTCCATTATACACGGCAGGCGTTGTAAAATAGAGGCATGAAGAGACAACTGATCAGTCTTGTCGCCCTTATCATCGTCGTCGCAGGCACGCTTATGGGCGTGGCCTACCTACACAACAGCCAGGAGGCCACCCGTCAGAACGAAGCAAATGCGGCACAACGTGAGTCACTGCCGGATACAAACGTGCAAACACCTAAGACTGATGCATCTGGACGTTACGTAACCTATTCGGAAACTGCCTTCGATGCCACCCAAGGCCGTCGCATCCTATTCTTTCATGCTTCATGGTGCCCCCAATGTCGCATGATTGAAGCTGACATCAAGAAGTCGGCCATTCCTAGCGAAGTGACCATCTTCAAGGTGAATTACGATTCGAGTCAGGCGCTCAGGCAGGAATACGACGTGACGCTACAAACGACATTCGTCGAGGTCGATCATGACGGGAGACTACTGGCAAAGTACGTCGCCTACAACGAGCCGACGTTCGATAGCCTGAAAGAGAACTTACTGAACCGATGACCCTTTTACTCCTCGCATTTATCGCTGGCATCTTGACCGTGCTTGCCCCGTGCATCCTGCCCGTATTGCCTATTGTCATCGGTGGCAGCCTTTCCGAAGGAAACGCCAGCTGGAAACGTGTAGCGGTTATCGTGGGATCGCTCGGTCTGTCTATTATCATCTTCACCTTACTCTTGAAAGCGACCGCCATGTTACTCGGCGTACCTCAGTCGGTCTGGCAGATACTTTCAGGCGGTATCATCCTCACGCTTGGACTTGTCTACCTGTTTCCAGACCTATGGGACAAGCTGTCGATCTCCAGTGGTCTTGCCCTGAAATCACACGGGCTTTTAGCACAAGCGAAGCGATCTGGTGGCTATTTACAGCCAGTCATGACAGGTGCTGCGTTAGGTCCCGTATTCTCGAGTTGCAGCCCGACGTATGCGTTCATCGTCGCTGCCATCCTCCCTGCCTCGGTGGCAGAGGGCGCATTTTATTTGGTGGTTTATGCGGCGGGCCTTGCACTCGCACTATTTGTCCTTGCCTTCGTAGGTCAACGCGCGATTAAACGGCTGGGCTGGGCGCTGAACCCCCATGGTCTATTCCGTCAGATCGTCGGACTGTTATTCGTTGCGGTAGGTCTGCTTGTCCTAACCGGTGGCGATAAGTTGCTTCAAGCGAGCCTGCTTGAAAGCGGCGTCTATGACCCAATCGAGAGGCTTGAACAATCACTACGGTAGACGCCGTTAGGCGCGACCGACGGTAGGCGCCTGTAGGTAGGTAGCGACATTCTGTCGGTAATCAGAGGCGAAGCGAGGTACGGCCGTTTGAAGAAAGTCCCGAATCGCTGCCTCGGCCATACGTACGACAAGCTTCCGACCCTCGACGTTCACCTCGTAGTCGATACGCGTCCCGCCTGCGCCCATATCTCTGCCCAGACCGATCATGACGCTTGCCCATGCGAGTTTTGATTCACCCTCGATACGGATAATCTCGTCGGGTGCCAGCTCAGTCACGAAACCATCAAGCGTGATTGAAATACCCGCTGCCTTCATGCCTACATTGATACGGCTGTCTAATCGAACGATGTCGTCTTGCGGCTTGATGATCAGTCCCTCGCGCTCAGGCCAATTCTGGGTCTGGATACCCGCGTGGAACACTTCTGTCGGGCTGAACGACTCGATCTGCTCATGACCATGCATGCGTATCATAGTGCATGCATAATACCACATAACAAAAATACCCCGCCATCGACGGGGTATTTTTCATGCGTCGGATTAACGCTTCGAGTACTGTTCGCGCTTACGGGCTGAACGCAGACCGTATTTCTTGCGTTCCTTCTCGCGTGGGTCACGCTTCAGGAATTCAGCCTTCTTCAAGGTTGAACGAAGGTCGGCGTGGTCGACGGTCAGAGCCTTGGCGATTGCCAGCTTGATCGCGTCCACCTGGCCGCTCAGGCCGCCACCGCTTACGCGGATGGTAACGTCGAATTCCTTCTGCTTGTTGACGACCGCAAGCGGATCGGTTACCTCGGCAAGCAGGGTCGAGTTACCGCTCAGGTACTCAGCCGCGGGCTTGTCGTTGATCGTAACGTTTCCCTTACCCTTGTAAAGTCGTGCACGAGCGGTCGCGCTTTTGCGACGACCGAGGCCGTAGGCGTACTTTGCGTCTGCCATATTACTTTACCTCTACTTTCTCTGGTTTCTGGGCCGCGTGAGCGTGTTCACTGCCAGCGAAGATCTTGAGGCGCTGCATGCGCTCAGGACTCAGCTTGTTCTTCGGCAGCATGCCCTTGACGGATGCTTCGATGATGCGCTCTGGGAATTTCTCACGAACTTCCTTCAGCTGTGCGTCCTTGATTCCACCAGGGAAACCGCTGTGGCGGTAGTAAATCTTGTCTTCTTCCTTGTTGCCGGTTACCGGTACTTCAGCCGCGTTGATGACGACGACATAGTCACCACCATCGATGTGCGGAGTGTAGGTAGGCTTGTACTTACCGATGAGGTATTTTGCGATCTCGGTTGAAAGGCGTCCCAGCGGGGCGTCCTTGGCGTCAATCAGTACCCAACGGCGAGTAACTTCGCTCGGCTTCTGTGAGTAGGTCTTTACCATTACTTCGTCTCCTTCGGAGCAGGTTTCAGCTCATCTACGAAGCTGATGGTAGCCATCTCGGCACCGTCACCCTTACGGATGCGCGTGCGCTGAACGCGTACGTGTCCGCTGGTGCGGCCGCCAAGCTGCGGGGCGACTTCGTCGACCAGCTTGAAGGCTGCAGCCTGGGTGCTCAGACCTGCGATCACCTGGCGACGTGACGCGAGGTCACCTTTCTTCGCCTTGGTGATTAGTTTTTCAATGTAACGGACGAGTTCCTTTGCCTTTGGCAAGGTGGTCTCGATCTTACCGTGCTCGACGAGGCTGGTAGCCAGACCCTTCACGAGCGCACGGCGCTGATCGCGTTCGCGACCGAACTTACGTCCTTTGTATCCGTGTCGATGCATATCTTAGAGCTCCAGTTCCGCCAACTTATCTTTGACTTCATCAAGAGCCTTAGAGCCAAATCCCTTCAGCTCACGCAGGTCCTGCTCGCTAAGAGTGACCAGGTCGTGAACGGTGCGGATGTCGTTGTTCACCAGAGCGTTCGCGGTACGTGCGCTCAGGTTCAACTCTTCGATCGGCGTGTTCAGCTCGTTGCTCTCTTCGTCAGTTTCCTGACCAAGCGCAGGTGCGGCTTCAACGCTGGTACTACCAGCCAATGCGGTGTACTGGTTGACCAGGATCGCAGCGGCCTCTTCGAAGGCATCCTTAGGACTCATGCTGCCGTCGGTATCGACGGTGAGGCGTAGCTTGTCCAGGTTGGTCTCCTGACCGACACGGGTAGGATCTACCTTGTAGCGGACACGCAGGACTGGGCTGAAGACAGCGTCCAATGCGATCATGTCGCTGTGGATACGTGCGTTCGATGATTCATCGATGGTGCGGTAACCGCGACCAGCTTCGACGACCAAGTCGATCACGACGCTCTTCTTGGCATCGTCGACGGTACAGATGACCTGTTCCGGGTTTACGATCTCGACATCGGCATTCGCCTTGATGTCACCGGCAGTGATAGGGCCGGCGCCCTTCTTTTCAAGACGCAGTTCGACTGGCTCATCGGTGTGAACCTTGACGCGAACGTTCTTCATGTTCAGCATGATGTCCACGACGTCTTCCTGGATACCAGGAACAGTAGTGAATTCATGGGTTGCACCCTCGATGCGGAATGCGACGACCGCACCACCACGGATGCTTGACAGAAGAACACGGCGCAGGCTGTTACCCAGGGTGTTGCCGTAGCCTGAGTGCAACGGCTCCACCACGAAGGTGGCGCTCACGCCGGAGTGCTCTTCGATGCCAGCCAGTGCAGGGTTGTGAATAGCTTTTGACATAATAGTGTCTCCTTGATTAGCGTGAGTAGTACTCAACAATTAATTGTTCGTTGATCTCTGCCTCGGCTTCTTCGCGCTTTGGCAATCCGGTAACTTCAATCTTGAGCTTCTTAGTGTCGCTCTTGAGCCAGCTCAGCGGTCCTTGGACACTGTTAGCTACGACGTCGTCGATGTTCGTGAAGTAGCCGCTCTTGTGGCTTTTCTCACGTACGGTAATGACGTCGCCGACCTTGACGCGAATCGACGGGATGTCGACACGACGACCGTTCAGCAGGAAGTGGCCGTGGCCGACAAGCTGACGTGCAGCACGGCGGCTAGTAGCCAGACCAGCGCGATAAACGGTGTTGTCGAGACGTAGCTCAAGCAGTTGGAGCAGGTTCTCACCCGCTAGACCGTCCTTACGGGCGGCTTCCTTCATAAGCTTGGCAAACTGCTTTTCAAGCAGACCGTACAAACGACGGACCTTTTGCTTCTCGCGAAGCTGAATCTGATACAGACTCGGCTTGCTCTGACGACCGCCAGAGTGCTGACCAGGAATACCTGGCTTCTTGATCAGAATCTTGTGTGCTTTTGGATGCAGGGCGTAACCTTCGCGGCGGCTCTGCTTCACAATAGGTGAAGTATCACGTGCCATGATTAGACCCTCCTTGCCTTACGTGGACGAGTACCACCGTGTGGTACACCGGTCACATCTTTAATGCTTTCAACCTGGATGTTGTAGTTCGCCAACGCGCGGACGGCGGCGTCGCGACCGAGACCGACACCCTTGACGAACACGTCGACGGACTTCATGCCGTGCAGGTTCTGAACCATCTCCGCGGCTTTTTCAGCGGCAACCTGAGAAGCGTACGCCGTACCCTTCTTGCTACCACGGAAGCCACAGGCACCGGCGCTAGAGGCGCACAAGACGGCACCCTTCTTATCGGTGAACGTGATGATAGTGTTGTTGAACGTCGCCTGGACGTGCATCTGACCAGCTGGAACTGATCGGCGCTGCTTTTTACGGGCAGCTGTTTTCTGAGTTGCTTCTGCCATATATCAGTTCCTTTCTACGTCTTCGACGCGGCCTTCTTCTGCGTTCCACCTACTGCGATCGCCTTACCCTTGCGAGTTCGTGCATTCGTGCGGGTTCGTTGACCGTTGACCGGCAGACCTGCCTTGTGACGCAAGCCACGGTAGGCGCCGACATCTTTCAGTCGCTTAATGTTGTTGGTTACGAGACGTTGGAGATCACCCTCGGTCATGTAGTCACGATCGACTACTTCACGAAGTTTCTGTTCTTCAGCCTCGGTGAGATCTTTCACCCGAGTGGTCGGCTCAATCTTTGCCGCCGCAAGGATGTCTCGAGAGTGCTTGGGCCCAATACCATAAATGTAGGTAAGAGCGATCTGCACTTGCTTTTCAGCTGGGATGGTTACCCCGCTAATTCGAGTCATGCTTAACCCTGCCTTTGCTTGTTCTTAGGTTTCTTCTTGTTGATGACGCGGAGGCGGCCTTTACGGCGTACCAATTGGTCATCGGGACTGATTTTCTTGACACTCGCACGAACTTTCATGAGCGCGTAAAAACTCCTGTTCCCTTACGTTGATATTTAGGCGGCCTTCGTAGAAGGTCGCTCGTCTCGCAGGCGGAAGCTGATTCGTCCCTTCGTAAGGTCGTAAGGGGTCATCTCAACTTCTACCTTATCTCCCGGTACCAAGCGGATATAATGCTTGCGCATCTTCCCGCTGATGTGGGCGATAATACTATGACCGTTCTCAAGTTCAACCCGGAATTGGGTGTTAGGCAGTGCTTCCACCACCGTTCCCTGCATCTTGATTACTTCCTTTTGTCCAGCCATAAATTACAAAGTTAGATTATACAGGAAAATAAGAGTGCCGTAAAGCGTTTATAAAGATATTTTCACGAGCTACCCGCAGGTGAAACGATAGGTTTGATACTAACATTGTACCGTTTCGCAGCCAGACGTCAAGCCATGCAATGCCCAAGGCTCACTATTCAACCAAAAGCGCACGTATCATGACGCGACGATCATACTCACGATGCTTAGGTACCCACTTGCCGCTTGATACGACGATACCGAGACCCTCGGTGTCAGGTTCAGCCGAGTACATCATCTCCTTGATGCCACTTTGCATGGCCTTTTCGACCGACATGGTGCGGACATCATAAACTCGGTAGTTCAAGCTCACACCGTCACCTCGCTCAATGATGATAAGATCATCCGGTTGGAGTGACGTCACACGTGCAAACGCACCAGGACGAGTCGGACCACCGCTGCGTCCAACGATCAGTACCGAACCCGTGCCGCTACCCGGTAGGGCGCTTTTCTTGTACCAACCTGCGTCGTGAATGTTGTCTGGCAACTGCAATGCATTATTCTTATCCGTCCCTATGCCTATGACACGCGACTGGGCCACGTCAAGCACCGGAATGCTGATATAGCGAGGCTCGCCTGCCTCTGCCTTAAATTCTGTCAGCTGCTCATCCGTGACGTCAGTCTCATCGACGACGGGACCTGCGGCCGCGATAGGAAGCGGGAACGGACCAGTCTCACCCGTGTTATACCAACGCAATCCATAAAACGCCACCAGCAGACAAAGTGCGATGAACACGATGGCCGCGACCGTTCGCGCCATGACATGAGAAGATTCGTGTTTGATTTTCAACCCCGAGGCCATTAGGTAAAATTATACCATAAGCGGCCCACCGAGTGAGCCGCAAATGGGTACGTGAGGTCCGTTTAATTACTTGTAATCGTCGTAGGTGACCATCAGGGCGCGAGAATTGATCTGACGCAACGCCTCAAGCGCGACCGATACCACGATCAGGATACCGGTTCCACCGACCGCCAGGTTGCTGTTCTGGACGCCGGCCAGTTGGTAAAGAAGATACTCGGCGACGAATGGCAGGACAGCGATGAGACCCAGTACCAATGAGCCGAACAGGATCAATCGGTTCATAGTGCTCGCCAAGTATTTCTCGGTCTGCTCACCGGGACGGACACCTTCGATGAAACCACCCTGTTTCTGAAGGTTCTCGGCGATCTCATTCGAGTTGAACACGATGCCGGTATAGAAGTATGTGAAGGCAATGACCAGCAGGAAGTACATACTTGGGTAGATGAAGGCCTGCCATGTCTCGCCAGTAAACTCACCAGGGTTCGGTGTCTGGAACCATGCCACCAGATTGTCGCCGATCAGCATCATGTCAGGGTTGCCGGTGGCTTTCAATACCTGACCTACGAAGGCCGGCAGGCTAAGGAATGCGACCGCGAAGATGACCGGAATCACACCGGCCGCGATCAGCTTCATCGGTAGGATGCTCTTGACGCCGCCATAGCTCGAGTTGCCCTGCACACGCTTGGCGTAATTGATGGTGACGACACGCTGCGCTTCGTTGATTTTCACAAGCAAGTAGAGGACCGCCAGAGACACCAATGTCACCGCCAGTACCACCCAGAAGGCCAGCGGATTAACCGGCAAGCTGAACCAGCCGAACACGCTCAAGCTACCGCTTGAGGTATCGGTGAGCGACGTACCGATAGTTTGCATCGTCTGAGGCAGCTGGCTGACGATACCGGCAAAGATAAGGAGTGAAAGTCCGTTACCGACGCCCTGCTCCGTCATGATCTCACCGAGCCACATCAACAGCATAGAACCCGCAGTCATGGCGCCGACGGCCACGATCCATTCCATCAAGGTAGCCTCACCGAGGGCAGACGTCGTGTTACCCGCCAAGACGGACTGACGCAGGATATAGATGAAGGCGATGGATTGTACGACGGCGAGCGGCAGGCTGATGATTCGAGTCCACTGCTGAATCTTACGACGTCCGGATTCTCCGTCCTTATGCAACTCTTCCAAACGTGGGATGGCCTTGGTCAGCAGCTGGGTAATGATCGACGCGGTAATGAACGGGCTAAGACCTACCAGCACGACGGAGAAACTTGCCAATGCACCACCGGATAGAAGGTTGAGGAAACCTCCGAAGTCACTGCCAGACACCACGCTATTGATGACTTCGCGCATTTCGGCCGGTTCCGCGAGTGGTACGGGAATATGGGCCAGGAATCGGTATGCGACCACCAGGCCTAACACGACCAGAAGTCGTTTTCGCATGTCCCCGTTCTTCACGGATTTAAGGATTGTTTTCCAGTTCATCAGATTCTACCCCTCATTCTTTGGCATTTTCCTGTCTCGAGCCGTAGCATACTTGTTTAAGTATACTACGAGGCGAACAGCAAATTGCTATTTGTCAGCTTGTTCGGCTTCTTTGGTGCTCTTTGGAAGCGGTGTGGTGGTCTTATTGAAGGTACCACCAGCCTTTTCAACGGCAGCTTTGACGCTTGCGCTGGCTGCTTGCACGTTCAAGGTTACCTTGGCAGTCAGTTCGCCACGGGCGATGACCTTCACGGTGTGGAACGGCGTCGCGACCAAGCCGGCTTCGAACAGACTCATGTTGTCGACTGTCTTGCCGTTGAACGCGTTCAGGTGGTCAAGATAGACGACCTGAGCAGGCGTGCGCAGGCTCTTGAATCCACGATTCTTAGGAATCGCCTGTACCAACGCGCGCTGACCACCTTGAAAGGTAGCGTTCAGCTTCTTACCGGTACGTGAGCCCTGGCCTTTGGTACCACGACCAGCCGTCTTACCTTGGCCGGCAGAGATACCGCGACCGACACGCTTCTTATCCTTGTTGGCAGAAACCTGGAGTTCGTTGTATTTCATTACTTCGTCTCCTTCTTCGCGGTCTTTTTGGTTGGCTGAGCGTTCACCCATTCTTCCTTCGGAACCAGACTCTTCAACGCTTCGATGGTCGCATATGCGATGTTCACCTTGTTGGTTGAACCGAGGCTCTTTGAAAGCATGTTGTTGATGCCGGTCACACCGATGATCTGACGGACGACACCACCGGCGATAATACCGGTACCTGGAGCAGCTGGCTTGATCAGGACGCGTGCGCCTGACAGCTTGATCTCCGCTTCGTGAGGAATGGTAGTATTCACCACCGGAATCGTTACCATGTTCTTCTTTGCGACGTCGGTAGCCTTCGAGATGGCCGACTGGACGTCAGCACCCTTGGCGACACCTACGCCAACCTTGGTCTTGCGGTCACCCACGACAACCAGGGCCTTAAAGCGGAAACGACGTCCACCTTTTACGACACGTGCGACACGGTCGATGTTGATGACAAGCTCCTCGAACTGCTTTGGTTCGGCCGGGGCTTGGTTTCGTCGGTCATCCCGACGGCCACCACGTGCCGGACGCTGTGTGCGACCCTGGGCCTGTGGGGTAGTATTCGCAGTCTGTTCTGCCATACTAGAACTCCAATCCTTCGTTACGAGCCGCGTCAGCCAGCGCCTTCAGGCGACCGGCATATGCCCGACCATTACGGTCAAACACTACGGCGTTGATCTTTGCTTTCTTTGCCTTCTTGGCGATGTCCGTACCGACGACGGCGGCTTTCTCAGTCATCGTACCTGTCAGCTTCTTACCGACGGTGGTCGCAGCAGCCAGGGTAACCTGGTTGACGTCATCGATCAGCTGAGCCGACACGTGCAGGTTCGAGATGGTAACGGTCAGGCGTGGGCGTGCGGCGGTACCGGAAACGGTCGCGCGGACGCGGGCCTTCCTGAGACCCTTGTTCATGAGTTTCTTAGCGAGGTTGTTCATGATTACTTACCTGTCTTTCCTGCCTTGCGCAGAATCTGCTCGTCGGCATATTTGATACCCTTGCCCTTGTACGGCTCAGGCTTCTTCAGCGCACGGATCTCAGCAGCGGTCTGACCGACCTTCTGCTTGTCGATGCCGTTCACGGTGATTTCCATCTTGTTGACGGTCAGCTGAACGCCGTCCTGGGCCTTGTACTTGACCGGGTGACTGAAGCCGAGGCTCATCTCGATCTCCTGGCCGCCGCCATTGACACGGAAACCGACACCGTTGACTTCGAGCTTCTTTTCGAAGCCCTGGGTCACACCGACGACGGCGTTGTTCAGCAGCGCACGCTGCAGACCATGCTGGCTCTTTGATACTTTTTCGTCACTCTTGCGGGTAACGGTAGCGACGCCATCCTCGACAGTAACGGTCACGTCGCTCAGGTGTGGCACGGTCAGTTCGCCTTTGGCGCCCTTAACGGCAATCACATCTGAGTCGACCGTGATTGTCACGCCTGATGGAATCTGGATTGGTAGTTTTCCGATTCGACTCATAGTAGTTCCTTCTTAATTGTTTCCTAGTAAACCTTCAGCAGTACCTCACCGCCAAGACGCTGCTTGGCAGCTTCCTGACCGGTGATGACACCCTTCGACGTAGAGATCAGGACGATACCTCGGCCGCTCTTTACGCGTGGGATGTCATTGGCACCGACGTACATGCGACGACCAGGCTTGCTCATACGGGTCAGCTCGGTGAACCTCGCGTTTTCGCCGTCCTTATTGATGGTGATGACGAGGGTGTCGCGTGGTGTGCCTGCCTCGACTTTGACGTCTGACAGGTAACCGTTCTTCTTCAGTTGGTCGGCGACGACCTTCTTCAGCTTTGCGTTCGGTACGCGGACTTCGGTCTTGCCGACCATGCTGGCGTTCCTGATACGGGTCAGGAGGTCAGCGATTGGGTCTGTAGATTGTAGTGACATATGCTTACTCCTTTCCTACCAGCTACTCTTTGTGACGCCAGGGATCTCACCCTTTGATGCTTTTTCGCGGAAGTTGATACGGTTCAGGCCGAAACGGCGCATGTATCCGTGTGGACGGCCGTTCAGGACGTCGCGGTTCTTCCAACGGGTCGGGCTGGAGTTCTTCGGCAGCTTCTGCAGACCTTCCTGGTCGCCCAATTCCTTCAGCTCGGCACGCTTTGCGGCGTACTTCTGAATCATCTTCTTACGCTTTTCGTCGCGTGCGATCATGGATTTCTTAGCCATTACCTATTTCCTCCATCCTTTTCAAACGGTACGCCGAACTTCTCAAGCAGGGCGCGGCTATGAGCCTTGTCTTCGTTCTTGATGACGAAGGTGATCTGCAATCCGTGCAGCACCTGGGTCTCTTCGAAGGTCAGTTCTGGAAAGATCGACTGTTCGATCAGACCGAGGTTGTAGTTGCCGCCCTTGTCGAAGGCTTTCGCCTTGACGCCGTGGAAGTCACGGACACGCGGCAGAGAAACGTTGACCAAGCGGTCGAGGAACTCGTACATGCGAGCACCACGCAGGGTGACGGCCACACCGACCGGTGCGCCCATGCCGGCACGGATCTTGAAGCCAGCGATCGACTTCTTTGCCAAACGCTCGACCGGTGCCTGGCCGGTAATCTTCGTCAGCGTGTTCTTAACGGTTTCAAGCGCACGCTTGTCTTCTTTGGTCTTACCGGTTCCTACGCTTACGACGATCTTCTCGAGCTTTGGCACCTGGTGCACGTTGTCGAGGTTAAGTTCGGCCTGCAGTTCCTTGACGTACTGTGTAGCGTACAAGGCTTTCAAGCGAGGAGCGGTACTAACAGCAGCTTTTGCCATTATTTGATCTCCTTATTCTTTAGGGCACGGGCGACACGTACTTTGGTGCCGTCGGCCTTCTTTTCAAACGCGACGCGCGACGTCTTCGAAGTCTTCTCGTCAACGATGAGCGCGACCTTCGAGATGTCAATGGCGACATGGATGTCTTTCTTGCCACCGCGTGGGTTCAGCTGAGTAGGCTTGACGTGACGGTGACCGACACCGACACCTTCCACCAGTACGGCGGATTTCTTAGTGTCGACCGCCAGTACCTTACCAGTCGTGCCCTTGTGCTTGCCGGCGATGATCTTCACTTGGTCGTCTTTACGAATACGGGCCATATTAGAGTACCTCCGGAGCTAAGCTGATGATCTTGGCGTAACCGAGGTCACGCAGTTCACGTGGAACTGGTCCGAAGACACGGGTCGCACGTGGGGTCTTGTCATCGTTGATGATGACGGCGGCGTTGTCATCGAATGCGATGGTGCTGCCGTCCTTACGCTTGATCTGGTTGCGGGTCCGGACGACGACGGCCTTGACGACCGACTTCTTCTTCACGTTACCAGTTGGGTTGGCGTCCTTCACGGTCGCGACGATGACGTCACCGACGTGAGCATAGCGACGCTTGGTGCCACCGAGCACACGGATACAAAGGATTTCCTTCGCACCGCTGTTGTCGGTCACCTTAAGGCGTGATTCTTGCTGGATCATTACGCTTCCACCTCCGTCACGTCTTGCTTCAGTTCCAGGCTGCCCTTCGAGCGCTCCTCAATGTTGGCAAGCTGGAAGCTCTTGGTCTTAGAGACCGGGCGGATCTCAGAGATCTGCACCTTGTCACCCTTGTGGGCTTCGTTCTTCGGGTCGTGAGCCTGATACTTACGGTTCACGGTGTACTGCTTGCCGTAAATAGGATGAGTCTCACGACTAGTCACAGTGACGGTAATAGTCTTGTCGCGGCTGTCCGAAGTCACGATACCGGTCAATGTCTTGGCCATATTATTTACTCTCCTTTCCCGAAAGCTCTTCGGCACGGATAGCCGTGAGCAGGCGGGCGATTTCTTTGCGTGTGCTGGTGATGGCGCGTGGGTTCACGAGCTCGCCGGCACGGTTTGATTTCTGCAGTTCAAGCATATCGGCGCGCTTGGCAACCAACTGCTCCTGCAAGTTCAGTTCCTTCTTGGCGGCAGGTTTCTTCGTACTCTTGGTTTCAGCCATCTTACGCTTCCTCCCGCTTAATGAACTTGGTCTTCACTGGCAGCTTATGTGCGGCCAGGCGCATCGCCTCACGGGCAACATCTTCTGGCACACCCTTCATTTCGAACATGACGGTACCAGCTTTTACCTTGGCAGCGAAATATTCAGGGTTACCCTTACCGCTACCCATCTTTACGTCCTGCGGCTTCTTTGTCACAGGAGTATGAGGGAAGATACGGATCCAGATCTTACCACCACGCTTGATGTAGCGGGTCATCGCCTGACGTGCAGACTCGATCTGGCGGCTGGTCACCCGTTCGTTCGACTGGGCCTGCAGGCCGTAGTCGCCGAATGCCACGTAGTTGCCACGGGTCGCGTTACCCTTGTTCTTGCCGATGCGAACTTTTCGATATTTCGTCTTCTTCGGTAACAACATATCGATTAGCTCCTTTCACCCTTGTTGATCCACACCTTGATGCCGGTGATACCACCACCGTTCGGCATCTGTGCCCGAGCGGTATGGAAGTCGACGTCAGAGCGCAGAGTGTGCAGAGGTACGGAACCTTCCGACACTTTCTCACGACGGGCCATTTCAGCGTTGTTCAGACGACCAGATACCTGGATACGGATACCTTTGGCACCGGCGTTCATGGTATTCTGCACGGCCAGCTTGGTGGCGCGGCGGAAGTTGATACGACGTTCCAGCTGGCGCGCGATGTTCTCGGCGACCAGTTTGGCGCTCAGGTCCGGGCGCTTCACTTCTTCGATGTTGATACGGACTGGCAGGCTGACGATCTTTTCGATCTGACCCTTCAGTTCGGTAACACCTGCACCACCGCGACCGATGACCACACCGGCTTTAGCAGTGTGAATGGTGACAGTGATGAGGTTGGCGCTACGCTCGATCTCAATGCGATGAATGGTCGGGCGTGAGTTGAACCGCTTCTCAATCAGGTCGCGGATCTTGATGTCTTCAGCCAACCAGTTCGCAAAGTCTTTCTTGCCGGCGAACCAGCGAGAGTCCCAGTTCTTGTGAACCTGGAGGCGGAAGCTGATCGGGTTTACTTTCTGACCCATATGCTACTTCTCCTCTTCTTTCTTTGCTGCTGGCTTGGTGGCCGCAGGCTTCTTAGCCGGCTTCAGGTTGCCGCTTACCTCAACCAAGATGTTGCTGGTCTTCTTCTGGAATGGTAAAGCGCGGCCCCTAGAAGCTGGCTTGTAACGGCGCAGACGGGTTCCGACGGTGACACTCAAGGTCGAGATGACCAGGGTCTTGCCGTCGAGGCCGTGGTTGTTGATGGCGTTAGCCTGGGCGCTGGCAATCGCTTTCTTGACCGGAGTTCCGGCGCGGCGTGGCACGTGGTCAAGGATGACCAGTGCGTCGGCGACGCTGCGACCCCGTACGAGGCTGGCGACGACGCTCACCTTGCGAGGAGCGATCTCAACACCTTTGGCGTAGGCACGGACGGTGGTTTGGTCAGCCATTACTTCTTGTCCTTTCCACCGTGCTTGCGGAACTTACGGGTCGGGCTGAATTCGCCCAACTTGTGTCCCACCATGTTCTCGGTTACATATACAGGCACGTGCACGCGACCGTTGTGGACGGCAAAGTTCTTGCCTACCATGTCTGGCGTGATCGTGCTGGCGCGAGCCCAGGTCTTGATGACGGTACGGTCATCGTTAGAAAGGGCGGCGACCTTCTTGGCCAGTTTCGCGTCAACGAATGGGCCTTTTTTGAGTGATCGACTCATAAACTACCTCTTCCTCTTCGCGTCGTGGCGCGTTCGAACGATTAACTTGTTGGTTGATTTGCGGCGACGGGTACGGTAACCGAGCGTCAGCTGACCCCATGGGGTACGTGGCGCCTTACCGCTACCGTGACGACCACCGTCACCACCACCATGCGGGTGGTCGGCGGCGTTCATGACGACACCACGGACGGATGGGCGGATACCCTTACGACGGTTACGACCGGCAGAACCGACCTTGATGTTCTGGTGCTGCACGTTACCGACGGTACCGATGGTAGCCTGTGATTCCACGCGGAAACGACGGACTTCACCGCTTGGCAGACGTACGAGGGCGTAGTCACCTTCTTTTGCCATCAGCTGCGCCTTGGCACCGGCAGAGCGGACCATCTGGGCACCCTTACCTGGGTGGATTTCGATGGCGTAGATGCTGGTACCGACAGGAATCTGGCTGAGCGGCATACGGTTACTGGTTTCGATTGGTGCGGTCTCACCGCTGGCGATGGTCTTACCGACGGTCATGCTGGTGTCAGCGATGACGTAGTGGTACAGACCGTGCTGGTCTTTGACGCGGGCGATACGGGCCGAACGGTTCGGGTCGTATTCGATCTGCTCGATGGTCGCGGTCAGACCAGGAGCAAGCCGGTGGTTCACCAGACGGTAGTGGCGTTTGACACCACCACCACGATGACGGACCGTGATGCGACCGGCGTTGTTACGACCGGCGTTCTGCTTCTTGCTCTTCGTCAGGCTCTTCAGCGGCTTACGGGTCGTAATGTCGCTTAAGTCCTGGCTTGTCATGCCGCGACGAGCAGGGGTGGTTGGGTTGTACTGCTTAATCGGCATTACTTCTTCTCCTCTGCTGCTTGTTCGGCAGGCTGCTCGAAGATCTGGATCGAACTGCCTTCACTCAGGGTGACATAGGCCTTCTTAGTGTCCTTACGGTTGGTCGTGCCTGGGTAGCGCTTCTTGCCACGTGAGTAGCGGATAGCCTTACCAGCCTGGACGGCGGTAGCTACGTTGGCGACCTTGACGTCGTACTGCGCGCTGACCGCGTCGGCGATCTGCTGCTTGTTGGCGTCGAGTGGTACGTTGAAGACATACACGTTCTTCTGACTCTGGCCGTAGGCCTTCTCGGTCGCCCGTGGGGTAATAAGGATACTCATTACTTAGTCTCCTTTCCGGTCAGCCATGCTTCGATGGTCTTGACGCTGGCAGGTGCCAACACGATGTGGTCGGCGTTCAGGATGTGGTAGACACTCAGGTAGGTGCTACGAACCAGTAGAACGTTCTGCAGGTTGCTGGTAGCACGGATCAGCTCCGGCGTCTTCTCGTCGACGACGATCAGTACCTTGCGGTCAAGCTTGTTAGCTTCCAGGAACTTGACGATCTCGGCGGTCTTACCGGTGGTCTTGACATCCTTCAAGACGATTTTCTTCGCCTTGTTGGCGAGCGAGAGCGCTTGCGAAACGGCGACGCGCTTCGAAGTGGTGCTCAGGCGCTTGGTGTGGTTCTCGTTGCCGGTCGGGCCGAATACGACACCACCACCACGCCAGATTGGGTTACGAGTCGAACCGAAACGTGCACGACCAGTACCCTTCTGCTTCCATGGCTTCTTACCACCACCACGGACGTCGCCTCGTTCCAGCGTACGAGCGTGAGCCGAACGGCCGTTTGCCAGGTAGCTGTCGTAGGCGAGCTTCAGCAGCTCATGGTTGTCGACCTCGACACCGAAGACGCTCTTCGGCAGGGTCGGAGTAGTTGCTTTGGTAGTCTCAGCCATTACGCGTTACCTCCGATGATGATCAGACTCTTGCGTGGGCCAGGCACTGCACCCTTCAGACCGATCAGGTTGTTCTCGCTGTCGACATAGGCGACTTCGAGGTTCTTCACGGTCACACGCTCACCGCCCATACGGCCGGCCATGCGCTTACCCTTGAAGACCTTCTGCGGATACATCGATCCGATCGAACCCGGCTTACGGACGTTACCGTTACCACCGTGGGTCTTCTTGCTGGTATTGAAGTTGTGACGCTTCACCGTTCCGGCGAAACCCTTACCCTTCGAGGTGCCCGTCGCGTCGACGTGGTCACCGAGTGCGAATGCACTTACGTCGATCTGGTCACCGACCTTCAGGTCGGCTGGCAGTTCTTCGACGCGGAATTCCCGAATATACTTCGGAGATACTTTGCTGGACTTAACGTGTCCAGCGACGGCCTTGCTCAGGTTCTTACCCGATCCGAATGCAACCTGTACCGCGTTGTAGCCGTCGGCTTCGACGGACTTCACCTGAGTCACGGTGACAGGGCCAGCTTGAATAAGGGTAACCGGCGTTGCGGTCCCGTCTTCAGCTAGGATCTGGGTCATACCAATCTTGGTACCGAGAAGTGCTTTCATGCCTTCTTTTCTCCCACTTAAAATCCCCGGCGGCTGGTGGTTTCCGGAGTGGACCTACCAATTCGCACAGGAACGAGTTGTTATTACGTAATAAGTTACCGTTTAATCGTAGCACATTTATACCCCTTACGTCAAGAGGTAGTCCGCGCTTAGATGACGATACCGGACGGGTCGTAGAACGTGATGACGGCAACGACGATGAGAAGCGCATACCAGATCTTCCGATCGGCCTGATGCTTCTCAAATATCCGCACCAGCAGGATGCCGATCAGCAATCCGACCGGTACGGCCGTGAAGACTAACCCGCCTAAAGAAAATGGGGTGCCGAATTTTACCCAGAAGGTAGCCAGTAGGAATACCAATACCAGTTTCAGGAAGTAGGTACCGTCACTTTCAAAGACACGCTCGTGCAGCCGCTTCGACTGAGAGGTTGTTTGTCTGACCGTCTTACGTTGGGTAGATGGCGTTCTTTTGCCTGTTTGTTTCGTCATGAATCATTTTCATTGTAATAAACACGTGATGTAAGCACAAGCGTTGTATACTATATGCATGGCTACGAAAAAGACCCCAACCAAGAAAACAGCAACTAAGAAGCCGGTCAAGCGCCCGGCTGCGAAGAAAGCCCCTGCGAAGGCTTCAGGCGTCGTGCTTACACCTGATAACGGTGAGTTCATGACCTTCCGCCTGACACGGCAGACCGTATACTGGCTGGTACTCGGTACCGTCGTCGTACTGTTCTCGATCTGGATCCTGCGCCTTCAGAGCGACATTCAGTCGATCTATGATAAGATCGAGGCCACCCAGGCTGACACCGAAAGCACCTACGTGCAACCGGTCGACGACAAGAAGAAAAACTAACTACGTCAATTACTAAAAAACCGCCTCTCATAAGAGGCGGTTTTCAGATGAAGTCTACTGACTACATACGGATTTCGGCATCGACACCAGCAGGCAAGCTAAGGTTCTGCAGGCTGTCGATGGTTTTCGGGGTCGCGTTGGTAATGTCGATCAGACGCTTATGGACGCGCATCTCGAAGCTTTCACCACCGGTCTTGTAAACGTGCGGGCTCTTGATCACCGTGAAAGTGCTCTTGCGGGTAGGCAGTGGTACCGGACCGGCGATTGACGCACCAGTGCGCACAGCCGTGTCGATGATTTGCTTTGCTGACTGATCGATCACCTTGTGATCGTATGCTTTGAGACGGATACGAATCCGCAGACCTTCTTCTTTGGCCATTATGACTCCTCTTTATTGGCGTGTCGTAACCTTGGCTCGATTCATGTCATGCGCGACGGCAGCTCATGTCTGGTCAAGTTGTCAACACAATTGTTATACCGAATTAGCATAGCATAAGAGGTCGTATCTGTAAACTTGCTTATTCATTATGTTTATGCTATAATACAATTATGAGTGCGCTATCCTACGAACACAATCGACGTCGTGAACGCTTTTTGCATGTCGAACATGTCAAGAAACAACTTGCCTTGTCGGTGCTCAGCCGCATCAACGAAGAAGTGATCAATGACCCGGATATCACCGAATTTACCGCGCCTATGCTCAAGACCGATAAGGTGGCCTTACGGATGTTACGCGAATACCCTGAAATCGTGACTCGTCGGATAGACGCGGGACGTGTGGTCAGTCTGGCCCTAAACGAAACCGTACAGCCCCCTGAATTGACGGTTCGATTAGGCCAGCGCTTCGATCACGACAACGCCGAATAGCATTCGGATAATTCTCATAAAGAAACACCCCGATCGCTCGGGGTGTTTTCATAGGTGTGAACCGTGATTACTTGGTAATCTTGGTCACGACGCCGGCACCGACGGTGCGGCCACCTTCGCGGATCGCGAAGTTCAGACCCTGCTCCATAGCGATAGGAGCAAGCAGCTTCACGACGAAGGTGATGGTGTCACCAGGCATGACCATTTCCTTGTCAGCTGGCAGTTCAACCTCACCGGTAACGTCGGTGGTACGGAAGTAGAACTGTGGCTTGTAACCCTTTGAGAATGGGGTGTGACGACCACCTTCTTCCTTCTTCAGGATGTAGACTTCAGCTTCGAACTCGGTGTGAGGAGTGATCGAACCTGGCTTGGCGATGACCTGGCCGCGCTCAATCTGCTCGCGCTCGATACCACGAAGCAGCAGACCGGCGTTGTCACCTGCCTGACCTTGGTCGAGGTTCTTCTTGAAGGCCTCGATGCCGGTAACGACTGACTTCTGGGTATCGCGCACACCGACGATTTCAACTTCGTCGTTCAGCTTGATGACACCGGTTTCGATACGACCGGTAGCAACCGTACCACGACCCTTGATCGAGAAGACGTCCTCGATAGGCATCAGGAATGGCTTGTCCATGTCGCGTGGTGGTTCAGGTACGTAGTCGTCCAGAGCCTTGACCAGTTCCATGATGGCGTCTTCGTAGGCAGCGTCGCCTTCGAGAGCCTTGGTCGCAGAACCCTTGATGATAGGAGCGTCTTCGTCGAAGCCGTTCTTCGCCAGCAGTTCGCGGATGTCCATTTCGACCAGCTCAACGAGCTCTGGGTCAGCGATGTCCATCTTGTTCAGGAAGACAACGATCTTAGGCACACCGACCTGCTTGGCAAGCAGAACGTGCTCGCGGGTCTGTGGCAATGGACCGTCGGTTGCGGCAACTACCAGGATCGCACCGTCAACCTGGGCGGCACCGGTGATCATGTTCTTAACGTAGTCGGCGTGACCAGGCATGTCTACGTGAGCGTAGTGACGAGCTTCAGACTCGTATTCCTGGTGAGATGAGGCGATGGTAATACCACGAGCCTTTTCTTCTGGAGCGTTGTCGATGTCTTCGTAGTTACGAGGAACGTTGACGTCGCTTGGAAGCTTCTTGGCAAGCACGTGAGTGATTGCTGCGGTTAGGGTTGTCTTACCGTGGTCAACGTGACCCATGGTACCAACGTTGACGTGCGGCTTGCTTCGGTCGAAATCTGCCATTTGAGATTTATTCTCCTTTAAATAGTTATATTTAGCGCGCAGTCGTAAAATACCTCGCAACGCAATATGGTTAATTATACATGGTTCTTCGGATGTGGTAAAGGGGTCATATTCGACCCGTTAAAACCTATTCGTCAGAGACGGCGGACGGAACGCGCAGCTCTTTGATCGACTGGGCCCGCCACGCCTTGAACGCCCATCCTATGGGTAGGACGTCGTGATAGCCAATGATATCGGCGGCACTGCGCATGAAGGCGGCCGGTAAGCCGCTGAAGCGAAGCTTGCCCCACTCGAATACGGCCCAATGGTGGCCGACCGGTACGACCGACGGCGGCGGCACCACTTTGTAGGGCTTCTTTGAGCCTTTCAGATGCTTGGCCACGAAGATGGCGTCGTGCAGGGCGGTCTGAGCCAGCCCGGCATATGGCGTATTGGCGTTATCACCGATGACATAGACATGGGCGCTCGATCGCATGAACTCGTCAACCTTGACCTTGCCACGGTCATTCAGATCGAACTGTGCCTCGTTCGCCTTGTAGAACGGTGCGTTGGCCACCCCGGAAGTCCAGATGACCGTCTGCGTCGTCAGTGGCTTGCCGTTCACGATCAGGCTGTCGGCCGTCTGGCGCTCGACTTTCTTGTTGGTCTCGACATGGATGCCGAGCTCCGTCAGGCGTGCGTGTACCACCTTGCTGGTATGCTCGGAAAGTCGCGGCAGCACGCGTGGCGCCGCCTCGATCAGGCTGATACGTAACCGTTTCTTGCGGATACCGAAGTGTTGGCGGAGCGTCCGCAGGTATTCACCTAAGGCACCAGCAAGCTCGACCCCGGTTGGTCCGGCCCCGATGATGACATAGTTCTTCTCGTCATCGCTACCATCGCTCATTTCATCCCACAGATGCTGCTGAAGACGTCGGATTTCATCTTGGGACTTGATGCCGTACGCGTAGGTATCCAGCCCTTCGATACCGAAATAGGTGGTCACGCTGCCCAGTGCCAGGATGACTTCTTCGTAATGATACGCATCCTTGCCCTTCAGCACCTTCGCTTCCGTGTCGATGGTTTCGATGGTGTCTTGCACCAACGTGACGTTCTTGTGTCCGGCGAATATTTCTTGCAGAGGCACCCATGACTCACGATGACTGTGACCCGTCGCGGTCGCGAACAAAGCTGGATAGTACTGGAAATCAGGTTTATCGGAAATCAGGGTGATACGGGCAGTGGGCTCCTTGGCCAGTTCAAGCGCCGCCTTCACGCCGCCGAAGCCACCACCAACGATGGTTACGTTCAGATTATGGGTCATGTCGTGATGTTTGTTCCTCTCTTGATTCCTTACCATTGTAACGTAGTCAGCCCGGGAGTCACAGCATCGAGTGCGACCGCGAGCAACAATGTCATCGTCAATAGCAACGACGTACCGAAAACCGTTTTTGCCCATTTGACTTGGTCATGAACCGGTCGTAGGTACGCCCTCACCCAATACAACGCGGCCATGAGCAACACGGCACCGCCCAGCAGATTGATCGATCCGCTGACGATGATAAGCAGTACGACAAGCACGTATAACGCCAGGTACGCGCCCATATGCCAGCGTACTTGGTCAAAGCCTTTGACGACACCCAACACCGGTAAGCCGGCCGCCTTGTATTCATCGCGCCGAAAGATAGAGATGGCATAGAAATGGGGCATCTGCCATACCAGGACGAGCAGGAAGATCAACCATGCGGCCAGATCGAGCCGACCGCTCAACGCCACATACCCTGCCATCGCCGGCAACGCGCCCGGAATAGCGCCGACAAGCGTGCTGTGCACCGTGGTACGCTTGGCGACCGCATAGATGAAGACGTAAAAGACGTACGCCACCAGCCCGATGATGACGACCAGCAGGTTTGTCAGGCTAATTAAAAGAGTCATGCCGGCCACAAACAGAACGGTCGCGAACAGCATGGCGTTACGCGGCGTGACGGCTCCGGTGACGGACGCGCGGGTCTTGGTCCGCTTCATGCGTGCATCAATACCACGGTCGGTGTAATTGTTTACCACGCAGGCCGAAGCAATGATAAGCACCGTACCGGCGACGACCCCCACTACCGCTTGCCACGAGAATCCATAGGCATGGGCGAACAACAAGCCGGCCAGCACATGAATAAGGTTACCTTTGATGATACCCGGCTTCGTCAACCGGTAGTAATCGCCTATCATCCCTTAAAAGCCTTTCTTGTTCTGCTCCGACATATACTTGAGCATCGATTCCGGTGTCATATGCATACGATAATCAAGGTTCTTCATGATCCATATCGAACCAACCACGATGATCAAAACCGTTCCGACGGCGAAGATGAAGGTACCGGTCCGTGAGAAGGCGTCTCGGTCTGGCCGCAGATGCAAGAAGCAGACGAGCTGAATGACAAGCTGAATGACTGCTAGCACCAGTAAGGCTATCATCGTCATCCAGTCGGTCGCGAACCATCCGTCCATCACCATCAGATAACTCACCACGCTCAGCAGCAACGCGGCGGCAAAACCGATCACATATACGGCCAGCAGCTTCTTGAATTCTCGATCCAACCCGTTCATGCCAGTCCTCCCGCGAGATATACCACCGCGAAGATGAAGATCCATACGATGTCCAGGAAGTGCCAGAAGTACGTGAAGAGCGCGAACTTACGCATGGCGTTATGCGTCAAGCCCCGCTTCATGATGTAGACCATGAGAGTCAGCGCCCAGATCAGACCGACGGTGATGTGCAACCCGTGCGTACCGACAAGAGTGAAGAACGCGGAGAGAAAGGCACTCTCACGCCACGACTCACCTTCCGCCACCAAATGGGCGAATTCCGCCAGTTCCAGGCCCAGGAACGTCAGACCGAGAAGAACCGTGGCCAGGACAAGCCCGAGACCGAGTCGCTTCATGCCGAAGTTGAACGCGGCGGCAGCCACGCCCGACGTGAAGCTACTGGTAAGCAGTGCGATAGTCAGGATAAGCGCGTAAGTCGGATCGAGCAGTTCCGCGGCAGTTCCGGCACCGACGGTGTTGTGCTTCAGGATGACGTAGGTAGCGAACAGACTTGAGAACAGTATCAGATCCGTCATGAGGTAAAGCCAGAAGCCGTACTCTGCCTTCTCTCGCTTCATCAGGCGTTCAGCTTCGCTCATGCCAGTCCTCCGTTCGCTTCCTCGTACAGCTCTTGTGCGGTAATGCGGTACTCGCCGTTATCGTCGAGGGTCCGACGAATGATGACCACTACCACGGCTACCAGCAAGATCAACGCCAACCACCAGAGATGCCAGATGATCGCAAATCCGAATAATCCCGACAAGATGCCTACGGTCAGCCCGACGCTGCTGTTTTTCGGCAGCCATATATCCTTGTACTCATCACGTGCCAACCGGGTCTTTTTCGCCTGCTTACGGTACCACCATTCATCCCGCTCGGTCACGGTCGGAATGACCGCAAAGTTGTAGTGCGGCGCGGGCGACGGCACCGACCATTCAAGTGTACGGCCGTCGTAAGGATCACCGGTGGTGTCACGCAGCTCCTTGCGCTTCCATATGCTGTAAGCCACTTGTAATAAGAACAGTCCCACTCCTAACGCCACCACCATCACGCCGATACCGGAGACGATGAAGAACGGTAGCCACGATGGGTCGCTATAGTCGTCGATCCGGCGTACGGCACCCATCAGGCCAAGGATATAGAGCGGAATGAACGCCAGGATGAAACCGAGCTGCCAGGCATAGGCCGACCATCGCCCCAGACGGTCGTGCAAACGGAAGCCGAAGACCTTCGGGAACCAATACGTAATGCCCGCGAAAAAGCCGAACACCACGCCGCCGATTATGACGTTATGGAAGTGTGCGACCAGGAACATCGTGTTATGTACTTGGAAGTCGAGCGCGGGCACGGCCATCATGACGCCACTGACACCTCCGATCGTGAAGGTAACCACGAACGCGAAGAACCAGATCATCGGCGCGCTGAACGTAATACGGCCCCGATACATCGTGAACAGCCAGTTGAAGATCTTGACACCGGTCGGAATGGCGATGACCATGGTCATGATGCCGAAGAACGCGTTCACGTTCGCTCCCGCGCCCATGGTGAAGAAATGATGTTGCCACACGATGAACGACAGGAGCATGATGGCGATCAAGGCATAGACCATGGTGCGGTAACCGAACAGCATCTTGCGACAGAACGTGGCCACGACTTCCGAAAAGATGCCGAAGGCCGGCAGTACCAGGATATACACCTCAGGATGACCCCACGCCCATATGAGATTGATGTAGAGCATCGGATTCCCGCCCAAGTCGGAGGTAAAGAAATGCATCCCCATGGTACGGTCGAGACTAAGGAGAGCCAAGGTCACCGTCAGGATCGGGAACGCCAGCATGATAAGCACGCTGGTCACCAGGACGCTCCACGGGAAGATCGGCATCTTGAACATGGTCATGCCAGGTGCGCGGTGCTTCAATATCGTCACGAAGAAGTTGATTCCGGACAACAGGCTGCCGATACCGGCGATCTGGAGCGACCATATCCAATAGTCGACGCCAGGCCCTGGGTTGTACTCCAACTCCGTCAACGGTGGGTACCCCAGCCAACCGGCATTCGAGAAGCCACCGAACAGTAGCGACAGGTTAATCAATACCATGCCGGCTGCGAACAGCCAGAAACTGATCGAGTTCATCAGAGGAAACGCCATGTCACGGGCGCCGATGAGGAGCGGCATGACCACGTTGATCAGTGCGAACATCAGACCCATGGCCACGAAGAAGATCATAATGGTGCCATGGGCGGTGAATACTTGCTGGAAGGTGTCGGTACTGAACGGCCCGCTGGCATCACCGGCACTGAGCGCCGTCTGCAGTCGCAGCATACCGGCATCCGCCAGTCCTCGTAGCAACATGACGATAGCCACGATGCCGTACATGACACCGATCTTCTTTGCGTCCAGTGATGTCAACCACTCCTTCCATAGCCACGTCCAGCGTTTTAGGTAGGTTATGAGACCGGCGATGAATAACACCGTCAATGGCATGCCGACCGCAGCCCCTATGGTAACGGGATCCTGCGGGAAGTACTCAGGTGACAGACGGCCGATCAGAAATTCGAAGAAACCGTTCATCAATGTCCCCCTCCGGTTTTCATTTGTTCGTGTGAATGATCCATACGTTCATGCACTATGGTAGCAAAGAGATTTTCTTCCGCCAGGCGATACGTACGGAGTTTGGTGTCGATGGTCGGCTGCGACAATGTCTCGTAGGTCTGCGAGTCAATCTGTGCCGGCACGGCATTCGCCTGCCTGCGCCAGGCGTTGAAATCATCGGTCGAATATGACCTAAGCGTAAAGGTCATGTCGGCGTAGCCTTCACCGTTGATATTGGTAGTATAGCCGGTAAAGCTACCTGTCTTGTTCGCGATCAGGTTCAGTTCCGACTGCATGCCGTTCATGGCGTAAATCTGACTGCCTAGCTTCGGAATCCAGAAGGCGCTCATCGGTGCGTCAGCCGTCAGGGTGAAATGGATCGGCCGATCAACCTCTACCGGCAGGTAATTCAACGTCGCGACGTCGTATTGAGGATAGATGAACAGCCATTTCCATTGCATAGCGACGACCTGCACTTCCAACGTGGACTTATCACTGGCAATCGGTTTATACGGGTCGAGGCTATGACTCGTCACTACCGTTACCACACCTAGCACGCCGATGATGGCGATCGGGATACCCCACCAAAGACCTTCCAGCAGCTTATTCTCACCCCATTCGGGCCGGTATTCGGCCCGGTGGTTGCTCGCACGGTAGCGGATGGCAAACACGATAAGCATCGTGAATACCGGTACGACGACGAGCGAGCTCAGAAACAACGTCAGGATAAGGACTTTTCGCTGTTGAGCGGCGATCTGACCGGCTGGATCAAGCGCATCGATCGAAGCTCCGCTCACGAGCGCGATACCGCCGATCACTAAAGCTCCGATGATAATAAGCGGTATCATCACCCCCACGAAACGTTTCATACGTGGTTACATGATACCGCTTATGCCGTTGTCGGACAAGTCTTGCTAAAACGTAGCCTGGCTTTCGGCCTGCTGACTGTCTTCGTCTTCAATATCCAACTGATCAAGCTGCTTGGCAGCTTCGTTCAGATCTTCCTCGGTCGTTATGACTTCGGCGGTCTGACTATTCGAGACAGGAGTACCGTTCTCGTTCGCTGATTTGTTGAATGACTTCCAGGCGACGAAGCCGAGCCCACCGATCAATACCAGTACACCCACGATGACCAGAAGTTCAACGATCGAGAATCCCTTATAGCTTCGCATGGCTATACCTCCCCATCCTGCTTCGTAGCCTCGTCCGTACTGGTTCCGGCCTTATCGTTCAGCGACTTCTTCACGACCAATAGGAGGTCTTTCACGGTCGTACGGTAGGCCTTCAGGGCGTCGTGCCGCTGATGGACCGCCGAGGCGATCACGGCGGCCGGCTTCTGGCCATCCGCATTCGCGCAGTCGAAATCGACGTCTGACAGTACGTCAAGAGCCGCTACAGCGTCAGCTTCTCTCTCATCAGCCGCAGCAAGTGCAGCGTCATACCCATCGGCCGACAACGCCTTATCATGGTAGAACTTCTTTATACCTTCTTCGATCCGCTGGATGACTTGCAGATGGCGCTTGCCGTTCTCTGCACTCCTATCAAGCAGCTGGTTAATACGCTGCTCACGGTTCTCGCACGTGGCCAAGCGACGTCCCTCAAGACGCTCCTTGTGCTCGGCCCTACGCTCAGCCAGCTTCGCTTCTATGGCCGCTCGACGCTCCTTGATGCGCTCAGCTTGGCGCTGTAGCCTCGTCTGCTTGTCGTCGTCAGCCTTGATCGAGATCGTGGAGTCATCCGTACCGGTCGTAACTTCAGTTTCGGTTTCAATCTCATTGCTGACAACCGTATCGTCTGAACCTTCGTGGGCCAAGGCTGGCACGGTCAAACCCATCACTAGCAGCATGGCGAGTGCAGGAATGATAAATGTTCGTTTCGTTTTCATGTCTTCCTTCGCGCAAATATCGCTTAGTTTAGCTTAAGCAAGATTATACCAGCCTCCCGCATAGTTGCAATAAAAACGTCACCCGTCAGATGACGGGTGACATAAATCAACGGAGCGATAGGATAGGCTTATTTGCTTGCCCGCTTCTCGATGATCTCCTGTGCAACGTTCGGTGGTACTTCCTCGTACTGGGCCAGCTCCATGGTAGAAGCGGCACGACCCTGGCTCATCGAACGGATGTCGTTGGTGTAACCGAACATCTGCGCGAGTGGCACGAAGGCCTTGATCAGCTTGGCACCACCAGCCAGGTCTTCCATGGCCTCGATACGGCCACGACGAGAGTTAAGGTCGCCGATCACATCACCCATGAATTCCTCAGGAGTAGTGACCTCGACGCGCATGACAGGCTCGAGCAGTACAGGATTGGCTTGCTTGACACCTTCGCGGGCGGCCAGGCTACCAGCCAGGCTGAAGGCCAGTTCACTTGAGTCGACGTCGTGATAGCTACCGTCGTACAGGGTCGCCTTCACATCGACTACTGGATAGCCGGCGATCACACCGCTATCGAGCGTATCCTTGATACCCTTCATGACCGGCATACGGTATTCCTGCGGAACCACACCACCCTTGATCTCGTCGAAGAATTCAAAGCCCTTGCCTGGCTCGTTCGGCTCGAAGCGGACCCAGACGTCACCGTACTGGCCACGTCCACCGGACTGCTTGGCGTGCTTACCCTGAACCTGGCTGGTACCCTTGATAGATTCGCGGAAGGCGACCTGTGGCTCACCGATGTTCGCCTCGACCTTGAACTCGCGCTTCATACGGTCGATCAAGATGTCGAGGTGCAGCTCACCCATACCGGACATGATGGTCTGGCCGGTTTCTTCGTCGGTGTGAACGCGGAAGGTAGGGTCTTCCTCAGCCAGACGACCGAGGGCGATACCCATCTTTTCCTGGTCGGCCTTACTCTTTGGCTCGACGGCGATGGCGACCGGTGGCTCTGGGAAAGTGATGCTTTCGAGTGCAATCGGGTTAGCCACGTCACAAAGGGTGTGACCGGTGAAGGTGCTCTTCAGACCTACGACGGCGGCGATGTCACCAGCCTTGATCTCATCGATGTCTTCACGCTTGTCGGCGTGCATACGGACGATACGTCCGACACGTTCCTTTTCACCGGTAGTGGTGTTCAGAACATATGAGCCGGCCTTCAGGGTGCCAGAGTAGACACGGACGAAGATCAGCTTACCGACGAATGGGTCGGTCGCGATCTTGAAGGCGATACCGGCCATCGGCTCGCTGGCGTCAGGCTTGCGGCTGATCTCTTCGCCAGACTTAGGATTCACACCCCAGGTGTCACCTACGTCAAGTGGGTTCGGCAGGAAGTCGCTGACGAGGTCGAGAACCTTCTCGACGATCACACCACGACCATCACCACCGGTTACCAGGTAGAAGTCACCAGCAAGGATACGCTTACGTAGCGCGCTCTTCAGCTCGTCGGTAGTGATAGCGTCTTCGCCCTCGTCGAGGAAGCGCATCATCAGTTCGTCGTCAGCTTCAACGGCAGCTTCAACCAGCAAACTACGGGCGTTCTTGGCCTTTTCCTGCATGTCGGCTGGGATGTCACCAGGAACCAGTGCCTTGTCGGTGTAGTCCGAGTAAGTGTAGGCTTTCATGTCGATCAGGTCGACGACACCGTTGATGTCTTTCTCAAAGCCGATTGGCAAGTGGACTGGCAACGCATGCTTCGAAAGACGGGTGTGAATGGTTTCAAGCGACTTGTAGAAGTCACCACCGGTCTGGTTGATCTTGTTGATGAAGCAGATACGAGGCACGCCGTACTTGT